>JAIOPR010000101.1 GCA_021413805.1 Planctomycetota bacterium
CGAGGCGGACGTTCTGGCCCTGCTTGCCGATGGCGAGGGAGAGCTTGTCCTTGGTGACGATGACCCGGGCGCGCTTTTCGTCCTTGTTCACGACGATCCCGGCGACCTCGGCGGGCTTGAGGGCGTTGCGGATCATGGAGCCGGGTTCGAGCTCGAAGCGAATGATGTCGACCTTTTCGCCGGAGAGCTCTTCGACGATGTTCTTGATGCGGGAGCCGCGGACGCCGACGCAGGCGCCGACGGCGTCGACCTTGTCGTTGACGGAGGCGACGGCGATCTTGGTGCGGTAGCCGGGCTCGCGCGCGATCGAGCGGATCTCGACGAGCTTTTCCTGGATTTCGGGGACTTCGGCCTCGAAGAGCTTCTTGACGAAGTCGCCGTTGGCGCGCGAGAGGACGACGCGGACTTTCTGGCCCTTTTTCTTGACCTCGGCCACGAGGGCGCGGATGCGGTCGCCGACGCGGTAGGACTCGCCGGGGACCTGTTCGGAGCGGGGGACGACGGCCTCGACCTTGTTGAGGTTGACGATCATGTGGGGGCCTTCGAAGCGCTGGACGGAGCCGACGATGACGGAGCCCTTTTTGGTCTCGTAGTCGCCGTAGACCTGGTTGCGTTCGACCTCGCGGAACTTCTGGATCATGACCTGTTTGAAGGTCTGTGCCGCGATGCGCCCGAGCTGTTCGAGGGTGAGGCCGGAGTTGGTGGAGATGCTGCCGGAGGTGCGATCGACCTTGACGGTGAGTTCGGACTCCTCGCCGACGCCGTAATATTTACGGACGGAGGAGATCAATGCGGACTCGAGGGCTTCGATAATGATTTCCTTATCGATGCCCTTTTCGCGATGGATGCTGTCGACGATGCGAAGGAGTTCGCCGTTCATGCGGACCTCTCAGTTCGGGGCTTGCCCAAAGAAAAAAGTGGGAAGCACATCTCCCACTTTTGCGGTACGGCAGGCCGGCTTTTTGGGCACTTCTTTTGCCGGGCCGAGCATTATGCCTGAAAGGGGAGGTGGAAGTCAAGCGGTATCCGCACGATGTGGGCGCGTTAAGTGCTTGCCGCTGAAGGGGTTACAAGGAGTCCGTCGAGAAGCGGGCGATCGGTCCGGCGTCCTGTTGGCAAATTCTGCCGGGGGGGAAACACTGAGGGAGGGGGGAGGTTCCCGTCCTCCGTATCCGCGGTCGTTTCCGCGAAATCTGGCGTGATCTGCGTCCGCTGTTTGCAGGCGTTTTTCAAGCTGAATTCATGGGCAAAAAGAGCGGGACGCAGATAGCGGCGGGATTGCGCGGAAACAACGACGGATAAGACTTCCCCCGATTAGTTGAACTCCCAGTGAAACTCACCCTGCACCACCTTCGGCGCAGCCGCCCCCGTCCGCGCCTTCAGCTTGCGCAGGCTCTCCAGGTCCCCCAGCAGGTCCTCCGCCGACCCGTACCTCTCCCCCCGGTCCGGTACCATCAGCTTCTGCACGATCCAGCGCACTTCGCGCGACACCGCCGGCTCGATCGCGGGGAGGCCGCCCCATTTGTCCGGCACGGGCGGCATGCGGCCGGTGGCCAAGTGAAAGAGCGTGGCGCCGACGCCGTAGAGGTCGGCGCGCGAGTCGAGGTCGGTCGCGCCTTCCATTTGTTCGGGCGAAGCGTAGGCCATCGTCCCGAACGCCGCTTCTTCTTCGTCGGCGCCCGGGGTCCGGCGGAGGCGTGCGAACCCGAAGTCGCAGAGTTTGG
>JAIOPR010000102.1 GCA_021413805.1 Planctomycetota bacterium
CGCGTGACGAGGACGCCGCGGTTCGTCTGGGCGATCATTTCCTCGACGCTGGACATGCCGGGGGCGACGAAGAGATTGAGGGGCATTGCGGTGGCGCCCATGCCGGGGTACGGCGCGTGCCCGGTCGGGCGCGATTTCGCCTTGGCCGCGCTGACGACGTCGTGGGCGACTTCGCGCGCGACGCCGCGATCGATGAAATACACCGATTTCTTCGGACGCCCTTCGAAATCGAACGGGAGCGGAATGCCCTCGGAATCGAGGCCGTCGTCGTAAATCGTGACGGCGTCGGTGGCGACCATCTGGCCGAACTTGTCCTTCAGGAACGACTGCCCGTCCTCGACGCTGCGGCCCGTGAACGCGATCCACGGGAGCCACGAGAAAATCTCGGCGACCGCCGCCGGCTCCAGGATGACCTCGTACGTCCCCGGCTCCAGGACGCGCGCCTTGCGGCTGTCCACGCACTTCCGGATCGCCGTGTCCGTCAGCGTCGGCAGGTCGATCCCGTCCCATCGCGGCGCCGCATCCGCGCTGTAGCCGCTTCCACCTTCGCCCGCATCCATCGCGATGAACTGGGCGTCGGCCGTCGTTCCTTCGTGCCAGGCGGCGAGGCCTTCGGAATTCGCGACCGCGAGTTTCGTGGTGTGGGCCATGAGGGCGCCGTGAAGCTCGGTTTTCGCCTTGGTGGCGGCGGCGAAGAGCGGACGGAGGGCATCGGCGCGTTCGGCGGCGGTCTGGTTGACGATGGCGGGGTCGGGGCGCGGCGCGGGACCGTAAGACTGCGGCCCGGGGAATCCGGGAAACTCAGCCAGCGGCCGTGCGGCCTGGGCGGCTTCGCGGGCCCGTTTGATCGCGCCGACGAGTTCGGCCTTTGCGAGCGAGTTGACGGAGACCACGCCGAGTTTCTTGCCCACCGCGACACGCGCCGACACCGACACGCCGTGCTCGCGCATGTTCTGGTGGATGCCGCTGGCGGCGAAGCGCGTGGTGCCGCTGTCGCCGCCGATGAACACGAGCTCGACGTCGCCGCCCGCGGACTTGATCGCGGCGCGTAGCGAAGCGAGCACCTCGTCGCGCCCCAGCCACCCGGCTTCGCCCACCCGTGCCCCGGCCTTCGGCCCCGGCCCTTTGCCCCGGCCCTTGGCCCCGGCCTTCGCGCCCCGGCTCTTCGCCCCGGTCTTTTTCATTTTGAAGCTCCCATCTTCACCTTGCGGAACCGCGACGGCGCCGCGCCGTGGCCAACCCGCGCGACCTGCCCCGGGACGCCCTTCCCGCAATTCGGCACGCCCCAGACGCGCCAGTGCGGCCGGGAGCAGACGGCGTCGCAGGAATTCCAGAACTGCGGAGTCATGCCGGAATAGATCGGGTTGCGGAAGAGTTTCGCCTTCTTGCCGCCCTTGATCTGCCAGGCGGCTTCGCAGCCGAACTGGAAATTGAGGCGGCGGTCGTCGATGGACCAGGACTTGTTGATGTCGCAGAGGATGGCGCCGTCGGAGTCGGCGAGGAGTTCGTCGGTTTCCCAGCTGCCGGGCTCGAGGGAGATGTTCATCATGCGGATGAGGGGCATGCGGGACCACGAGTCGGCGCGCATGGCCCCGTTGGGCTTGAGCTTGAGCTTGGCGGCGGTTTCGCGGCTGGTGAGGTAGCCGACGAAAATCCCGGCGTCGATCACCGGGCCGCGCGCGGTCGGGACACCTTCGTCGTCGAACCCGTAGGAGCCGAGGCCGCCCGGGATCGTCCCGTCGAGCGAGATCGTCACGTACTCGCTCCCGTAACGGAATTTCCCGAGCTTGTCAGGCTGCAGGAACGACCCGCCGGCGAGGGACTGCTCGGTTCCCAGCACCCGGTCGGCCTCGATCGGGTGGCCGCAGGATTCGTGCACCTGAAGCGCCAGTTGCGGTCCCCAGAGGATCAGGTCGTAGTTGCCTTCAGGAAGGTCGGGTGCGGAAAGAAGCTGGTCCGCCTCATCGCGGACGCGCTCGACATGGTCCATCATGCGCATCGCCTCGACGTGCTCCCATCCGCCCGTCACGAAATCCCCGCGGTGCGAGTTCGGGTAGCTGCGCGTCTGCATTCCGCCGTCGCCCACCGCCGTCGCCACTGCTCCCGCGCCGCACTCCGTGATGTCCTGCTCGATCAGCGCGCCTTCCGTCGAGACGAAAATCTTGCGCGTCCGGTACGCCGAGTAGGAAGCACCCCCCGAACGGATGCGCTTCCCTTTTTTCAGGGCTTCCGACACCGACGCGAGAAGCGCGATTTTCTTCGAGAGGGGCACGGAGAAGGGGTCGATCTTGCAGGGAGTCTTCCAGGAAGCCTTCGCAGGTTCGACCGGCGCCAGTTTCGCGGCCGGGGCCGAGGCCCGGGCCGTGGCCTGGGCGACTTCCAGCGCGCGGTCGGCGACGGCGAGGTCCGCGAGGTCGCTTGTCGAAGCGAAGCCCCAGGATCCTTTCCAGAGGACGCGGACGCCGATGCCGCGGCTGCGCGACCGGGAGTTCGTCTCGACGACGCCATTGCGGGCGCCGACGGTTTCCTCTTCGAGGTCCACGAAACGCGCGTCGGCGTAGTCGACGCGTTTACGCTTGAGGTGCTGGACTATTTCCTGCAGGGCCGATTTCATTCGGGACCACCTTTGCAATCGTGTAACCGAGCGCTGTGAGCACCCGGTCCCGCGCCGCCGCGGACTTCGCGGCGTCGCCTGCCTTCTCCCAAGCCGTCCGCGCGAACGACCACTTCTGGAGGCGTTCGGCCTCGACAGCGCACTCGCGCCAGGTCGTGAGGTCCACGATATCGGGCTGGATCACGGCGAGGCGAGCGATGAGGCCTGCATCGCCCTCGCGCAGACCCGCCTTCAGGACTTCCTTGAGCTTCGCGATGTCCTTCGCACGGCCGAAGAACTCGGCGGCGTCGTGAAGCCGCCCTTCCGCAAGAAACTCCGCGCCGTAACGCCCGTAGTCGGGAGGCGTCTTGTGGGCGGCCCAGAGGATATCGCGCTTGGTGACGGAGTCGGGGAGCGTGGGCATGGGAGGGGGATAGTATCCGCGGCGCGGGAGGCTGTCAGCGAAAGAAAGGGAGCGAGGAGGGGCTTACGGCAACGGATTCACACAGAGGACGGGGAGAAAAACAGGAGAACCGCTCAGGAGAACGGCTAAGGCGTCTGAAATTCCCAAGTCCACGCAGAACACGTGGTCCCCCAAAAAAGCCGTTGTTCTCCCTTTTTCTCTCGTTTTTCTCCGTGATCTCTGCGGGCGCCGTTCTTTTAGACCCCGCCTCGCACCGTCTCCCTCGCAAGGTACTGCCCCGTATACGACGCCGCGACCGCCGCTACCTGCTCCGGCGTTCCTTCGGCGATCACCTTCCCGCCTCCGCCGCCGCCTTCCGGCCCCAGATCGATGATCCAGTCGGCGGTCTTGATCACGTCGAGATTGTGCTCGATCACGACCACCGTGTTCCCGGCGTCCGCGAGGATGTTCAGCACCTTCAGCAGCGTCCGGATGTCCTCGAAATGCAGCCCTGTCGTCGGCTCGTCGAGGACGTACAGCGTCCGGCCCGTGGAGCGCTTCGCCAGCTCCCTCGACAACTTCACACGCTGCGCTTCCCCGCCCGACAACGTCGGCGACGGCTGGCCCAGCTGGATGTAGCCCAGGCCCACGTCCGACAACGTCCGCAGGATCCGCATGATGTCCGTGTGGTTGCTGAAGAGCTGAAAGGCCTCTTCCACCGTCAGCCCCAGCACGTCCGCGATCGACTTGCCCCGGAATTTCACCTCGAGCGTCGCGTCGTTGAACCGTTTCCCGTTGCAGACTTCGCAGGGGACGTAGACGTCGGCGAGGAAGTGCATCTCGACGAGTTTCATGCCGTCGCCCTGGCAGGCCTCGCAGCGGCCGCCCTTGACGTTGAATGAGAAGCGGCCGGGCTTGAAGCCGCGCATCTTGGATTCGGGGAGCATGGCGAAGAAATCGCGGATGGGGTCGAAGGCTTTCGTGTAGGTCGAAGGGTTGGAGCGCGGGGTGCGGCCGATCGGGGTCTGGTCGATGTCGACGATCTTGTCGATGTGCTCCAGGCCCTTGAGGCCGGTGTGCTTCCCGACTTTCAGGTCGGACTTGTTCAGCGCGTTGAGCGCCGCGGGAAGCAGGATCTGGTTCACGAGCGTCGATTTCCCGGCGCCGCTGACGCCGGTGACGCAGACGAATTTGCCGAGGGGAATGTCCACGGTGACGTTTTTGAGGTTGTTCTCGGAAGCGCCGAGGATGCGGAGCGACTTGCCGTTGCCCGCGCGGCGCTTTTCGGGGGCTTCGATTTCGCGCGTGCCGACGAGGTACTGCGCGGTCAGGGACTTCCCTTCCGCCTCGACTTCGGCCGGCGTTCCCTCGGCGACGATCAGGCCGCCGTGGACGCCGGCGCCGGGGCCGAAATCGATCAGCCAGTCGGCCTGCTCCATCATTTCGCGGTCGTGCTCGACGACGACGACGGAATTGCCGATGTCGCGAAGTTTCTTGAGCGCGCCGATGAGCTTGGCGTTGTCGCGCTGGTGGAGGCCGATGGAAGGCTCGTCGAGGATATAGATGACGCCGGTGAGTTCGCTTCCGATCTGCGACGCCAGCCGGATGCGCTGCGATTCGCCGCCGGAGAGCGTGGGGGCGACGCGGTCGAGCGAGAGGTAGCCGAGGCCGACGTCCAGGAGGAACCCGAGGCGCCCGCGGATTTCCTTGAGGATTTCCGCCGCGATGGTCGCGCGCGAGCCCTCCAGCTTGAGCTTCCCGAGAAACTCGGTCGCGTCGCGGATCGTCAGCGCGCAGAACTCGACGATCGAATGCCCGCCGATCTTCACCCCCGCCGCTTCCCGCCGCACCCGGCCGCCGTTGCACAGCGGGCACGTCCGGTCGCTCATGAACTGCGTCGCCCAGCGCTTCACGGCCTCGGAAGAACTCTCCTTCAACCGGCGGAGCAGCTTGTTGAGGACGCCCTCGAAACGGAAACGGTAGGTCCCGCTTCCGTGACGGCTTTTCCAGGAGAGGTCGATGCGCTCGTCCCCGGCGCCCTGGAGGACCAGTTTCTGGTGCTCCTTCGAGAGTTTCGACCAGGGCTTGTCGAGCGGGATCTTGTACCTCTTCGACACCGCAAGAATGACGTCCTTGTCCCACCCGGACCGCGCGTCGTGGACGCGGCCCCAGGGGACGACAGCGCCGTCGGCGATCGAGAGCGAAGGGTCGGGGATGATTTTCGAAGGGTCCATCTCGACCTTGGTGCCGAGCCCGTTGCATTCCGCGCACATGCCCTGGGGCGAATTGAACGAGAAGAACTGCGGCGTGAGTTCCGGGAACGAAAGGCCGCATTTCGCGCACGAGCGGTGCTCGCTCATCAACTGGTCCGGGCGGCCGTCCGTCGAGAGGATGAGACTGCCCTTCCCGGCCCGCAGCGCGGTCTCGACCGATTCGGAAATGCGGGCTCGTGAAGCGGCGTTGACCGTGATGCGGTCCACGACGATCTCGATGTTGTGCTTCCGTTTCTTGTCGAGGTCGATCTTCTCGGAGAGGTCGAGGACCTTCCCGTTCACGCGGACCCGCTCGAACCCGCCGCGTTTCGCTTCGGCAAACGCCTCGGCGTGCGTTCCTTTCCGGTTCTCGGCGACTGGCGCGAGCAGGACCGCGCGACTCCCCTGCGGCAGTTTCAGGATCTCGTCCACGATCTGCTGCGACGTCTGCGGGCGCACCGGCTCGCCGCATTTCCAGCAGCTGAGTTCACCGGCGCGGGCGAAGAGGACGCGCAGGTAGTCGTGAACTTCCGTGACGGTGCCGACGGTCGATCGCGGGTTGCGCGACGCCGCCTTCTGCTCGACGGAAATCGTTGGCGCGATGCCGCGGATGTGGTCGTAAAGCGGCTTCTCCATCTGGCCGAGGAACTGCCGCGCATACGAAGACAGGGACTCGACGTAGCGGCGCTGCCCCTCCGCATACAGCGTGTCGAATGCCAGCGACGACTTCCCCGACCCCGAAACCCCCGTGATCACCACGAGCTTCTTCTTCGGGATCTCGACGTCGATGTTCTTCAGGTTGTGCTGCCGCGCACCCTTGATGACGATCCGGTCGAGTTCCATGGCCGCGCACTCTGAGGGAAGGTGCGAAGTCCGTCAAAGGGGATCTGGCAAGCCTACGCGGACGGCGGAGGAAGAGCGTCGTTCGCGGGAAGCGGCGGGTCCGCGACGGCGGGCACGTCCGAAGCAGCGCTGAAAACGGGTTCGGTCGGAGGCGCGGGCGCGGCCTCTTCCTGCGGGAAGGCGACGGGAACGTTGGCCGGGGCGGCAGCGGAAACGCGGCGATATCCGCTTCCACCCGGGACCAGGTCAGAAATCCCGAGCATCCCCGAAAGGCCGTTGAAGAAAAGGCGCCGGTTCGCGGAAAAGCGCGGGCGGTCCGTGCGGATCGACCAGCGACCGCGGGTGGTCTGGATCAGCACATGCGGCCGCCTGGAAAACCCCGCGACGCAGCTCGGCACAACCGTCACGATGACCCCGAGGCAGCAGAAGATCACCCATTCCACCGAGTCCTTGCTGATCGCGGCGAACAGCCCGAGAAAAAACGGGATCGACAACACGTTCCAGAGCAGGTTCAGCGGAAGCGCCCGCTGGTAGCGGTAAACCTGCCGGATCTCCGCGAGAGGAATGTCCAGTTCCGGGCCCCAGGTCATCAGGAAGTTCTGCGACTCCAGCGAAATCCGGTCGCTCCATAGCGTCCACCGCTTCCGCTGCACAAAACTCCCCGTCGGGATCGAAACCGGCACCGGGAAATTCGGCGGGTTCAGCATCAGAGTTTCCCCGCGAACATGTACCGCATCGCGAAGATCATCGCGATGGTCACAGGGATCGCGAAGGATGAACCCCGACCAGCACATGACGTTCGTGAAGTTGCCCACGATGCCGCAGACGAGCGCGGTGTTGGGGAGCGTGAAGCGGGCCTGCTGGACGAAGAGTTCGCCGTTCTGGTGTTTGTGTTCGAAGCACGGGACGCAGAGAATCGTTCCCTCGACCGGCGTCGCGCAGACCGCGCAGACGAAATCCCCGCACCGCGAGCAGCCGGTGACCGCCGAGTTGCGGGGGTGCCGCGCGCAGGGCGGGGCCTCGGTCGTCGCCGCGGCGGCCGCGACGGGCGGGGGCAGCATCGGCGCCGCGGGCGCCGATTCCAGCACATCGATCTCCACCACGTTGCCGCAGCCACGGCACGTCACCATCCCGCGCTGCGAAGCGAGGTCCAGGACGGCGGAGCAGAACGGGCAGGATCCCTTCATCGCTTCACCCCGTACAGGCCCATGCCGACTCCCGTGAAGAACTGGATGAGGGCGACGACGTTCATGACCAGCACGCCGATGCCGATCACCACCGCCGCGATTGCAAGCCCCTTCCCCGGCAGCCGTTCGTCGTCGCGGATTTTGCGAAGGGCCTCGAGTCCCTTGTAGATCCCGACGGGAGCCAGAATGGGGCCGCAGCAGAAGCCGCCGACGACGCTCCAGATCAGCGCTTCGCGTGGAAGCGTGTATTCGACGAACGCGACGGCCGCGGCGACGGCGGCGTTCTTGCAGGCGCCGCAGTAGACCCAGCCGCCGAGTTCGATGAGGCAGTCGTCGCAGAACGGGCGGCGGCAGCCGGCGCAGTCGCGGGCGGATTCGGTGGTCGGGTGGTTGATGCAGGGTCCGGGCATGGTCAGCGCTTCGCGGCTCCCCCCTGTTTGACCGGCGCGGTGTGGGCGATGGCGGCGAGGTTGAGGACGTAAGTTTCGGCGCTCATCGTGGAAGGTCTCGGGATTTCCAGCCGTTGTGAAAACCAGGCGGCGGTCGATTCGAACAGCCGCTGGCGGGAACGTTCTTCCAGCCGGCCTCTTCGCACCGCGAGCGAGACCAGCAGGTCCTTCTCGGGAGAGCGAAGCACACGGCGCACGCGTTCACCCAGCACAAAATCAGCGAGGAGGGCGTCGCTGCGTTGGCCTGCGGGGAGAAGGCGCTCCGGGGTGGGGACGTACGGGATGCGGACGACGACGGTGCCGGCCGCGAGGTCGCCGAAGCGGAGGCCGCGGCGGTTGAGAAGCGTGGTGAGGCCGCCGAGGAGGTAGAAGGCAGGGAGGGAATCGAAGAGGCGGAAGAGGTTGCGGGTGGCGGCCTGGGAGAAGGTCATGCGGAATCCGCGGGCGTCGAGGGCGCGGATCCCGGCGAGTTTCTTGCCGGGGGTCTGGCCGGCCCACCAGACCTCGAAAAAGGTGAAGTAGCCGACCTGGAGGAAGAAAGAAAAGAGGATGAAGTAGGCCCCGACGCCCTGCGACACGAAGACGGCGTTCATGGCGAGGAGGACGCTGAGGATGCCGATGATGGCGGCGTCCACGGACCAGGCGAGGGCGCGGTGGCCGCCGCCGGCGAGGTCGTAGGAGAAATCGACGGCCTCGGGAGTGGTGATGACGTGGGTGCGGTTCAGCCAGCCGGGTTCAGGCATGGGCCCTCCTCGGGAGCAGGAGGTGGAACCAGAGTGCGGCGCCGGTGACGAGGCCGAGTGCGAGCTTGGCCCACGGGCCGATCATCGAAGAGGGAGTGACGAAGGCCTCGATGATGCCCGCGATCACCAGGAACGGGACCGCGCCGAGCGCCAGCGGGACGGCTTCCCTGCCCGCCGCCGCGAAAGCTTCGCCTCTCGTCCGCCGCCCGGGACGGATCAGCGCCCCTGCCAGCACGAATCCAGCAG
>JAIOPR010000103.1 GCA_021413805.1 Planctomycetota bacterium
GGTGTTCGACCGGGACAACCTGCGGCTGGTGCTGACGGCGGGGCTGGAGTGGCAGCAGGAAGAGCTGGCGACGTCGGACTCGTTCAGCGCGGGGCTGGGAGTGAACCAGCGGCGGAGTTCAAAGGGTGCGTTCGCGCAGGCGAGGCTGGAGGTCTGGGACCGGCTCGGCGTGAACCTCTCGGGGCGCGTGAACCAGAGCACGGGGTACCGGACGTCGTTCACTGGCCGCGCGGCGGCGACGTACGACCTGAAGGAAACGGGGACGCGGCCGCACGCGTCGATCGGGAACGGGATCAAGACGCCGACGATGACGGAGGCTTTTTCCACGAACCCGTTCTTCCTCGGCAACAAGGACCTCGACCCGGAAATGGCGCTGACGTGGGACGCCGGCGTCGAGCAGCGGATCTGGGGCGACCACATCATGGCCGACCTGACCTTCTTCGAAAACCGCATGCGCCGCCTCGTGGATTTCACCGGCGGCACGCCCGCGTTCCAGAACGGCGGAAACGCCATCGCTCACGGCGTGGAAGCCTCGCTCGCCGTCAAGCCGCTCGACTGGCTCCGCTTCGACGCGGGGTACACGTTCCAGAAAACGCGCGTCACCCATGCTTCCGTCGCGTCGATCACCTTCCAGCAGCACGAGGTGCTGATCCGCCGCCCCTACCACGAGGGCTTCGCCGGCGCCGCGGTCGAGTTCTGCTACGAGAAGGACATCCCGAAGGAGCAGCAGAAAGACCACCCGCGCTTCTCCGCATCCGTCCGCACGCGCTACGTCGGGCGCCGCGACGACGTGATCTTCAACTCCTTCCCCGCTTCGCCCGAGCGCGTCACCAACCGCGATTACATCAAGGTGGACCTCGCCGTCGAATACTGGATCCTCGACCGCAACCTGAGGGTCTTCGGCGAAGTGCAGAACCTGTTCGACCGGACCTACGAGGACGTCATCGGCTACCCGAACGACGGTTTCACCTTTACCGTCGGTGTGGAAGCGGCGCTGGACCTGGCGAAGCTGTTCGGGGTGAAGCCTTAGAAAACGAAGTCTCTGCCGTGGCGCCGCGGGCACCCGCGGCGCCACGGGAAGGACTTGGGCGGATCTGAAGCGCGATGTGAAGCCCGCCGAAGCGCGAAGCGCGAAGGCGGGTCCAGACGCGGCGGGCGGCTGATGGTGGCGATCGAGGCGGCGTGTCCGAAACCGGAGAGTGAGGGGTGGACGGAGGCGGAGGAGTGAGCGGCGCGGCAGCCAACCGAGAAATCAGCAGGGGCCGCCGTTGGTTACACTCCGCGCATGGCCAAACGCCAGTCCCGTCACGCTCATCTCCAGGCTCTTCGCGAATCCGAGGGCTATCCGCTTCGTCCGTTGCCGTCGGAGGACGGGGTGCAGGAAACCATCCTGGAGTGCACGGACCTCATGGGGAGACCGGAGTTCCCCGCCTGGATTCCAGAGCTGCTGGCCTGCCTCTTCTACTCCATCGCACGCCAGAACGAGGATCGCGCCGCGGAAGCGTTCGGCATCGCCGACGGACTCGTGCTTGAGTTGTGGAAGTCGGCGCCAGCGCTCCCGAGGACGACCTTGCGCTTGAAGTGCTCGACCGCATCGAGCACGACTTTCTCTCGCAGGCGGCGAAGGCTCCGCCGAAGTCGGAAGTGGCGAAGTCGGCCGACAGGCTATTCGCGAGGATGGCGCTGACTCGCGGCAGGGCGCTCCTGAGGCGCGGCCGGGACGCTTCCGCCGCGCTTCGCAGCGCCCGCACCATGTACGAGCGGCTCCTGGGAGCAAGTCCCGGGGTCGTCCAGCTTCACGAGGATCTCGCGGTGATCCACCGGGGTCTCGGAAACAAGGACGACGTCGAGCGGGAGGTCAAGGTCGTCCGCAAGCTTCGGCCGGAACGGCTGCCTGCACTTCGCCGGGCGCTGAAGATCTGGTTGCGTCGCGGCTGAGCGAACTCCGGCGGGACCTATCGCGGGCTCGCCATGGTGGAAGCGCAGGCTTCAGGATGGCATCGGAGCGAAGACAAGGACGCGAACGCCGGACAGGTTCCGGAAGGCGCCCTCGACGAGCGGCTGGACGTCCGGCCAGTTCAACCCTCCGTTGCCGCAACCGAGCTGGGGTATGGCGATAGACCGCATTTCGAGACGGCAAATCGCCGCGACAAGATCGACAAGGCCGAACTCGATGTCGGCGAGCCGGCTGGGGTCGCGCCAGTGCACTTTCGTCGGGAAATGGACGACCCAGCGGGGTCCGACGGCGCGGCGGGGCAACTCGCAGACAAAGACCCGGCCTACGTGGAGTTCGCCCGCTTTGCAGGCGAGCTGGTAGGCCTTGAAGACGTCGGGGTACGCCTTCTTGAACTGGAGGGCGAGGCCCTTGCCCATAACGCCGACGATGTTGACGGGATTCACGAGTGCTTCGGCGGTCGCGGCGAGCAGGTCGCCTTGGACGTATTCGAGCATGGTTCTCCACTCCTGCCGGGGAAGACGAACATAATACTGAAATAGACTTGACTTAACACTAACATGCGCTATGATTCATCCGTTGCCCGCAGGCACCTGTTCGCGAGGCTTTCTCCTGAGATTCTCCTGCGGGTTCTCGCGCCGTCCGATTTGCAGCCGCTTGCCTCCATCTTCGTCCTTCAGCGGCCTGCCTCTCTTCGACCCGCTTTGCGCAGGCGGGAACTCGAACCGCGAGCGATTCCATGCCCCCAAGTCCCCACGCACTCACAATTCCGAAACTCCAGGCGGTTGTCGCGAAGGGAGAAGGGCCGACCGTCGAGTTCAAGAAAGCGACGGGAGAGATGAAGGAGGCCATGCAGTCGCTTTGCGCCTTCCTGAACGGACAGGGCGGGGTGGTACTGTTCGGCGTCGAGCCCGATGGAACGCTTCGCGGCCAGCAGGTCTCCGACGGCACGCTCCGCGACATCGCGCAGGCGCTGGACCGGTTCGAACCGACGGTGAGCATCGCGATTGAACGGGTCCGGCTGGCTTCAGGGGCTGAGGTCGTCACCCTCGTCGCGCCTGCGCTTGCGGACTCGATTCCGTTCACGTGGGATAACCGACCCTATGAGCGCGTGGCCAGCACCACGCGCCGGATGCCGCAGGAAGCCTACGAGCGACTCCTTTTCGCGCGCGCGCACAGCCGGCGGCGGTGGGAGAACCAGCCCGCCGACGAGCTCACCACGAAGGACATCGACCGCGAAGAGCTGTTCCGCATCGTCGGGATCGCGCGCTCCCACGGCCGGCTCTCGGGTCCCGTGGGCCGCAGCACGGCCGAAATCCTGGCCCGCATGGGTCTCTACCAGGACCGACATCCGCTTCGCGCCGCTGTCGTCCTCTTCGGGAAGAAGTTCCTCCCGGAATACCCTCAGTGCGAGCTGCGCATGGCGCGCTTCCGCGGGACGGACAAGACCGAGTTTCTCGACCAGCGCCAGCTCCGAGGCCCCGCCTTCAAGCTGCTGGAAGAAGCGGAGATTTTCTGCCAGCGGCACTTCCCCATGCCCGCGAAGATCGTCCCGACCCAGATGCGCCGCGTCGAGAAGCCGCTCATTCCTCCGGACGCCATGCGGGAGATCCTGGTCAACGCGCTGATCCATCGCGACTACACGATCGCGGGCGGCGCGGTCTCGCTGGCCATCTTCGATGATCGGGTCGAGATCTGGAGCGCGGGGGAATACCCAAAGGGGATCACTCCTGAATCGCTGACGCGCCCGCATCTCTCGGTGCAGCGCAATCCGATGATTGCCGAGGTCTTCCATCGCACTGGGCTGATCGAGAAGTGGGGGCGCGGTACAAATCGCGTCGTTTCCATGTGCCGGGATGCCGGGATTGCACCGCCGAAATTCGAAGAAATTTCGGGAGCCGCCGTGGTGACCTTCGTGGTTCCTGTGCGCGAGACCGTGCAAGTCACCCCCCAAGTCACCCCCCAAGTCACCCCCCAAGTCGCGGCACTGCTGAACGCCGCATTGTCCGTGGAGTCCTCGCGTGAACACCTTCAGCGCGTTGCCGCCATCCGGGACCGCAAACACTTCCGCATTGCCTGGCTGGAACCGCTTCTTCGCGCCGGCTGGCTCGAGCGGACGATTCCCGACAAGCCGAACAGTCGGCTTCAGAAGTACCGGATCACCTCCCTCGGCCGGGCAGCCTTGGAGGATTGGAGGCGGCGGTGATCATCGGGACACGCCCCCGCCGGGCCGAAGCGTCGTCCTCACCCCTTCACGAACGCTTCAACCCCCGCCTTCGCGCACGCCTCCCTCATGGTGGCCGTGACGCGCGCCGCTGCAAACTCGTCGCCGAGGCCGCGGATCAGGGCCATCCCCTCCCGCCACAGCGCCCTCGCCTCCGCGCTCCCGAACGGGACGTGGACGAGCGCGAGGCCGCAGGTGTGGATGCCCTCGAACTGCCGGTTCTTCAGCTCGCGGTGAATCTCGAGCGCCGCGCGGTACATGCGCTCCGCCTTCTCGCGGCGGCCGGCGTCGGCGTGGACGGAAGCGAGGTTGCCGAGCGAGATGCCCTCCATCCGGCGGTCGCCGACCTCGCGGTGGAGAGCGAGGGCCTCCTCGTAGCCCTTCTCCCGTTCCTCCAGCCGGTCGTCGCCCAGGAGCGTCGCTCGGTTGCTCACGACGAGGCCTTCGGACCGGCGGTTTCCGGTGCTTCTGTGAAGCGCGAGTGCCTGGTCGTAGAAGAGGGCCGCTTCTTCCGGCCGCCCGCAGTAGAGGCGGAGGTTCGCGAGATTCCCGAGGACGATTCCTTCCGAGCGGCGGTTGCCGGACTCGCGATGGAGCTGGAGGGCCTCGGCGTAGGAGGATTCGGCCAGCTCCGGGCGGCCGGTGCGGGCGTAGAGGTCGCCGAGCGCGGCGAGGGACGAGGCGACGCCGAGGCGGTATCCGGCCGCCCGATAGACGGCGAGGCACTGCCCGTGCGCGGCTTCGGCCTCCTTCACACGGCCGGTCATCAGGTACAGGCCGCCCAGGTCCCCGAGCGTCCGCGCTTCGCCATTCCGGTTGCCGGCGTGGCGATGAAGGGCGAGCGCGCGCTCGAAGGCGGGCTCGGCCAGGTCGTTGCGGCCGGTCTCGCGGTAGAGGACGGCCAGGTCGCCGCGGGTATCGGCCTCCGGG
>JAIOPR010000104.1 GCA_021413805.1 Planctomycetota bacterium
TGCGTCCGAAGGTCGCACCCCACGGAATCAAGCGTGTCGAACCCCTACGACGCCCGCGACAGCTTCAACACCAGGACCTCGCCCGTCAACTCCGCATCGCCCCCCGACTTTGCCTCGAGGTCCGCGTCGAGCAGCAGCTTCAACCACCCCCGGGTCTTCGCGGGCGTCCAGCCCGACGCCAGCTTCACGAACCCGTCCACCTTGTCCCACGGCATCCGGATCTTCGCACGGATCTCCGCCGCCCCGCCCTTCCGGTACGCCCGGTGCCCCTGCGCCAGCCGCCGCACGTTCCAGAGAAGCATCGCCACCAGCGCCACAAGCCGCTCGCCATCCCGGAAATGACCGCGCAGCATCTTGAGCGCCGTCCGCGTGTCCCCTGCCACCACCGCGTCCAGCAGGTCCCAGATCACGTACGACCGCTCCAGCTCCACCATCACCCTCACATCCTCCAGCCCGATCGCTCTTCCCGCCGCATACGTCCGCAGCTTCTCCATCTCCGCCTCCGCCCGCGACAGGTCGTTGCCGATCCGCGCGAACATCTCGTCCGCCGCCCCGGTCCCCAGCGACGTCCCCAGCTCCTTCGCACGCCGCTCGAACCATTTCGGCACGTCGCGGTCGGGAAGCGGCCCGCAATCGATGAGTTCCGCCGATTTTTCGATCGCCTTCGAACCGCGGAAGCGCTTGTCCCACTTTCCCGAGTCGAGGATCAGCACATCCGGCCCCTTGTGCGCCGCGACCAGCTCCGCGAGCGCATCGAGCTTGTCCGCCGACTTCGCGTTCGGGCGTGGGAAAAACGCCTCGGCCCCGCGCACGATCACGACCTTCCGCTTGGAAAAGAACGACCGCGTGTGAAGCTCTTCCGACACCCGCCCCACCCCGGCCTCCGCCGCGTCCAGCCGAAGCACGTCCGCGTCCGGCGCCATGGCCGCGATTTTCTCCGCCGCGCGCCGCCGGAACGCCGCCTGGTCGCCCGCGAGGACGTACGAGGGCCGAAGTGCGCCGGGCTGCTTGTCGAAGGTGAGGAAGTCCATGGGAGGCGAGATTGTAGCGGGGGCGCAGGCGCTTTTCACAAAAAGAGCGGCCACAGCCCGTGTGTGTTAAGGAACTGTTCGGCGCAGGAGGCGAGGGCGCGAAGCGCACGAGCCAGGCATTTGTTTGGCCGTTACATTCCGCGGGTTTTTTTGTGTCCCGATTTTCGGCTGGCGGTGCGGCGCGCAAGGTGCGCCGCCCGCCAGTCGAAAATCGGGAGACAAAAAAACCCGGGGAGTCCTCACAACCCCCCGGGTCCCACTAATCCATCGACACCGCTTACTTCGACGGTGTCGGCTCCGGATTTTCAGGCGTATTGCCGGCTCCCGGCGTCAGCGCCGTGAAACCGCGTTCCTTGAGTTCGACGCCCCACTTGAAGTGCGTCCGCGTCATGACGCGGGCGTCGGCCAGCTCCGTCGCGCCCGTGATCTCCACCTTCACCAGGCACCCGGCCTGCCGCGAGAACCAGATCGAGCCCTTCTTCTGCGCCGCCTTGCAGAGCGCGATCGCGTAGTCGCCCACCCCGCCGCCGCCAGAGCCGCTCTTGACGAGCAGATCCTCCGGCTTCACGGCGCGCTCCTTGTCCTGGCTCTTCACCTGGACCAGCGAGCACAGGTACTTGCCGACGGTCTCGCTGTTGTCGGCCTTGAACGTGAGCTTTTCATCCTGGGGGAGCTGAAGCGTCTTGGTGTACTCGGCCTTGCCCTCCGGCGTGGTGCCGAAGATGAGGGTGAGCCAGACGTGCGGGTCGGTCGGGTCGTGCGTGGCGCTGGCGGCGCGCTCATCGCGCTCGTTCTTCTTCGTGGGCTTCATGCCGGTCGTGTCGATCGTGGGCCATTCGGCGTTCTTGATGTCGCGAAGGGTGCCGTCCAGGTTCACGATCGCCTGGAACTTGTGGCCGAGCATCGCCTGGTAGCGCTTGAACGCGACGATGTCCGTTTCCTTCGACTTGGTGGAATCCCAGTCGGCGTGGTCGCCGCTGGAATCGAAGCGGGTCTCGACGTGCATGGCGGCGACGGC
This sequence comes from Planctomycetota bacterium, assembly GCA_021413805.1. Lineage (GTDB taxonomy): Bacteria > Planctomycetota > MHYJ01 > WSZJ01 > WSZJ01 > WSZJ01. Next base: position 2,050 of record JAIOPR010000104.1, read on the forward strand.
GAACTCGAGGCGAGCGGCGCCGTCATCCCCGACGGCGAGGACGGTGGCCTTGAGGGTGAGGGTTTCCCACTGGGGGTCTTCGGTCGTTCCGCCTTCGCGGCCGCCGTTGCCGCCGCGGGCGATGGTCATTCCCTGCTGGAGGTAGTGGAACTCGGTGGTGCATTCCCAGGTGAAGGTCTGGCCGGGTTTGAACTGCCAGACGGGGTCGCCGGCGAAGGCCGGGGTGGCCGCAAGGGCGGCGGTAACGGCGAAAGCGAGGGTGGGAGCGAGGCGCATGCAGGTCTCCTTGAGAGAAGTGAATCTATGGGAGATAGCGAGTACCGTGCCGGGTCGTGTAAAATACTTAACTAATTGGAGCACATACACTTGCGTGCAATACGGGTCACCGGTGAAGTTTCGCCCGTGCTTCGTTCCTTGACACCGTGTCAACCCGGCAGACATTCCCGTGACACGAAGGTTTACTTACCTGCCGCACGCTCGCGCCTTTAGTGACGGCGCTTCAGCAGGTCTTCCTCTTCCCCTACCTCCGGATGCCGCCGACGCTTCTGGCTCGTGAACAGCAGCGGCAGAACGATGTCGGAGAGGGTGCACGGGACCAGCACGGCCGCCGTGACGATGAGGAGGACCCAACCGAAATGCTTCACCCAGTTCTCGACCCCGAACGACATCAGGTAGAGCGCCGAAGCGAAGCTGGAGACAAAGACGTGCCCGCTGTGGGAGTAGATCGTCAGCCTGCGGACGTGCGCCGCGCTGAACAGCCCCGTGGCGACGCCGAGCGCCGCACACGGCCAGATCAGGAAGGGCTCCTGGAGCGCGCAAATGTGGAATTCCATCGCCTGCCCCATCAGCTTTCCGCCCAGCCACGGGAACGCGATGTCCGCCAGCGTGCAGATCGGCACCGACCCCAGCAGGCCGATCACGATCGCCCGCCCCGGCTTCCCCCCGTAAATCATGTACATCGCCGTCGTCCCCGTCGCCGCCAGCAGCACGTGCACCGCGTGGCTCACGTGGAAAATGTGCTCCAGGTGCTCGTGGTCCCCCACCTTGAACACCTGCGTCACCGCCGCCAGCGCCGAAAGAGCCACCACCACCGAACCCACCGAGAACGGCAGATGCGCCGTCAGCTCTTCCCACACAGGGTGAGCGCTTCGCTGGCAGGCCTGGTCATGGAAGTGGTCGTGCATCGGACTCCTGATGCTATAGCTCGAGACGCGCGGGCACAAGGCCCGCCCGTTCATTTCAGCCGGGCGGCGACTTCCAGATGCGAAGCCGCACCGAGCAGGGCCCGCTCGCGGTTCAGCGACAACTCGAGGTCGAGAAGCCGCCGGAAGTCTTCCTTGTCCTCCAGCAGTTTCTCGTGCGCCCGGAGCGGCAGCACCGTCTTCCCGATCATCGACACCACCTCGAACCCGCGCCGCTCCAGCAGCTTCTCCAGGTCCGCCGGCGAAAAGAACGTCACGGGGAAGCGCTCTTCCGCCCGGTCGGCGAGCCATTCGTCCTTGCCGTTGCGGAGGAATTTCTCCAGTTCCTCGACGCGGCCGCGCTGGAGGAAATGCTCGATCGCCGCGAACTTGGAATCGACGGAGGCGACGAACAGCCCGCCCGGCTTGAGGACGCGGGCGACGTTTTTCACGGCGAGCACGGGGTCGGGGACGTACGAAAGCGGGTCGCCCTGCGCCCACACCATCGCGAACTCCCCGTCCCCGAATTCCTTCAGGTCCTGCATGTCGCTTCGGACGCATTTCACCCGGTCGGCCACCCCGGCTTCTTCCGCCTTCGCCCGGGCGACATCCACCATCTTGTGGGAGAGGTCGGCGCAGACGATGTCATGGCCGGCCTTCGCGAACTTGATGGCCCAGATGCCGGTGCCGCCGCCGATGTCGAGGATGCGGGAACGCTCGCGGGGGAGGATCGGCTTGATGTGCTCCCAGGTGACGCGCCGGTAAATGTCCCAGTACGGCGTGTCGTACATCTCGTCGTACCGGTGCGCGATCCGGTCGTAGTAGCGTTCGGGTGAAGGCTGGTTGTTCACCGCGCCCGCTTACTTTTGAAAGATCGGCAGGTAGTTGAACGGCACCTGCAGGATCACGCACGCCATCGCCGTGGCGTACGTCTCGCCGACGTCGTCCTTCCAGTGACCGTCCGATTCCTGCTCCCGCAGCATCTGGCGCGAAACCGTCGCGTAGTAGTCCTCCCACGTCCGGCCCCCGGCGACGTAAAAGGCCTGCACGGCGTAGTAGTGCCCGTACATGAAATGGTAGGAGCCGAACGGAAGCGAGTTGACGTTGCGCTGGAGCCAGCGGACGCCGCGCTCGACCTGGCGGTCGTAGTATTCGCCGGCGCTGTGAAGCGCGACGACGCCGCAAGCGGTGAGCGGGAAGGTGGTGCGCGTCATGCCGCGGTTGATCTGGTAGTTGAACGAACCCGTGCCGTCGTCGCTGACGCAGCCCTTGATGTACTTCACGGCATTCTCGATCGCCATTTTCGGGACGGAAATGCCGACGTTGCGGGCGGCGCGAAGAGCCTGGACGGTGGAGACGGTGACGGAGATATCGGCGTCGACCGGGGTCTCCTGGTAGCGCCATCCGCCTTCGTGGTTCTGGCAGTTCAGGATGCAGCGGATGGCCCCGCGCAGCTTTTCGCCGACGTCGGGGCGGTGGCTCATCCCGTAGATCTCGGCGAGGAACATCGTCGAGAAGGCGTGTTCGTACATGCGGGTGCCGTTGCGGCTGATGTAACCGGAATTCTCGTGCGAGCAGGACAGGACGAAATCGAGCGCCTTGTCGATGACCTGCCCGTAATGCCCCTGCCCCGGGACGTCGCCGTGGGCGAGGAAGGCCATCCCCGCCAGCGCCGTCACGCAGACGTGGTCCGCTTTTTCCGCACCTTCGGCGTGCGTGTATTCCTCGTTCAGCTTCATCCCCACCATGCACGTCCACGAGCCGTTCTCGTTCTGGCGGGAAGCGAGCCATTCGAGCCCGCGGTCAACGGCGGAGCGAACCTCGGGGGTGACGACGTCCTCGGGGATCCGGTCGTCGGCACGCGACGGCCCCGGGACCGCAAACGCGGTCGCGAGCACCAGGGCGGACAGGGCGAGCGTTCCCTTCATTTTCCCCACGCCTCCAGCGTTTCCCCCTGCACCAGGACGACCCGGCCGGGCACGAGTGACATTCCGTACGTCGGGGTCGATTCGGCCCTTCCCTCGATCCTACCGGATTCTGCGCCCGTCTTTTTATCGAAGGCAATAATCGTCGGGACCCATTCCGGCGGGGCGCCCTCGGCCTGCCGGATCACAGGGCAGTCCAGCAGCACGTGGCCCTGGGACATCCCCGTCGGGAAGAAGGTGGACACACCCTTGAACGTCGTCTGCCAGCGCTTTGTTCCCGAGGAAAGGTCGTACGAAGCGGCGACGAATTCGTTGGTTCCGTCGTTGCGTTTGAAGGCGACGTAGGCAGCGCCCGCGTCGGCCACCAGCTGCTTGACCCAGACCGAGCCGAGATTGACTTCGTGCTTGAGTTTGCCCGATTCGAGGTCGTAGATCCGCATCGACTGGCCGTCGTCCGAGGTCATGGTCGTGATCGCGCACCCGCCGGCCACGAGCGGCGCGCCGTCGAGGCGCATCCCGGGCTGCGGCGCTTTCCACAGCGTCTTGCCGGTCGAAGCCTCGAGAAGCGTGAGTTCGTTTTCCCATGTGAACGCCAGGAACCGGTCCGGGGCCGCCTGGGTGAGGCGCGAGACGGCGATCGGCCAGCGGGCGCGGATCGCGCCCGTCTCGCGGTCGGCCACCACCATCGCCGTGTCGTCGCGCGAACGCCAGGCGACGCCGTCATCCGTGACCCAGAATTCGCGAAGCTGGTGCGCGGGCTGCATGTCCACGAGCCAGGACCGCGCCCCCGTCGCCGAGTCGATCGCGATCAGGAACGATCCCGTCTGGCGCTCGTTGCGGACCGCGAGATAAACCGCCCCCTCGCCCTCCTGCCCTTCGAAAAGATGCGACCCGGGGTACTGCGTGCGCCACGCGACCGTCCCGTCCTCGCGAATCGCCGTCGCGGCATTCTCCCCCGCAACGACCAGCATCCCGGAACTCCACGCGGCCCACCGCACCCCGCCCGGCACCGCCGCGCGCCACCGCTCCGCTCCCTTTTCAGGGTCGATCGCCACCAGCGACGGGCCCGAAACCACCAGCACCGGCGCGTCCTTCCACGCCGGGCCGCTCTCCGGCTCCAGCACCCGCGTCTCCCACCCGCGCTGCCCCGTCCACGTCCACGCCTTCACCGCCGGGAACACCGCAGACGCCGGTTCGCTTCCCGTCTCCCCACGGCGGTACTCCTTCGACCCCAGCCTCAGCTCGGCCCACTTTCCCGCCCCTGCCTTCGCCCCGTCGATTTTGATCTCGGCGTCCCCCGCAGACTTCTTCAGCCGCCGAAGCTGCGCCCCCGCCATTCCCCACATCCCCCGCTTCTCGAACGCCACCGCCAGCTCCGCCATCGCCTGCGGCCCCTGGCTCGACTGCGGGTGGTCGCGGAGAAAGCGCTGAAGAGCATCACAGGCAGCGGCCCAGTCCGAAGCGGCGAACCGGGCGTGGCCGGCGCCGAACGAGGCATCCTCGGCGGCGAGGGAGTTGGGGAAGCGGAGGAGGAGTTCCTCGAACGCGGCGGGATCGTTGTTGGCGCGGGCCTTCGCCAGGAGGGCGGCGGCCTCTTTCTCGACGGCGGCGTAGGGCTCGCGGCCGGCGGCGAGGATGGAATCGATGCTGCGGCGGGCGACGAGGCGCGCCGGCTCCTGGCTGTCGGTGAGCTGGTCGCCGTGCTTCTCGATGATCTCCTGGAGGACCGCGACGGCGCCAGCCAGGTCCGAAGCGGCCCGGCGGGCGTCGGCGAGCGCCGAGAGCAGCTGCAGCCACTCGCCCTCGGTTTCGGCAAACGCCCGCGCTTTCTCGTATTCCTCCGCGGCGCGCCGCCCGCCGTCGCTCTTCCGCAGCATCGCTGCGGCGGCGGCCATCCGGTTGTGGAGAAGCGTCCTCCGGCACGCTTCGGCCACGGAGCGCGACCCTTCGTCGGTGCGTTTCTCCGCGATGGTGAGGGCCTGGCGAAGCGACTGTTCGGCGCGATCGGTGTCGCCGGTGGAGAGGAAGCAGAGGGCGAGGCGGTAGCGGAGGTAGGCGGAGTCGGGGTTCTTGAGGATTTCGCTCTCCAGGAAGGCGCGCGCCTTCTCCGGGTCGTAGCAGATGGTGAGGAGCGAGTTGGCGCCCGAGTTCCCGCTCGAGTTGCCGCACGCGACGATCGCCTGGTCGACGAAATGGAGGTGCCCCGCCATGCCGCTGACCGGCCATTGCGTGAACGTGCGGTCCGTGGAGCCGTCCTTGAGGCCGACCTTGAGGAGGCCGGAGCGGAGAGGGAAATAGACGCCATCGGCAGCGATGAGCCCACGCCCGACGGGAGGGGAGGGCAGGCTCACCGGGGACCATTTCCGTTTGCCCGTGCCGAGTTCGATCGCCATGACGGAGCGCCCGGAGAGGACGACGTACCCGTCGCGCACGCCGAGGACGTACCGGTAGAGGGAGGCGTCTTCGCGGCCGGCGTCGTCCTGCGGGATGAACCTGGAGAGGAGGTCGCCGTCGTCCGCCGAGAGGCAGAACACATAAGGCCCGTCGAGCGGCGCCACGACGACCTTCTCCTTCTTGTCCGTGGGATCCTTCGCGACGTAGATCGGGCTCGGCAGCCACGTCACGGGCAGCCTGGGAATTTCCCAGGGGTCGAGGACGGGTTGCACCCGGAACCGCGGGTACCGGCGCGCCCAGAGCATTCCCCCGTCCGAACGGTCGAGGCACGCGATCACGCCCAGGTTGGTACAGGTGTAAATCCGGTCGCCGGTCACCGTGAGCGAATGGGGGACGGATTCGCGCGTGGCATTATTGAAGAGATTGATCTCCTGGATGCCGCTGGCCACGAACGTCCGCCAGATTTCCTTCCCCGTTTTCGAGTCCAGGCAGACGACCCAGTGCTCCGCCGGGTCGGTGGGCGTCGCCCAGTAGGTCGCCGCGCAGTACAGCCGGTCCCCGTCCACGACGGGCGCGCCGTGGTAGCTCGCGCGCTTCTCAAAATCCTTCCCGGCAGCGTCCCCGCCCTTCTCCCAGATCTTCCGGCCGGTCTGCGCATCGACGCAGGCCAGGCGCCGGACGGGGATCGGGTAGACGGCCACGAGGAAACTCTGCCGCTGTTCCTTCTCGCAGGAGGTGGCGATCGTGAAATAGGCCAGGCCGCCGGCGAGCGTGGCCCCATGAAGCGCCCGCTCTTCGAACATGAGCTGGTTCGCATCGAGGCCGCGGTAGGTCCAGAGCCTGCGGTCGCCGTCGCCCGCGAGTTCGGCGGCCCAGGCTACGTGGCCTTCGTTCACGAGCACGATGCCGTCGGCAATCGCCGGCGCAATGGGCATCGACTCGGGGTTCTGGGCGTTCCACGAAGGGCGGCCGCTGCCGTAGCGGGCGTCCCCCGCAGGCCGGCTGGGACCCGCCGCGAGGGCATAGCGCGCGGTCGGCGGGGACACGCCCTTGACCCCGGCCGCGATGCGATCGCGCGAACCGGATCCGCCGAAGGTCGGCCACGCCGCCCAGGCGGGTGCGTCGTCACCGGCGCCGCGGAGAAGCGCGCGGGCCAGCTTGATCGATTCGCGGACCGTCGATTCGCGGCCGCGGAGCAGAACTTTCTCGAGCATCACCGAAGCGGCGCGTTTTTCCAGGTCGTCCAGCCCTTCACGGTCGTTCAGGACACCCAGGTCGTGGGCCAGCCGCGCCGCCGAACCGGCCAGGAACTCGCCGTCCCCCGGCCACTCCACCATCCCCCACAGCGCGTCCGCCTCGCCTTCAATGTCTCCTTCGTCGCCCAACTGCCGCGCCAGCCGCCGGCGCACTTCGGGTTCCTGCGTCGCGTTCGGGTAATCCCGCAGGATACGGCGCAGGTCCCGGGGTCCGCTCGAAGCGTCCAGGAGTGCCGCGACGCGGGCATCCACGGCGCGGCGCCAGGCGGCCACGCCTTCTGGCGGCAGGTCCCTCACGATCCTGGCGACCAGCTGGCGCGCGGAGACGTACTGCCCCACCTGCCCGTACAGCACCAGCTTCTCCCCGAACTGCGCGCCCAGCTCGAGCAGCTTCCCCGCCCCTTCGTCCCATCTCCCCGCCTTGAAAAACCCCGTCGCGCGGTCGAACTTGTCCGCCGCCTGGCGGTTGTCGTTCACCTGCGCCCCGCTCATCGGGTAGCGGGCGTCTTCCTGCGCGTACAGGGGAAGCACCGTCGCCAGGAGGGCGGCCAGCACGCTGAAAACGACGGTGGTGGGCTTGCAGTTCATGGTGTGAGCGCGGAATCAGGCCTGTCGAACCCTAGACGAGCCGGACCATCTTCCGGATCACCCACTCCACCGTGATCAACGCCGCGAAAAGGATGAACACGAGCGGGGTATCCCAGAGATCCTGCTCCTTCGTCTCTATATCTACGATCTCGCCGGTCTCTTTGATGGTGGAAAGCAGTTTGTCCACTTCGTAGAACGGCAGGAACTTGCCGCGCGTCGTTTCCGACACCTTGATCAGCGTCTGCGCGTCCATCATCGGGTTCTCGTTCTCCCGGTTCGGCTCCTCGACGTTGAACTTCACGATCGTCTTCGGGTCCGTGTCGTCCAGCCCGCGCGGACCCAGCGCCAGCTCGTACCACCCCAGCCGGCTCGGCTGGTAGTCCCCCGCGAACCAGCCCATCTTCTTCAGGTCGTTCGAAGGATTCTCCTCCGCCTTCAACTCCAGCTCCACCGGCATCTGGTCCGGCGCCGTCAGCGTGACGGTGTAGGTGGGCTCATGAAGCGGCTCGTACTCCTTGTCGAGAACGCGCGCCTTGATCCGCACGCGGTCCATGAGCGAATAGGAATTCTTGTCGAGCTCGATCTGGAAGCGCTTCGATCCGATCAGTTTCCCGGAGCGGCAGTGGCGCATGACCTGGCCCCAGAACGTATAGAAGTACTGGTCGCCGCGGAGGTAGCGCCATCGCCAGGTCGAATCGACGGCGGAGAAGAAGCAGATGCCGCGGCCGACGCGCTGGTAGCAGAACACCGGGAGCCGCTGGCCGTTCTCGACCTCGTAGGACGGGTGGGTGGCGAGGACGGTCGCGCCGGCCTTCGGGGAGCGCGCCCGGTAAAACCAGTAGAACCCGGGGAGCCCGTCGCCCTTGCCGTCGGCGTCCTGCCAAAGCTCCACGTTCTCCTCGGGCGTCATCGACGCCACCAGCCGCATCAGCGGGCTTTCCTTCCCGAACGGCGTCAGTTCGACCCGCACGGGTTCGTCGTGCATGATGGCGGGCGAAGCGCTGGTGCGGTCCACGGAGACGGGGAGGAGGCGGGCGATCGGGGTGTCGGCGTACTCCTTGGGCGCGTAGACCTCGCCCGCGATCATCACAAGCCCGCCGCCGAGTTCCTCGACGTAGGTGACGAGGTTGTCCCAGACCTGCTGCGAGGTCACCGTGCTCGTGCGCATGTCCCGGGGGTTGACGTCGCCCAGGATGATGACGTCGTATTCCGCGAGCTGTTTCTTCTCAGCCGGGAATTCCGTCAGCGGCGTCCGCCCCGGCGAGCCCTCCTGCGGAAAACTCTCGTCCGCCGAGAGGAGCAGCACGTCCACCAGCATCGATTTGTCGCGGACCAGCGCGTTCTTGAGGTAGCGGTACTCCCAGCGGGGATACCCCTCGACGAACAGCACCTTGATCTTGTTGTCCACGATCCGGATGTGGTGCACCAGCTCGTTGTTGCCCTCGACGATCTCCTCCGCCCGTACCGGCGTCGCCACCTTCACCGTGTACTCGCCCGGGCGCTCAGGCTTCCACTTCATCAGGACCGCCTGCTCGACTTCCTTTTCCTTCCCCTCCAGCTTCACATCGAGCATCGGGGTGATCGAAGTGTCGTGATCCGTCATGGAGACCTGGATCGTCTCCCCCGCGAAACCCTTGGAGGTCACCGAGAACTTGAACTCCACGAAGTCCCCGGCCACCGCGACGTCCGGCGCTTCGAGCTTGGAGAGGGAGATGTCCTTGGGCGGAAGCGGGTTGCCGACGCCGACCGTATAGATCGGGATTTTCGTCCCGCGATCGGCGAGCTGCGCCGCCATGTCGGCGGGATCGGTTCCTTCCGTGTTGCGGCCGTCCGTGATGATGACCATCGCGGCAATCGGCTGGCCGTGCAGTTCCTTCAGCACCGAGTCAATGGCCGACCCGATCGCCGTGTCCTTGTACGGCCCCTGCTTGTCGTCCTCGGTCGGCACCCCCATCGCGCCCAGCGACGCGTCCGCCGTGACGCGGGCCAGCGCTTCGAACTGCTGGTCTTCCGTGTACTTGTCCTTGATCTGCATCGAGAGCGACTCGTCCACGAGGACGACGAGATACGACTCCTTCGTCAGCTCGCGCTCGAGGTAGAGGATCGGCTGGAACAGCGCCAGCAGCAGGACCGCGATGATGGCGCTTCGGATCAGCGACAGCGCAAGCCGCGCCCCGCCACCCGCGGTTTTGTTTTCGCGCTTGTAGAAGTACCCGGGGATGAGCATGACGAGGGGGATGAGGATGAGGACGATCACCCACGCCTTGGGGATGGCCTGCCAACGGATTTCCCAGCGCTCGTACTGCTTGACGAGCCCGCGGTCGATGCCCAGCAGCCATGTGATCCAGTTCATCTAGCGTTTGGCTCCGAACACCTGCGCGAGGCACGTCTCGAGCACGAGAAGCCCGATGATCGTGGCGAGCAGGTATTTCCAGATGTTGGACGCCGGCGCCTTGACCGTGATTTTCTCGGTGTCGCGCTGGAGGCCCTGCTCGACGTACGTGAAGCGGAACTGGGGGTACATGGTGCGCAGTTCCTGCTCGGTCATTTTCTCGACGAAGCCCTCTTCGGCATCGACGTTGACGGCGTACCAGGTAAGGAGGGTCGCGTTGGGCTCACCGTCCTGCGGGTCGCGCTCGAGGCCGTAGAGCCCCGCAACATCGGTCCCCGTGAACGCCAGGTGGTAGGCGTGTTCCCCGGCTTTCACGGGCGCGATCGATTTCCGGTTCTGCCTCGGGTCCACGACGGTGAACTGTTTCGCGAACTCGGTCGCCTTCAACGTGTACTCGATCGTGTCGCCGACGGTGACGTTCCGGAACCGCTGGGGGGGCGAAGCGAGGTACTGGCAGATCTGGTCGAAGAGGATGAGGAAGCCGGGGACCTTCGGCATCAGGCCCCACTTGAAGTCCGGCGAGGTGGTGCAGAGGATCGACCGGCCGCGGCCCATGCGGCGCTCGATGAGGAGGGGCGCGGGTTCGCCGCCGAGGATGCCGAGCGAAGCGATGACCTTGGCGTCGGGGCGGGCGTCGAACGGCTTGACCGCGAAGTACTGGCTCACGAGGAGACGGCCGAGCGTGGGCTTGGCGTTCTGGAAATAGGAAAGCGCGGGGTGGTTGTAATCGACCCCCGTGAATTTCATCGCGTCGTCGTTCTTGGGAAACCCGGCGGGCTTGTCGAGTTCGCAGGGGATCAGCCCGTCGCCGTTGCGCCACATGACCTGGTTCCAGGTATAGGCCTCGACCTTGTCGCCGAGGAAGATCAGCAGCCCGCCGCCGGCCTTGACGTACTCCTCCAGCGACGCCGCTTCCTCGGGACTGATCGTCTCCAGGTTCGCAAGCACGACGAGATCGAAACGGCGGGGATCTTCCCGCGCGAACCCGTTCTCGAGGACTTCCGTGATGTTGAAAACCCAGCGCTTGTCCGTCGCGTCCTGCGAGGGATTCAGCGCGGCCTTGAGCGCCGCCACGCCGTCCGTCTGGAATGTCGGGCCCTTCGCCCCGTTCACCATCAGCACCTTGAGCGCGTCGCGGACGTCAACGGCGAGCGAGCGCTTGTTGTCGTGAAGCAGCGCATCGGGATCGAGCTCGACGGAGACGGCGTGGGGGCCGGGCTCGCGGAACGTGAAGTAGAACGACTGGCGGACCTTGTCGTGCGGCGGGACGGTCAGCGTGTACGAAGTCTGCTTCGCGCCGTCCACGAAGACGTTGAGGCTGACGTCCGAAACCTGCATCGAGCCGTAGTTCCGGACGGTCGTGGAGAATTCGCACGAGTTGTCGGTCGAGACGACTTTCTGCGACTCGCCCATCTCGAGGTCCACGACCGCCAGGTTGTCCACCTGGTTGCCGCCGACGTCGTACAGGTAGATCCCGCCGCCGTTCGGCGACGTCATGTCCGTCACCTGCTTGAACAGCTCCGCCACCCGCGGACGGTCCTTCTCCGGCACCGTCCACCCGTGCCGCTGGTTGTCCGTGATGATGAAAACCTTCTTCACGAAGTTGTTCGACTTATCGAGCGCGTCTTTCACCAGCTCCATCGTCTTCGGGATCGACGTCGCCTGGTCCGTCGCCACCGCGGCTCCCACGTTGTCCCGACCCAGGTCCACCCGGCTCGACGGCTCGCCGATGATCGCGTTGGGCGTGTCGGTGAGAAAAATGAGTGAGAAGCGGTCGCTCTCGGTCGTCTTCAGGTCCGTGAGGATCGACTGCGCGACCTGCCGCGCCTTCTCCATCGGCGTCGTCTTGTCCGTCCCCCGGTAGTCCATCGAGTACGAGACGTCCAGCACGATGACGACGTGCGTGTTCGATTCGCCGATCTGCGAAGCGATCGCGCTCTGCAGGAACGGCCGAGCCAGCGCCGTCGCAAGCAGGAGGAGCACCGCAATGCGGATCAACAGCAGGATCAGGTTCTCGATCTGCATCCGCCGCCGCGTCCGCTTCAACGCCGCCAGCAGCCAGTCCATCGCCGCCCACTGGATGCGCTTGTAGCGCTGGCGGTTGAACAGGTGGATGAGGATCGGGATCGAGCCGGCCACCCCGAGCCACAACAACGGTCCGTGGAGGAATCCCATTTACCGGGCCCTCGTCCGCGAAAGGCGCCGCGCCAGGTACGCCGACAACGCCACTTCGACCGGCTGGTCCGTCGTCACCTGCACGAAATCGATCCGCTGCGCCAGGCAGCCGCGCCGGATCTCGTTCGTGAACTTCTGGACCTCCTCGAGGTACGCCTCGCGAAGAGGCTTGGGATCCACGACCAGGTACGGATACCCCTCGAGCCCGTCAAATCGCGTCATCCGGTCGAACGGGAAACGCGCTTCGTATTCGTCCAGCACGTTGATCACGATCACGTCGTGCTTCCCGTGCTTCAGGTGCTGAAGCCCCGACAGGATCGATTCCGGCTTGTCCATCAGGTCGCTGATCACGATCACCAGCGCCCGGTGCTTGATGCGTTCGGCGACGTCGTGCAGCACGGCCCCGAGGTCCGTCTTCTCGGTCGTCTTCTGCGCTTCCATTTCGGTCACGATCACCTTCAAGTGCTGCGGGCTGGACTGCGCCTGCACGAACTTGGTGATCATGCGGTCGAAAAGGACAAGGCCCGCCGAGTCCTGCTGCTCCATGATGAGGTGGGCGAGCGAAGCGGCGATGGTGGCGGCGTAGTCGAACTTGGTGCCGTTCTCGGACTGGTAGTCCATCGACTCCGACGCGTCGAGGAGGATGTAGGCGCGGAGGTTCGTCTCCTGCTCGTACTGCTTGATGTAGAGGCGGTCGGACCGGCCGTAGACCTTCCAGTCGAGGAAGCGCAGGTCGTCGCCGGGCGTGTATTCGCGGTGCTGGGCAAACTCGACCGAGAACCCGTGGTAGGGGCTCTTGTGCAGGCCGCTCACGAAACCTTCCATTACCGATCGCGCACGGATGTTGAGCCGCGCGACGCGGTTGAGGACGCGTGGGTCGAGGTACTTGCTCTGCTTGTCGGCCATTTCCGGTTTCGCCTGAAGTGACTACTCGAAGACTTCCGGGCCTATCCGTGCGTCGGGCCGAGCACCTTGGGCATGCGCGGGTCCTTCGCCGCGTCGCCCTCGGAGGCGGGAATGACCTCGATGAGCTTGTCCACGATCTTGTCGCTCGTGACGCCTTCGGCCTCGGCGGCGAAATTGCAGAGGACGCGGTGCCGGAGGACGGGGTGAGCCACGGCGCGGATGTCGTCGGTTGAAACGTAGAAGCGGCCCTTGAGGATGGCACGGGCCTTGGCGCCGATGATGAGGTACTGGCTGGCGCGCGGCCCGGCGCCCCACGACACCCACTGGCGGACGAAATCAGGAACCGGTTCCTTGCCATGGACGCGCGTCGCGCGGGTCAGCTTCATCGCATACCGGATGACGTGGTCGGCGATGGGGACGCGGCGGACGACGTCCTGGAGCTGGATGATGTCGGCGCCCGAGAGCACCGGCTGGAGCTTCGCGTCGAATGGCGACGTCGTCAGCTTCATGACCTCCATTTCCTCGGCCTCGGTCGGGTAGCCGAC
>JAIOPR010000110.1 GCA_021413805.1 Planctomycetota bacterium
CCCACCGCCCCTGAAACCCTGAAAGCCCTCGAGGAAGCCCGCGCCCGCGCGGAATCCCTCTTCCACTCTTATTCCGGCGCTTGCTCAAAAGCGACCAACAAGCAGGCCCGCGACCTGTTCGGGCGGCTCGCGACGTGGGAGATGCACCATTTCGAGGAAATGGACCGCGCGCAGGCGGCACTGAACGCCAGCGAAGCCTGGGTGGACTACGCGGGCACCGATTTCGAGAAGGCCGACCCCGGGCTCTCGGACAAGAAGGACACCTGGGACCGGTCCGGGTCGTCGTATTTCAACGAACAGGAAGCGCTCTCCACGGCGCTGGAGAACGAGCGCGCGAACTACACGATGTTCCTCGGCCTCGCGGCCAAGGCGAAGGAGCAGAAAGAGCGCGACTTCTGGACGTCGCTCGCCGCCGACGAGGATTGCCATCTGCGGGCGCTCAAGGATCAGCTCGACTCGCTTCGCGTCGACGGCAAATGGACCTGGCTCGAAGTGCAGAAGAAAGGCGCGCCGAAGCCGAGTTTCGCCGCGGCGAAGGCGGCGGTGAGCCAGATTTCCCCGATTTCGACGCACGATCTCCCGGCGCACCGGTCGAAGGGAACGCCGGGGGAAAAGGGGACGCGCGGCGACCTGGAAACGGAGCTTCTGCCTCCCGGGTGGGAACAGATGGCGCCGGAAAAGACGCAGAAATTCCGCGATGCAGGCTGGCAACCGCCGCAGATCGCGGATCCGAAGACGCCGGTGCCGGGCGACCTGAAGCCGCCCGCGACGGCGCCATCACCAGGGGGAGGGTGGGTACCGATGGGAACCGATACTTCGGGCCAGCCGCCGCAACCGCCGCCCTCGGGGGGCGGGTGGATCGCCGCAGACAAGCAGCACTTGATGACCCCGCCGCCGCCGGAGACGCCGGTGAAGAAGCGGCCGCCTTCGACCGCGCGCCTGGTCGGGTTTCCCGCGGACAAGCGCCCGGGAGCGCCGGGGCGGCCCGTCGGCCCCAACGACACCGCCATCATGGACCGTCCCCTCGCCCACACCGGCGGCCGCTGGATCTACGAGGCCAGCGTCAAAACGACCGCCCAGCTCTGCCCCGCCGATTCGCCCCCGACGAACGAGGACGCCCTCGAACTCATCACCGGCCGCTCGCGCAAAATGTTCCTCGACATCGTCAACCGCCGCGGCGCCCAGGGATGGGAACTCCTCCAGCTCGCGTTCCACAAGGAATCGGTGGTGTTCTTCTGGAAGCGGAGAGAGTGACGGCGACGGGATCGCAATGAGGTGGCCCGGGTTGGGGGCATGGCCGGAATTGCAGGGTGGCCGGGGGGGAAACGGCAAAGACAAAAAGGAGAACCCTCGAGCAATCGACAAACCGCAAACGACAAGTCGGGCAGTTCGTCGAATGGCTTGCCGTCTGGCGTCATCCATATTTTTTTCTCCGTTTTGCCTTTGGCGTTTGGTTTTGCGTTTCGCGGTTTTGAGTTTGCCTTTTCGAGGCCATGCCTCGAGTCAAGTCCCTCTCAGAAGCTACTGCAATTCCGGCCATGTACCCGCCCGGCTTTTTCCCTCGTTGGATCGTTCAATAGAAACGCCGCCCCCTCTTCCTCTACAGGGCCCACCCTCCCCGTGAAACGCCTCGCCCCTCTCTTCGCCCTCACCGCCGTACTCGCGGTCGTCGTCTTCGTCATCCTCAAGGCGCGCTTCGGCAAACAGGACGCCGCGGAAGAATCCACCGAGAACACCGAGGGCACTGCTTCCAAGTCCAAATCCGGCCCGCGCGATTTCGCGAAATCAAAGGCGGGGCTGATCCGGACGACGGATCCCGAAAAGGGCGCCCTCGTCGACCCGAACGCCCCCGCGACGCAGCTCGGCGAGTACATCGTGGCGCGCGACAAGGCGCTGGAGAAGTGGCAGAAGACGAAAATCGATGCCGAATGGGAAGGCCTGGCGCTTCAGGAGGCGATGGCCGACCTCGCGGGCCGATACGGCCTCAAGACCGAACTCGACCCCGGGACGGCGGGGAAGACGGTGACATTCCGGGTGGAACAACTCGAGGCCATCACCGCGCTCGATCAGATCACGAAAACGGCGAACCTTTCCTGGGTCGTGAACGCTTCCGGCGAGCTCTGGATAATGCCGACGGAAAAACTCACGACCTACGCGCCGCCCGTCTGGTTCGACCTCAAGGAACTGTGGGCGGCGCGGGAAGCGGTGCTCACGGACCGCAACGCGGGGGTGGTGCGGGAACCGGCGCTGGCGAAGAAACTGCGCGACCTCGCGATTGCCGGGCGGGCGATCCCGGCAGGGGACATCCCCGCGCTGCTTTCGTTCCTCTCCCAGGTGACCGAGGTCAATTACGTGATGCGCCCCACCGAGCGCCCACCAGCGCTTCCACCCCTTGCCCCCATGGAAGGCGAAACAGTGGATTCCTTTCTTCGCCGGGCGCTCGAGCCGGTTTCGTACACGTTCACGGTGACGGCGGACTCGGTGATCGTGCTGTCGAAGGAGCAGGAAGAAGCGGAAAAGAAGGAGGAGGCGGGGCGGGAAGCGGAGGGGAAGCGCCGCATTGAGGCGGAGAAGGAGTTCTTCCGGAAGCAGGTCAACGTCGGCGGCGAGAACCTGTCGCTGCGGGCGCTTGCCGAGGGGCTGGCGGCCGCGCTGAACGTCCCGCTGGTCGTCGATCCGCGGTCCGCGCGCCGGTCGGCCAACTACACCTTCAAGGCCATTGACCGGCCGGCGCAAGAGGTCGTGGACATCATGAAGAAAGGCTGCCCGGTCGAGGTGACGTGGCGCGAAGGGAAGTTGTGGGTGCTGGCGCCGGAGGACCTGCATGAGGGGACGTCGAAGTGACGGAGATCGCGTGAAAAAATCGATCGCCGTCGGCAAGTGGTCCCCCCATGTGAGAAAGAGTCCGCGAAGAACGCCTTTTTCGTCTGAGCGTGAATGAAATCCACGCGGGCCGGGCGGAGTCGGCCCTCCAACGAGAAACTCTTCAACAATCATCACTGGGCCGACGCAGCCTGGCACGCGGGGATTTCATTCGCGCTCAGAGTGCGGTCCGCGGGATTGCCGTGTAAGCTAGGCCGTCCCGACCCCCATGAACACTCCCCTCATCGACCTGGGCGCCGCCGCGGCGCTCATCGGACTCAACGGGTTCTTCGTTCTCGCCGAGTTCGCGCTTATCAAGGTCCGCGCCACCCGGCTGCGCGAGCTTTCCGAGGGCGGGAGCGTGAATGCCCGCCACGCGCTGGCGATTCTCGCCCGCATCGACGCCCACCTCTCGACCTGCCAGCTTGGGATCACGATCGCCTCGCTGGCGCTGGGGTGGGTCGGCGAACCTGCCCTGGCCCGGCTGCTCGCGCCCGCCCTTCACGCGGTCGGCATCGGGAGCGACACCGTCGTCCACACCGTGAGCTTCGCGGTCAGCTTCCTCCTGCTCACCGGCACCCACATCATCATCGGCGAGCAGGCCCCGAAACTCTTCGCTATCCGCCGTGCCGAAATCGCCGCGCTCGCGATCGCCCGCCCCCTGCGGGTCTTCCACGCGATTTCCTACCCGGCCATGTGGGTGCTCAGCGCCGCGACGAACCTGGTGCTGCGCCTGCTCCGGATTCCCCCGGGTTCCGAGCACGAGCTCGCCCACTCTGAAACCGAACTCAAGATGCTCCTCGGCGCTTCCCACGAACAGGGCATGTTCACGCTCTCCCGCCTCCTCATGATGGAAAACGTGCTCGACTTCGGGACCCTCCGCGTGCAGGACGTCATGCTCCCCGCCGCAAAAGTCGCCACCCTCGACGCCTCAAAACCCTGGAAGGACAACCTCGAGGTCATCGAGCACACGCTTCATTCCCGCTACCCCCTCGTCGCGCCCCGCATCGAGAAGGAAGTCCACGTGAAGGACATGGCCCTCGCGATGGCGCGGGGGCTGGCCGTGGACCTCAATGCGATTGCGCGCCCCGTGCTCCGGGTTTCGCCGGAAATGCCCGTCGAGGAACTGCTCAAGAAGTTCCTGTCCGGCGGGCCTCACCTCGCGACCGTCGAGAAGGACGGCAAGCTCGCCGGCATCGTGACCATGGAGGACGTCCTCGAGGAGCTCGTCGGCACGATCCGCGACGAATTCGAACAGGTGAAAGACTACCGCCTCTCGGAAATCGTTTCGACGGAAGCGGTCTGCCTCGACCTCGTCCCGGGCTCAAAGGAACAGATCATCCGCCGCCTCGCCCTCGGTATCGCCAAGTCCCGCAAGGACGTCGATCCCGGCAAGGCGCTCCCCGCCGTCCTCAAGCGCGAGGCCCTCGCGTCTACCGGGCTCGGGATGGGCGTGGCAATCCCGCATGGCCGGGTGGAAGGGCTGGAGCGGCCGGCGGCGGCTCTCGGGCGCTCTTCCCAGGGCCTCGATTTCAAGTCCCTCGACGGCAAGCCCGTCCACCTCGTCTTCCTCATCCTCTCGCCGCCGCACGACGAGGGCGCACACCTCCACATCCTCGAGAAAATCTCGTCGCTCCTCCTCAGCGATTACCTGCGCGACCGGCTGGAAAAGGCGCAGACGGCGGAAGAAGTAATGGAAGTGTTCCGATTGTCGGACAAAAGTATCCCCGCATAGTTTGCGACGGGCTTGAAACCTCCCGTCCGAGGCTCCCAAATGCAAGAGGGGAGGCCGTTTGGCCTCCCCTCCTTGGTTCACCCTTCAATCTTCAGAACGCTTGTTAGTCGCAGACCCAGACCCTCACGCACTTGGTTTCGAAGTGACCCTGGACGCAGATCTTCTTGGCCACCTGCTTGCACTCACCTTCGACCCAGACCTTGATCGTCTTCGTGCAGCTCACGGCCGGGATCTCGCGGGTGCTCCAGTAACCGCACTTCACCATGATCTTGACCTGATTTCCGTGACAGTCGCGTTCGATGCGGAAGACGGGTTCGACGTAGAATTTTTCGCAGCGGGCGGGGGAGACGATTTCGGTGACCTGGCGGAACTCGAAGTGCCCGGGCTCCTGGACCTCGACGTACACGATCCTTTCGGAACCGGCGACCCACTCCTGGATTTCGCGCGTCTCGTAGTGGCCGCGGTTGCGGTCGTCGTCGTGATGGCGCGCGGCGGCCTCGAGAAGGTCTTCGGCCATGTCGACGTGGCGTTCGTGGGCGTTGCGGATGCTGCGTCCGACTTTCTTGAAGAAGTTCTCGGCCTTGGCTTCGTTCGTTCCGACGCCTGCCATCAGGGCCAGGGTGCTGAAGATCGCGATGAGAGTCTTCATTTGAGTCGCCTCCAGTTCGGGTTAGTCGGTCTTGTTTGGTTGTTGCGTTGACGACGGAGGTGATAAAGCAAGGGGTGTGCCATGATCGAAGATTCCATAACTCCTTGTAGTGTAATAGGTAGCGGCCAATGTCTGTTTTCGGCAGGCGTCCGGAAAACAGGACATGCGATCGATTTTCGTCCGCAACCTTTTCACCGCCACCACCCGCTCCCTTACACTGCCTCCGCACCTACTTCGGAGCAGCCCATGAAGATCTACACCCGCACCGGCGACCAGGGCACCACCGGCCTGATCGGCGGCACGCGCGTTTCGAAGGACGACCCCCGCATCGACTCCTACGGGCTGGTTGACGAACTCAACGCCGTGCTCGGGATGGTGCGCGCCGCTCACCCGCCGGCCGACACGGACGCTGAAATCGCCCGCATCCAGGACGACCTCTTTGTCCTCGGCGCGGATCTCGCCGACCCGCGGCCACCCGCCAAGGGCCAGATGCGCGTCGATCCGGCGCGCGCCACGGCGATCGAGAAGTGGATCGACACGATGGAAGCCACGCTCGCGCCGCTTCGCAATTTCATCCTCCCCGGCGGCTCGCCGGCCGGCGCCGCGCTCCACCTCGCTCGCACCGTGGCCCGTCGCGCCGAGCGAGCCGTCGTCGCGCTCGCAAAGTCGCACGCCAACTGCGAGAACGCCGTCATCTACCTCAACCGCCTCGCGGACGCGCTCTTCGTAGCCGCCCGCTACGCCAACCGCATCGCCGGAGTGCCCGAAGTAGAGTGGCGCCCAAGTAAGTAGTTTTTCCCAACTCCCAACCCCTCAACTCATCAACCCGTTCGTGCCGTCCCCGCTCCCCCCCTCCTGGAATCCCACCCATGGCCAGCACCACCCGCACCTACCCCCAGAAAGTCGATGTCGCCATCATCGGCGCCGGTATCAGCGGCGCTTCCGCCGCCTGGAACCTCGCCCGCGACTCCAATCTCAAGGTCGCCGTCCTCGACGCCGGGCCTCGCGCCGGCGGGTCCACCTCTCGAAGCGCCGCCGCCTTCCGCCACCAGTTCTCTTCGCTCTCCAACATCGAAATGTCCCTCCTCTCGGGACGCGAATACCGCGAATTCTCCAAAGCCTTCGGTTGCGAACAGGTCTTCTCCCAGAACGGTTACCTCTTCCTATGGAGCGAACAGGAAGCCGCCGACGCCGCGGCGACCCGCGTCATTTTCCAGCGCGAGCGGGGCGTTCCCGATGTCGCCATGCTCACCGCTTCACAGGTCCGCGAAAAATTCCCGTGGATTGACCACGCCGAAATGAAGGGCGCTTCATGGTGCCCGCACGACGGGTTCCTGAAGCCCGACCTCGTGGCCTCGACGTACCTGGACGCTGCGGTGGCGAAGGGCGCGACGCTGCTCCAGTATTCGCCGGTCTCGGGCATCGATGTTTCGGGGGGGGTGGTGAAGGGCGTCGTGGTGAACGGCCAGCACATCGCCGCGGACGTCGTGGTGAATGCCGCCGGGCCGTGGGCGAACACGGTGGGGAAGATGGCGGGGTGCCCGGTGCCGGTGACTCCTGTGAAGCGGTACCTCTATTTCACGAACCAGATCTACGGGCATGCGGTGGCGAAGTGGCCGCTGACGGTGCTGGATCTGGAAGTTTACGGGCGGCCCGAGATGAACGGGCTGATGATGGGATGGGATTCGAAGCCGAAGAAGCCGGCGGGCTGGGACCAGTTCCCGGCGCCGGCGATCGACACGACGAAACTGAACGACGACATCGAGCCGGGGTTCGGGATCGGCGAGAACGACTACGGTTTCGAAGTGCTGATGCGGATGGCGGAATGGATCCCGATGCTCGGGGAGAAGGCCGGGCTGGACCATGCGTCGTGCGGCTACTACGAGGTGAGCCCTGACGAGAAGGCGATTCTCTCGTGGGATCCGCGCGTGAAAGGGCTGCTGCACGCGACGGGGTTCAGCGGGCACGGCGTGATGCACGCGCCGGCGACGGGGCGGATTGTTGCGGACCTGGTGCTGGGGCGGAAGGCGCCGGTTTCGCTCGAAGCGCTGGCGCTGGAGCCGCTGCTGAGGAATGAGGAGAGGGAGGACCCGGAGAGGATGGTGATTTAGCTTACGTCCAGCCGTTTTTATCCGCGGTCGTTTCCGCGAGATCCCGCCGTTGTCTGCGTCCGCCTTTGATTGTTCAAATAAAAACAACGACGGACGCAGATAACAGCCGATCTCGCGGAAACGGCCGCAGATAAAACAGACGGAGTGCACCGGGCTGGAGCGCCGCCTCCTTTCCCCGCCGTTGAGGCCGTTCGGCTACCATGCCCCGCCTTCCGATGCCCAACTTCCTCCACCGCTACTCCCGCGAGCTCTGGCTGCACTTCTTCGGCCGCGTCGTCACGGCATCGGGCTTCTCGTTCTCCTTCCCGTTCTTCACGCTCTACTGCGCCCGCCACATGGGCATCGCCCCGGGGAAGATCGGCCTGGGCCTGACGCTCTCGGGATTTGCCGGCGCCGGGGCGCGTTACCTCGGCGGGGAACTCGCCGACCGCCTGGGCCGGAAATTCGTCATGCTCCTTGCGCTCGCCGGCCGCGCCTTCACATCGGCCGGCCTCGCATGGGGAATTTACGCGCATCTCGGCTTCGAAGCGCTCGCCGCGTGCTTCATCGCCTCCAATTTCTTCGGCCAGCTTTTCGAGCCCAGCTCGCAGGCGTACGTCGCGGATATCACTTCGGGAAAACACCGCATCGAGGCGTTCGGGTTCGTCCGCACCGGGATCAATGCCGGGTGGGCGCTCGGCATGGTGCTGAGCGCGCTCATCACGGACTCCTACGTCCTCGCATTCGGCGTGACGGCCTGCGTATTCACGGTTTCCTTCGTCCTGTTCGCCGTCACGCTTACGGAGCCGAAGCGCGCACCGGTCGATCACTCGATTCCGCGCGGCGGCTTCAGCGCGTTGTTCGCGAACAAGTCCTTCCTTCTCCTCTGCTCGGCGTCTGTGCTCATCAGCATCGTCTGGGCGCAACTGGTTCCCGGCACGTCGATCTACGCGGCGCGGCACGCCCACCTTTCCGACTCGGCCATCCGCTACCTTTTCCCCGTGAACGGCCTCCTCGTCGTTCTCCTCCAGATCCTCGCCACCCGCTGGATCGGCCGCATCGGCCTCGTCCGCGCCCTCGTCCTCGGGTGCTGTTTCTACGGCGTCGGCTACGGCTGCTACGTCTTCTGCGGCGCGTGGTGGCAGTTCGCGGCGTGCATCGCCGTCGTCACTTTCGGCGAAGTCCTCGTCGCCCCGAGCGGCGCTTCCCTCACCACGGAAATCGCCCCGGCTTCGGAGCGCGGCCGTTACCTGGGCGTCTACATGTTCGCTTCCACCATCGGCCTCAGCCTGGGCCCTGCCCTCAGCGGCCGTCTCCTCGAGCGCTTCCCGGAGACTCCCTCCGCCACCTGGTTCGTCATCGCCGCCATCGCCTTTACTTCCGCCTTCGCCCACTCCGCCCTCGCGTGGGGACTTGGGGTGGGGAAGCGCCCGCCGCGGGACGTGGTTGAGGTTGCGAAGGAAGCGGCGGTCGGCCCCGCGATCCGCTAAAGTCCCCGCATGAGCGCCTTCAACGCCCGCCGCGCCCTCGATTTCGCGACCTCCATTTCGCGGCCGCGGCTGTGCGGGACGGCGGAGGAGCGCGCGGTGGCCGGCGAGGTCAGGAGGGCGCTGACGGAAGCGGGCTGGGAGGTCGAGGAGGAGTTTTTTGAGTTTCGCCCCGTCGCGGACAACCTGCTGCGATTCGCCATGTTTCTCACGCATCTCGGGCTCGCCGCGGTGGGCGTGGGGCTCTGGAAAGAGGTTCGCCTCGCCTACGGGGGGCTCGCCTTTCTCCTGTCCCTCGCCGTGTTTCTCCCGTGGTTCATCCGGCGCACGTTCCACAACTCGACCCGCGATGGCGCGGCGTCCGGCTCCGCGAGTCCCGGGCGGTTCTTCACCTCCAACCTCGCCGCCCGCGCCCCGGGCCCCGCCGACGGCCCGCTCTTTGTCTTCATGGCCCACTACGACTCGAAATCCCAGTCGCTCTCCCTCGCCGGGCGCATCGCCCTGTTCCGCTGGGCGCGCACCGCCGCGTTCTGCTACCTCGGCGTCGCCCTCGCCCGGCTCGCTTCGACGGGCGGCCTGGGAACGGGACTCGCGGGCCTCTTCTCCGAAGCCGTGCCTTTTCTCTACCTCGTCGTTTCCGGCGCCGCCGTCTTCGCGCTGTCGTTGCCGCTCTACCTCCTGCGAACCCACAACCATTCCCCCGGCGCGATGGACAACGCAAGCGGCGTGGGTGCGCTGGTCGAGATGGCGCGGATCTGGAAGACGCTGCCCGCCGCGAAGAAATCCCGCGCGGTGTTCCTCGCGGTGTCGGGCGAGGAATTCGGGATGATCGGGTCGCAGACGTGGGTCCGGCGCCATCGCGACGAACTGCGCGGCGAAAAACGCCTTCGCGTGCTGAATTTCGACGGCGTCGGCTACGCGGGCCCCGTCCGCATCGTCCCGGCGCGCGGCCCCGAGTCGGGCGGCGTCTCCATGAGCGACGCCCTCGTCAGGGCGGGGAAGTCCGTCGGCATCGACATCCAGCCGATCCCCCCCTCGATCGGGCTCATGACCGACCACGCCTCCTTCACCCGCGAACGCCTCGCCTGCGCCACGCTTCTCACCCACTCCTGGGCGGCGAAGCGCCTTCACACGCCCGACGACGCGGTGGAGTCGCTGAAGGTCGAGGGCTTCGAGCGCGTCGGGAAAATTGCGCTGCGGGTGGTGGATGATCTTGCCGCGCGTTGAAAATCCAGATGAACGAGAATGAAAAAGAATACGAACGGCTGGACGCGAATGAAGACGAATGACGACGAATGAAAACTGAGCGAATGGCTAGGCCCGGAATATCGCCGGCCGGACCGGGTTCTGCGCCGCGTACTCCATCCACAGCACCCAGTGCGCCAGGTTCAGCGGCTGTTCCGGGCGAGCGCTCTTCCAGGATGCCTGTACCGCCCGCGACTGAAGCGCGAACCGTTCGCCCGAGGTCGCGCCGGGCGGGAATGAGATCGGGAACGCGAGCTGGGCGAAGCGCAGGGACAGCAGGCCGACGACTTTCTCGGGGAACGCGGTCTGGAGGATGATGCTCGGGAACGCGACCGAGCGGCCGATTCCCTTGAACGCGAATTCTCCCGACATCGCGCCGTCAACACGCGCTTCGAGCGGTTGGTCCGCCCACAACAGCCTCTCCATGCAGTCCGCCAGGTGCGGCGTGGCGGCGACGCGCCGGCGCTGCGTCCCGAAAAGCCCGAGCGGCCAGCGCATCGTCAGGCGGTGCGTTTCCTGTTCCAGGAGCTCCAGCAGGTCCGCCGAGGTCACCGTGTGGATTTTCTTCTGGCTCGTCAGCCACGGGTGCTTCGCCCGGAGTTCTTCCGTCCGCCGCATCCACCACCCGTGCCACTCGTGGATGCGCGGGTTGTCCGCCCACCGGTCGATCAGGCGCTGAAACTGGGGAGTGGGTTTGGCCGCGTCCGCGGGGCCGCCTTTCTCGAACATCTCAATCCCGCCGTGCGCGATCGCGTAGAGGATGCACGGCTCGCCCTCGAGCGCGATCGGGAAATGCACCGTGCCGCCCTTGTGGCAGTGGTAGTCGCCCTTGTGGTAGACGCCGCCGTGGTCGCGATAGCCGCCCGCCAGTACCAGGATCTCCTCGTCCCCGACGTGCCGGTGCTGGGGATATCCGCACCCCGCGTCCATCCGGATCAACGCCGTCGTGTCCCCGGTCATCTTGTCGGTCCGGAGAAAACGGATCGCGACCCCCGGGTACCGGGTCTTTTTCCAGTCGCCCGTGTGCAGTTCGAATGAGACAGGGACGCGAGGCATCCCGGGAGTCTCCCTCACGGGCGGGTCAATGTCCAGCCCGCCGCCCGCATCGCTTCTTCCCCCTCCGCAGGCCACGCCCCTGGCGGCTCCCCCCCCTCGTGCGCCCACAGCTTCCCGTCCTCCCGCGTCAGGAACACGCGCTTTCCCCCCTTGCCGGGCTCCGCGGGATACGCCACGAACGCGTACCCCTTTTCCACCGCCATCGCACGGAACCAGTACCCGGCGTGCGGAGACGGTGGAAGAAGCGCCGCCACTCGCGGGCCGGGCGGAAGCGGCGCGGCGTCGGCGGACGCGATCGCGCCATTCATCATCTGCGCCGGCTTCCCGTTCTTCGTCAGCGCCCGGTGAAACCCCGACCAGTCGGTCGTCCACCAGTCCGCCACCCCGTTCCCGTCCGCGTCCCCGTCCCGCCAGAGCTTCTCCAGCGTTGCGATCGAATCGAGGACGCGAAGCGCTTCGCGCTCGTCGCCGGCGGCCGCCGTTCCTCCCACGCCGGAAAGAAACAGCTTCAGCATCCCCGCGCCGATACACACCGCCGCGATCACGATCGCGATGACCAGCACCGGCCCGCCGCGGCGTGTCACTCGGCCTTCCTCCACCCGCCGGCTTCCGGCCCGCCCGCCGGCCATTCCTGCGGATCGCCGGCACCTTCCTTCGCCCAGACCGTCCCGTCCTCGCCCACCAGGAACACGCGCTTCCCCGAAACCCACGGCTCCGAGGGAGTCGCCACGAACGCGAATTTCCTCACGTTCTCCCAGGCGTTCGTGTCGTCGTCGGGCCCGTCGGTCGCCAGCGGCTTCCCGTCCGCGTTCCGGAGCGCCCGGAACCAGTACCCCTGCCGGGACTTCGAGGGAAGGAGCGCTGTGAGACGCGGACGGGGCCCCGTCCCGGGCGCCAGCGGCGCTTTGTCCGCGCCGGCGATCTCCGGGTCGATCATCGCGCAGGGCTCGCCGTCGGGCCGGGCGGCGCGGAAGAGCCCCGAGACGTCCCCGGTCCAGAAATCGGGGACGGCGTTCCCGTCGCCGTCGTTGCGCCGCCACTCGAGCTCCGCGGCGTGGATTTGACGCAGTGCGTCAATCGCGGCGGCTTCGTCCGCCTTGACCAGCGCTTCCCGCCCCAGCCCGGGGAGTTTCCACATCAGCCAGGCCGCCGCGACCGCCGCGGCAATGCCGAACCCGAGCCCGGCGGCTTTCGGGCTGCGCGTGGCGGGTCCGGTCATCGCCCCGCCTCCCGCACCCGGTCGAGAAGCGCTTCGATCACGCCCTCCGCCAGTCCGAGCGGCTCGGTGACGCGCCAGGTGACGCCGGGGTGCCGTTGCGCGGCTTCTTCGGCCATGCGCGGGATATCCCGGGACGAATGCCGTCCCGGGCCGAGGAAATACTGCGCGACCGTCACGTCTTTCGCGCCGGCGGCGACGCACGAGTCGAACGCGACGCCGATCGACGGCGCTGCGATTTCCATGTGGCTTGCGATGACGAGGTCGAACAAGCCTTTCGCGCGAATTCGTTCCGCGACGGTTTCGAGAAGCGTGTTGGCCTCGGGGAGTTTCGAACCGTGGTCAACCAGGAGCAGGGCTCTCACCGCGCGCCGCCCGTCGCCGCGATTTCTTCGGCCATCGCGTAGCCGAAAACATCGCCGAAGGCGCGAGCCATCCCGGCTGCGGCGGCTTCCAGGGAGGTGTCCACGCCCATTTCCGCGAGCGACACCATGACGTCCGGGTCGAGGCCGCAGGGGCGGAAGCGCCGGAAAGCGGCCATGTCGGGGGCGACGTTGAACGCGAAGCCGTGGTACGCGACCCATCGGCGGACGGCGACGCCGATGCTGGCGATTTTCTTTCCCCCGATCCAGACGCCGGTCAGCTTGTCACGCCGCTCGCCGCGGAGGCCGATCGTCGCGAGGTAGCGGATGATCGTTTCCTCAATGTCGCGGAGGTGCCGGTGCACGTCGTGGTCCGCGACGGGGACGACGGGGTAACCGACGACCTGCCCCGGCCCGTGCCACGTCAGTCCGCCCCCGCGTTCCGTCTCGGCGACGGGGAGGCCGGAAGCGCGCGCTTCCTCGGAGCTTCCACCGCGGCCCACGGTGATGACGTCGTCGTGCTCGAGCAGCCACAGGACTGGGGAGGCTGTCCCTGCCGCGACGGCGTCCACGCGCTCGCGCTGCATCGTCCGCGCCGCTTCATAGGGCACGCGGCCAAGCCAGGACCAGGGGAGGACGGGCATCGGGGCATTCTCGACTTTCCGGCCCGTAACGGGAAGCGCGCTCAAGCGTCTCGCCGTCTTCCTACCGGTTAACCCCATGAATCGACCTTCCATACACCGCCTCCGCCGCTTCCATGATCACCTCGGAAAGCGTCGGGTGGGCGTGAACCGTCAGCGCGAGGTCCTCGGCGCTGGCGCCCATCTCGATCGCAAGCGTCGCCTCGGCGATGAGGTTGGAAACCTCCGGGCCGACGAGCTGGACGCCGAGGAGGACGTCATTTTTCACGTCGCTGATGACCTTGACGAAGCCGTCGGTCTCGTTCATGGAGAGAGCGCGGCCGTTCACGATGAACGCGAACTTGCCGACCTTGACCTGGATTCCGGCCTTTTCGGCGTCCGCCTCGGTCATGCCGACTGTGGCAATTTCGGGATCTGTGAAGATCGCGCCCGGGATGAGGAAATCCTTTTCGCTCTTGTGGCCTGCGATGACCTCGGCCGCGACGATGCCTTCCTTCGACGCCTTGTGCGCGAGGAACGGGGCACCACTGACGTCACCGATCGCGAAGATGTGAGGGACATTCGTGCGGCACTGCTTGTCGGTCGCGAGAAAGCCGCGCTCGTTCGTTTTCACGCCGGCTTTCGCGATGTCGAGGATATCGGTGATCGGCCGGAAGCCGACCGCCACGAGGATCTTGTCGCACGCGATCGCCGCCGGGCCTTTCTCCGTCTCGACCTGCACCTCCAGCCCGCCCGCGACCGCCTTGTACCCCAGCGCCTCGAGCACCGTGACCTTCGAGCCGAGCTTCGCGAACGCCGTCCCCAGCTCAAGCCCGATCACGCCGCCGCCGATGACCACGAGCCGCGGCGGAAGCACGTCCAGCGCCAGCGCGCCCTTCGCCCCGATCACGTTCTTCTCGTCGTACGCGAACCCCGGGATCTCGATCGGTTTCGCGCCCGTCGCGATGATGCAGTTCTTGAACTCGATCGTTTCGGTTTCCTTCTTCCCCACGACCTCGACCGTGTTCGGGCCCGTGAACTTCGCCTGCCCGCGCACGACCTCGGCTTTGTTGGCCTTGAGAAGCGTCCCGACGCCGCCCGTGAGCTTTTCGACGACCGTCTTCTTCCACACCTGGAACTTCTTCAGGTCCGCTTTCACCCCCGTGGCCTCGACGCCGATTTCGCTCCCGTGAAGCGTCTTCTCGTAGGTCGAGGCCATGTGGATCAGCGCCTTCGAGGGAATGCACCCCCAGTTCAGGCAGACGCCGCCCAGGTCGTCGCGCTCGACGATCGCCGTGGGCACGCCGAGCTGCCCGAGGCGCACCGCCGCCACGTAGCCGCCGGGGCCGGAGCCGATGATGAGGGTGTCTGTCTTGCGCATGGAAAGGTCTCCGAGGGGTTGTTGGGGGCGCCATTGAAGCGGAAGAGAACGGGGATGTCGACGTCCGGGGAGGTGTCGATTCTAAGCGGAAATTCCTATCCCGTCGCCTCGAGGACCGCCGCGCAGCGGACGTAATCCACCGTCAGCCGGAATCCCCCGAGCGCGTTGGCGCCCAGGCTGCCGGCGACGGGACGGTCGGTCCACTGGCTGATCCAGTCCGCATACTTCGTGTCCGGCCGCGACGCGAACCAGACGGGCCCTGTCTCCACGCCCGCCAGTCGCACCGACGGCACCTCGATCATCGCTTCGCTCGTCCCCATCTCCGCATCGTCCAGGATGCGCCATGCGGGGAAGCGCTTCCGCCACCGTCGAAAGACGGACTCGACGATCGCGCTGACGGCGCGGAGCGGCGGCTGCCCGTCGGCGAGAAGACGGTGGGCAGTGGGCTCGAGTTCGGTCATCGACCCGGTATCGAGGACGAGATCGATCTGTTCTCCGCCGATCTCGACGGTCAATCTCGGGAAGTCGTGACCGGCCAGGAGACCCATCGGCGGCCGCGCCCCGGATGGAAGCGGGGCCTCCGGCGCCCGGAGGAGGAGTTGCCCCGCGGGCCAGTCGAAGGTCCACGAACGCCCGGAAAACCAGCGCGAGCCCAGCGCGCCGGCGACACCGTCGAAAGCGCTCCAGCCGGGAGTGAGCCCGGCACGCTGGTAAGCGTAGATGAGGAACAGCCAGTCGCGCCCGAGCGGAAGCGGAATCGACGAGTGCGGGTGGAATTCCGGGAGTCGCACCGCTTCCCGGGCAAGGCCGTCCTGATCGACCGAAAACGGTTCGAGGAAGTGGTGGTGGGCTGCGTCGGAGAACACGAACGATCCGCCCGCGGTGTCCGTGTAAAGAAGGAGCGGGTCTCCCCCCAGGGCGCGCGGGCGGACGAAAATGCGCGGGCCGGAAAACGTGGCAGGGAGGAGGGTGGTCATGGGAGCTGGCAAAATGTCGTCAGGCCGGCAATCCGCTGACCAGCGATCGAGCCTGGGCTTCGTACCATTTCGCTCCCAGCTTCCCGAAGACCGGGAGCGCGGCCTCGAGCGCCGCGCGGGATTCCATCGCGCGCGCCGGGCCTTCCCGCTTTACCTGCGCGGCAAGCGCTCTTCCCAGGTCGAGCCGGGCGGCTGCGGTGGCGAAGGGATTCTCGCCTTTCTCGACGGCGGCGAGCTGGCGCGAAAAGGCCTGTGCGGCGGCGCGGAAGTCGCCTTTCGCCTCGGCGAGCACGCCTTCGGCGCGGGACAGCGCTGGGCCGGGCTCCGGGCCGGCGGCGGTGCGCGCTTCGTCGAGGAGCCGACCGGCCTCCGCAACGTCGCCGGCGGCTGCTTCGGCCTCCATCGCGTCGAACGCCGCGAGCGCAATTGAGCCGGGGAGGCGTTTTTCGCGGGCGATGTCGAGCGCGCGGCGGCCGATTTCGCGGGCGCCGGCGTAATTCCCGCCCCGGCGGGCGATCGCGTGGAGCAGGTGGTGCGCGCCGAGCTGGAGCCCGACGAACCCGAGTTCGTCCGCGAGCTTCAGCGCTTCCTGCGCGTGCCCTTTCGCCTTTTCGCGCTCGTCGCGGTCGAGGTAGAGGCGCGCCAGGTCGGAGTGGACGAAACACATCGAGCGCTTCTCGCGAAGCCGCACGTTCAGGTCGAGCGCCTGGACAAGCGTGATCTCGGCGTCCTTCCATTCCCCGAGGTCGAGCTGCGCGCGGCCGATGTTGGTGAGCTGGCGGCCGTGTTCGACGAGGTCGCCGACGTCGGCGAAGAGGCGCGCGGAAACGATGTAGCGTTCGAGGCCGCCGCGGACGTTGCCTGTGGCCGTGTCCAGTCCTGCGATGTTGTTCAGGAGCGCCGCCTCGGCCCAGCGGTTCCCCTGCGCCTTCTGCAGCCGCAGCGCCTGGTCGTACGCCGCCCGCGCTTCCGCATGCCGCCCGTCGTCCTGCAGCACGAACGCCTCGGTTTTGAGCGCGCCCGCGATCGACTCGGGTTTCTGCGTGCGCTCTGCGTACCGCCTTCCCATGGTGCAGAGATCGCGCGAGAGGTCGCGGTTGCCCAGGTAGTTGTGCTCGAAGACGAGCATGCCGAGAAGCGCTGCGGCCTGCTCGGCGGCGTCCTGCGGGATATCCGCGGCCGGCGGCAGAGATTCGCGGAAATCGCGGGCGTCAGGGCCGCCGAGGTCCTTGGCAAGGCGGCGAAGAGCCTCCTCGCCGATTTTTGCGGCCTCCTTGAGATCGCCCGCGCGGTGCATCGCCTGCGCCAGGCCGCGGCCGACTTTCGCGCGCTGCACCGGCGTCTCCGCGACCGAGATCGCTTCGTCGCACAGCCTCCGCGCCTCCAGGTTTTCGCCGACCCGCATCTGCACGAGCGCGAGTTCGTTCAGGGCCTCGAAGGCTTTTCCGCGGTCGAAAACCGCCTTGTCCGCCTTCATGATCCGCAGCGCGTTCTCGAGATGCGTTTTCGCTTCGCCATTCGCGCAGACTTTCGCCGCCTTGATTCCGGCCTCGAGCGAGTAGTCCCGCGCCTTCCGCCCGCCGCCGCCCAGCACGAAATGGTGCGCCAGCTCGCCCGTGCTCACGCCCTTGCGCGCCAGGCTCAGCCGTTCCAGCGCTTCCGCTGCCCGGCGGTGCATCGTCTCGCGCTCGGCACGCGAGATGCCGGCGTAGATGACTTCGCGCATCTGCGGCGCCTGGAAACGGTACAGGTCGCGGCCCATCGGGTCGTCGGGGACGGTCTCGAGGATCCCGACTTTCACCAGTCCCTCGAGCCAGTCCACGAGCTGCTTCTCGTCGGCGGAGGAAATGTCCATGAGGGTTTCGAAATCGAACTCGCGGCCGATGACCGAAGCGCCGGAGAGGACGCGCAGGACGTCCGGGTTGAGTCCCTCGAGCTGGCTGCGGAGGAGCCCCGCGATGGTGTCTGGAAGCCGGATCGAGCGCGTCTTGAGGCGGTAGCTCTCTTCCTTTTCTTCAACGTGCCCGCCCCGGAACATCGCGAGGAGCAGTTCGCGGGCGAAAAGCGGGTTCCCGCCCGACTTCTCCGACACGACCTGCACCAGCTCCGCCGCGTCGCGCCGCAGCCCGACCAGCGCTTCCACCAGCTTCGTGATATCGGCGGACCGAAGCGGCTCGAGTTCGCGGGCGGTGACCTCGCGGTCGCGCGAGAGAGCGGCGAGCCGGCGCGCGAGGGGGTGGGCGTCGCTGACGTCCTCGGCGTTGTAATTTGCGATGAAGAGGACGGGGTGGCGCCGAAGAGACCGCGCGAGGTAGGCCATGAGGTCGAGTGAGGACTCGTCGGCCGACCCGGCGTCGTCCAGCATCAGCACGAGCCCTGCGCGCGATCCCGTCGCCCCGCTCGCCGCCGCTTCGATCAGCCGCGCCAGCGCGTCGTGCACGCGGAGGCGCTCCTGTTCGGGGGAGAGCTCGCCGCGGCTGGTGCGCGCGTCGCCGGGCGCCACGCGCATGAGAAGGGGGTGCTCGGCCAGCTCGGGCACGCCGGCCCGCAGCGCCGCCGCCAAATCGGGGGCGACCAGTTTTTCGGGAAGAGCCTCGAGCACCTGCCGGGCGACGGCGACCCACGGCCCGTGCGCGACGGCCTTGCTTTCTTCGCGCGCGATGCCGGTCAGCACCGGGACTCCCTCGCGCGCCGCGAGCGCGCCAAATTCGCGCAGCAGCCGCGTCTTGCCGATCCCCGTCGGCCCCCGGTAAACCACCAGCCCGCCCGCCTTCTTCTCCAGGATTTCCTTCAGCCGCCCCAGCAGCCACTCCATCTCCGCCTCTCTCCCCACGAACGGCGGAACGTCGAGCAGCAGCCCCGACGGGGGAGCAGGGCGCACTTCCGTCCGCGCCTCCGAGACTTCCGACGCCGCAAGGGAGGCCATTTTCGGGAAGAGCCTGAGGAAGCTCTGCCAGAACGGCTGCAGGCCGATGCGGAGCATGTCCTCCTCGGCGCGGAGCCAGAGTTCGCGGGCCTGCGGGATGCGGCCGAGTTTTTCCTGCGAGATCGCGAGCCAGGCGCGCGTCGAGGCGCGGCCGGATTGCGACGGCTGGGAAAGCAGGAACGGCATGCACGCGCGGAAATGTTCTTCTGATCTCTCGGCTTCCCCGCGGATGGCGGCGAGGCGGCCCTGCTGGAAACGATACGCATTGGCGAGGCCGGGAACGTCGATCGCGGCAAGCGGGCCGGCGAGCGAAGCGAGCACGACGGCGGCCTGGTCGAAGTATTTCGGGTCCACGAGGTGTCCGGCCTGGATCAGGAGCGCCGCGCGGTCGATCTGGAAACCGGCGACCCAGGTCGAGACGGGCAGGTCCTTGATCCGCTCGGCCGTCGCCTGGAGGGCCTGGAGTCCTTCCTCCGCCTGCCCGAGCCGGATCGCGGCCTCCGTGTCGAGCGTTCGCGCCCCGGTCAGGACGCCGATATTGCACTCGGGGTCCGCGAGCGTCTCGGCCAGGAGCTTGCGCACTTCGGCGAACTCCGCGTGCTTGAACGCAATGTTCGCGAGCAGGTTGCACGCACTCTGGTACGACGTCCGGAACCCCGCGCGCTTGGACAACTCCCGCGCCTGCCGGGCCAGCGGTTCGGCGTCCGGCGACTCCGCGTCGTTCAGGCCCGCGGCGAGCCCGACGAGATAGAGGCACTCGCCCGAGACGTACCCGATCTGCCGCGCACGGTCCAGCGCCTCCTTGAGCGTCACCAGCCGCTCTTCCGTCCGCCCCTGCTCCTCCAGCGCCACGGACAGGTTGTTGAGCCCGTTGCACTCGGCGATGCGGAGGCCCTTCTCGCGGGCGAAT
The DNA here is from genome assembly GCA_021413805.1 of Planctomycetota bacterium. Lineage (GTDB taxonomy): Bacteria > Planctomycetota > MHYJ01 > WSZJ01 > WSZJ01 > WSZJ01. The sequence goes on from JAIOPR010000110.1 coordinate 19,517, forward strand.
TCCACCGTCCTCCGCATCTGCGCGGCGGCCTGGGCGACCTGGCCGGCACGGAGAAGCGCGACGCCGAGGCCATTCAGGGCGGCGTAGCGCGCCGACGCATCCGTGAGTCCCTCGGAGAGCCGCACGGCTTCCTCGGAGATCTTCAGCCCTTCCTGGGGATTGCCGAGCTTTTCGGCCATCGTGAAGCCGAGGATGCCCATGGCCATCACGCGAAGCGCCGGGGACTGGGTTTCGTTCAGCGTTTCCTTCAGGTGCGCGATGGTCGCCTGGTACTTGCCCGCCTGCTGCTGCGCCTTCGCCAGCTTGAAATTCGCCCGCGCCCGGCGCTCCGGATCCACAAGCTGACCCGCGAGAAGCACCATTCGATTGGCCGCGGCTGTCGCGTCCGTCGAGGACCCCGACACCATCAGGATGTCGAAGAGCAGGTCCAGCGTGTCGTACATCTTCTGCATCGCCGCGGGGTCGTTCTTTTCCTCGAGCCCCCGGATCGCCGCTTCCGCATGCGCCCGCGCCGCTTCGTTCGCGAACGCCCCGAAGGCCTTCCTCGCCGCCTCGATCGAGTAAGCCGTGGCTTTCTCGCGGTCCCCCGCGTTCGTCCAGTGGTACGCCAGCGCCTCCGCCGCTTCCCGCGTCCCCGTGTCCCCGCCCCGCTCTTCCAGCGCCTTCGCGATCGACTGGTGAAGGAGCTTGCGGCGCCGCGGCAGCATCTTGGAATACAGCATCATCCGGAGAAGCGGATGCACGAACGCGTACCGCTCGCCCGGGCGCTCCTTGAGCACCTTTGCGCGGACGCCGTTGTCGATCGCCTCGAGAAGCGCCCCTTCGTCTTCGCCGGTCGCGCGCATCAGCACTTCGAATTCGAACTCCTCGCCGACGACGGCGGCGGCGCGGAGAGCGCCAAGGACTTTCTCATCGATGCCTTCGAGGCGCTCGCGCAGGACGGCCTCGACGGTTTCGGGAACTTCCTCAGGCCAGTGGCCTTTCTGGAGCGCTCCCTGCTCCTTGAGCCAGCGCAGCAGTTCTTCGACGAAATACGGCACGCCCGCGGTCCGGCCCTGGAGCCGCCCCACGAATTCGGTCGAGAGCTCGACGTCGGGCGCCAGGGCCCGCGCCAGCCGCGCCGTCTCGGCCTCCGTCAGCCGCTTGAGCGTGATCGTCTCGCATTTCACGTTTTCGCGCCGGAGCGCCTGGAGCATGGTGTCCACGGGGTTCGCCTTGCCGCCGCGCGAAGCGAGGTCCTCGCCGCGGCAGGCCGCGACCAGCATCAGGCGCGCCGTGCGGGCGTTCCGCCCCAGGTACTGGAACAGTTCCAGCGAGAGCTCATCGACCTGGTGGAAGTCGTCGAAGAACAGGACCAGCGTTTCGTTCTGCGAGATGCGGAGGAAAAAGCGCGTCACCGCGTCGAAGAGCCGCACCTTGTTTTCGCCCGGGTCCAGCGCGGGCGGCTCCGGCGCTTCCGCGATGCATTTCCGCTCCAGCAGCCTCGGGACGAGTCGGGCCAGCACGCGCCCAATTCCCTCGAACATCGCCGCTTCGGTCTCGTTGTCGTACTGCCCGATCCGCCCGCTGTACGCCTCGATCATCTCGATGAACGGGCGGTAGAAAACACCCGCCCGCCGGTCCGCGCGGCCCTTCAGGAACGTCACCCCGTACAGCAGGGCCCTCGCGCAGAACTCCTCGACGAATCGCGTCTTCCCGATCCCCGCTTCGCCCACGATCACCGCCGTCCCGCCCTCGCCCGCGCCGGCTTGCTCCAGCACGGTCTGCATCTTCTGGAGTTCCTCCTGCCGCCCCACGTATCCCGCCGCGGTGGCGATGGTGGTGCGAAGCTCCTTGCTCTCGGAAGCCAGCTTCGTCGCCCCGGGGGTCTGGCCCTGGATGACGGCGTTGAGGTCGGAAATCAGGGAGCCGGCGTTCGAGTAGCGGTCCACGGGGTCGCGCGCGAGGAGCTTGACGATCACGTCGTCGAGCTCGCGAGGGCACGCCGGGTTGTGCTTCGAAGGCGCGATCGGCGCCTGCGTCACCTGCTGGCGCATCAGGGCGAGCGGGTTGGTTTCGGTGAAAGGCAGGCGGCCGGTGGCCATCTGGTACAGCATGATCCCGATCGCATACAGGTCCGCGCGGTGGTCGATCTTGCGCCCCTGGAGCTGCTCCGGCGCCATGTGCGACAGGGTCCCGAGAATCGCTCCCGACTCGGTCAGCGTGATCGCATTGTCGAAGTCCTTCGCCAGCCCGAAGTCCGTGATGCGCGGCTTCCCGTCGTCCCCGAAAATCAGGTTCGAGGGCTTCAGGTCGCGGTGGATCAGGTGGTGCTGGTGCACGTACCCCAGCGCTTCGATCACTTCAATCATCACCCGCAGGCGCTTGGCAATCCCCGCCCGGTCCGGGAGGTCGGGCGGTTTCGGGACGAGGTCGGCCATGGAGGACGAGGTCAGCATTTCCATGACGTAGAACAGGACGCCCCCGAGCTCGCCGAAGTCGTAGACGGTCACGATGCCGGGGTGGGAAACGCGCGAGATGGTCGAGAACTCGCGTTTGAAGCGGTGCTGGGCGACGCGCATCCCGCCCTGGGACGAACTGAGGACCTTGAGGGCTCGCTCGGCGCCCGACTGGCGGTCGTGCACCGCATAGACGGCGCCCATGCCGCCCTGCCCGAGGAGGCGAAGGACCTCGTAACGATCGCGGACGACGGTGCCGACGAGGCCGGATTCGTCGGGAGGGGGAACAGAGCTCAATTTCTCTCCTGGTGGCGGCAGGGTGTCGAGGGGGATTCTAGCGGGAGAAGAGGAGAGAAGGGCAAGAAGGAAACGACGAAAAGCGAAACGGAAAAGGGAAAACGGAAAACGCAACAGGGAAAGCGAAAAGGGAAAAACAAAAACCGTTATCCGCGCATCGTTTTCCTTTTTCGATTTTCCTTTTTCATTTCCGTTTTCCGTTTTCCCTTTTCATTTTGCCTTTTCGGTCCCCTGTCCACCTTCCACCGTCACCATCACCTTCCTCCACTTGCTCAAGAACTCCTCCTTCGCCATCACCTTCCGCCCCCTCACCGGATCCCCCACGATCACCACTTCCTCCCGCACTTCAAGCACCACGACCCAGTGGTCGATCCACGGCACGAACCGGATCGTCACCGCGGCGGGAAGGACGGCGTGTCGAAGCGCTTCCCAGTCGCCGCCCCGGACTTCCACGTGGACACCCTTGCCTTCCAGTTTCTGTCGCAGTCCGCGCGCGACGCCGAATTCGTCCGTCCCCGTGAACGCGTTGGTGCCGCAGATATCCGCCATTTCACGCTCGGTCGCGGGAACTCCGAGCTTCGTCACCACCGTCGCCGCCGCCGCCGCGCCGC
>JAIOPR010000096.1 GCA_021413805.1 Planctomycetota bacterium
CCACGGGCCGCTGGCGGGCGCGGTGCCACCACCAGAGCAGCGGAAGCGCGGCGAGCCCGGCGAAAGACCACGGGTGCGCGGCGCTCAGCATATCCCCTCCGCCCACTCGGCCAACGGCGCGCCGGCGTGGAGCCGGACGTACGACATGCCGTGCCCGGCGCACAGGGACCGCCACCCCGCCGCGAATTCCTCGAGCGCCCGCGCGTACGACGCGGCCGTCGCCTCGTCGACCAGCACCTCCCGCACTTCCCCGCTTTCCGCATCGCGAAGCCGCAGAAGCCCCGCCGGCGGCCGCGACTCCTCCGCGGCCACCACATGCGCCACGGTCACCGAATGGCCGCGTTCGCGAAGCGCCACGAGCGCGGGGCCGGCGCTTTCTTCCTCGAGGAGGTCGCTGACGTAAAGGAAGCGCCCGCGCCGGGTGCTGAGGAAGGACTTGGCGGCGGCGAGGCCATTGGACGGGCCTGCGGCTTCGAGCGCTTCGAGATGCCGGTCAACCTCGGGAATGTCCTTCGCGCTCCCGAATCCGCGAGGCTCCAGCGGCCGGCCTTTCGCGAACGGCGCGACCTTGGCCTGGTCGCCCTGCAGAAGAGCCACGACGACGGCAGCGGCGGCGGCGCGGCGCGCGGCGAGGTGCTTGCCCCAGGGGGCCATCGAGGCCGAGACGTCCAGCAGGACCGCCAGGGTGCCCTCGACCTCCTCCCGGTACTCGCGGATGTAAAGCCCTTCCGTCCGCGCGTACGCCGACCAGTCGATCAGCCGCAGATCGTCGCCCTGGGAGTACGGGCGGTGCCCCTCAAACTGGCTTCCCGCCCCTTTTTTCGCCCCCGGACGCGATCCCCCGGCCGCGCCGGGCGCGGAAGCGCGGCGGGCCGCGGCGAGCGCGGCGAGGCGGGCGAGATCGTTGGGTGAAAGCAGCATTCGAGGGTTCCCCATTTCATCTAACGTCGTCCTCCGGCCGCAGCCCGCTTCAGCTCCATTTCAGTCCCAATTTGTTGACGCTCCCCTACCCCCCCCATAGAATCCCGACCCGATCCGCGTCCGGTCACTCGTCGGAAACCAAAGCATGCGCTACGATTACGTCGGCGTCCTCGTCTTCCTGGTGCTGGCTGTCGGCTTCGTATTCATCGGCATGCTCGCCCAGAGGATTGTCTCAGGATTCCTGCATACCAACCGCCCGAACGCAGCCAAGCTCTCGCCCTACGAGTGCGGCGAAGAGCCCGTCGGCGGCACGTTCATCCGCTTCAACATCCGCTTCTACGTCATGGCCCTCGTTTTCATCGTGTTCGACGTGGAAGTCGTGCTGCTGTTCCCCTGGGCGCGTGTTTACCAGGAGCTCTACGCGTTTTACCGCACCGCGCTTTTCTGGGACATGCTCGTCTTCGTGGGCATCCTGGCGCTCGGCCTCGCCTACATCTGGGGCAAGGGCGACCTGGAGTGGGTGAAGACGTTCGAGAAGCACCTGTCGCCGGCGGAGAAGGTGGCGCGGCCGCACACGAAGAAGGAGGCGGCCTAGGTGCAGTTGATCCAATTCGCGCACGGACTACTGCCCTTCCTCGCGAAGTGGCCCGACTGGGTTGTCTACCTGGCCGTGGTCTTCCTGTTCGCGTTTGCGATCCTGAACACGCTGGTGGCGCCGCTGACGGGCATTTCGACGTACATCGAGCGGCGCCTCGCGGGCCGGGCGCAGTACCGGTGGGGACCGAACCGCGTCGGCATCCGGAGCCTGCTCGCGGCGATGCCGATCACGCGCCCGATCTCGAAACTCGCCGACGTGCAGCCGTTCAAGTTCATCGGCTCGAAAATCCCCGGCGGGCTTCTCCAGTTCGCGGCCGACGGTCTTAAACTCTTCACCAAGGAAGACATCATCCCCGCGCAGGCCGACAAGATGCTGTTCCGCCTGTCGCCCTACGTCGTGATGGCGGGATCGTTCGCGGCGTTCGCGGTGTTCCCCGTGTCGTTCTGGTGCAGCGCGATCAACCTGAACATCGGCATCTTCTACGTCCTCGGCATGAGCTCGGTCGTCGTCCCGGGGATCCTGATGGCGGGATGGGGAAGCGCAAACAAGTGGGCGCTGTTCGGCGGCATGCGCAGCGCTTCGCAGATCGTCTCCTACGAAATCCCGGTGGCGATCGCGCTGATGACGGTGGTGATGCTGGCCGGGACGATGAACATGAACGAGATCGTGGCCACGCAGCGAAGCGGGTACGGGATCGAGAAGGCCGGGTTCCTCGGCTGGTACCTTTTCCGCTACGGCGGGCTGATGATCGTCCCGTTCGTCATTTATTTCATCGGCGGGTGCGCGGAAGTCAACCGCACGCCGTTCGACCTGCCCGAAGGCGAATCCGAACTCGTGTCCGGCTACCACACCGAGTACTCGGGGTTCCGCTGGTCGTTCTTCTTCATGGCCGAGTACTCGAACATGTTCGCCGTCGGCGCCATCGCCACGACGATGTTCCTCGGCGGGCCGCTTCCCCCGTACCCCGTGCAGTTCACGGAAAGCCTGCCGATGCTGATCCGGTTCGGGGAGGGGTTCTTCTGGTTCTTTGCGAAGAGCTATTTCTTCGTGCTGGTGATGATCCACATGCGCTGGACGCTTCCCCGCTACCGCATTGACCAGCTGATGCAGCTGTGCTGGAAGGTGCTGATGCCGATCGCGCTCGTGTGGTTCGTGCTGATGTGCGGCATCAAGATGGCGCGGATGGAGATGGCGGCGCCGGCGGAAGCGCCGGTGGTGGCGGAGGTGCACAAGTGATGATGGCAGCGCTTGGAATCTCGCTTCGGGACCCGGCGGCGTGGGTCTTTCTCGCGTTTGCCGCGATGACGGTGGCGAGCGCGTTGCTCGTGGCGGTGTCGCGCAACATCATCTACAGCGCGTACTCGCTGTTGCTGACGTTTTTCGGCGTGGCGGGGCTGTACGCGTTCCTGGATGCGGACTTCCTGGCCGCGGCGCAGCTGCTGGTTTACGTCGGGGGCATCCTCGTGCTGATCCTGTTCGGCGTGATGCTCACGCACAAGATCCGGGACATCAACCTGTCGAACGAGACGACGAACCCGATTGTGGGCGCCGTCATTGCCGGGCTGCTGTTCCTCGTGCTGGCTTACGTTTCGATGCGGACGGACTGGCAGGTCGTGGACCGCGGGCCGGCGACGCCGACCACGCAGGAAATCGGCCGCGCGTTCGTCGGGAAGTACCTGCTGCCGTTCGAGGCCAGCTCCATCCTTCTCCTGGGCGCGCTGATCGGCGCCGCTTATCTCTCGCGTCACGAGAGAAAGAAGGAGGCGTGATGCCGCTCGCCGTCGCCGCCAACAACATGCCCGTCGCTTCCCTCGAGTGGTTCCTGCTCGTCGGCGCGTTCCTCTTCGCGTGCGGCATCTTCACGATCCTCACCCGCAAGAACGCGGTCTCGGTCCTGATGGGCGTGGAGCTCGTCCTGAACGCCGCGAACGTCAACCTGGTCGCGTTTTCGCGGTTTGTGAAAGCCCCGGCGACGCTCGGCCCGGCGGGAATCGAGCTGCCCAAGGGCGTCGATCCCCACTTGGTTTACGGCGCGCCGTGGATCGGCGGCAACGTCTTCGCGGCCTTCGTCATCATCCTCGCCGCCGCGGAAGCCGCGGTGGCGCTCGGCATCATCCTGGGGATCTACCGAAACCTGGGCGACGTGGACGTTGACCAGGTGACGGGAATGAAAGGCTAAATGGCGCACGGACACGACGATCACGGGCATGGAAGCGGCCACGACGCCGGGCACGGCAGCGCCGCGCCCGGGGGTCATGACGACCATGGCCATGGCGGCGGTCACGACGACCACGCGCACGGGGCGGCTGCGGCCGGCGGCCATGGCGGCGGTCACGAAACGCATTTCCAGCCCGCCGGGATGTCCCGCGGGCTCGCCGTGCTGGTCCTCGCGCTGGGCGTCGCCGGGGGGTTCTTCAGCCTCGGCGTGACGGGCCATTTCGATTTCGGCGGACGGGTCATCGACCTGAACGACCTGTTCGACACGCCGTGGCCGGCGCTGACGGTCCTCTGCCTGCCGCTCGTCGCGGCGTTCGTGCAGATCTTCGTGGGGCGCAAGCTGCCTCGGCGGGGAGACTGGGTTTCGACGGGCGCCGTGATGGTCGGCCTCGCGATCTCGCTCATGATGTTCGGGCGGATGATCGGGATCTACGACTGGCAGTTCCAGCGCATCCACGAGATCGAGTGGATCGGCCTGTTCACGCGATCTGCGCCGGGGCAGCCCGACGTGACGAGCTTCCGGATCCCCATGGGAATCCTGATCGACAACATCACCGTGATCATGCTCGTCGTGGTCACGCTCATCTCGACGCTCGTGCACATCTTCTCGATGGGGTACATGGTGGACGAACCGCGCTACTCGCGGTTCTACGCCTTCCTGTCGATCTTCACGTTTTCGATGCTCGGCCTGATCCTCTGCCACAACGTGTTCGCGCTCTACATGTTCTGGGAGCTGGTCGGCCTCTCCAGCTACCTCCTGATCGGGTTCTGGTTCGAGAAGAAGTCCGCCGCGGACGCGCAGAAGAAGGCATTCCTCGCGAACCGCGTCGGCGACATCGGCATGTTCCTCGGGATCGTCACGTTCTTCTACTTCACGGGCCAGATCACCTACGCCGGCATCTTCAAGGGCGTCGCGGAAGGCGCCTTCAGCAATCACATGGGCCTGCTCACCATCGCCGGGTGCCTCCTGTTCTGCGGCGCCATCGGCAAGTCCGCGCAATTCCCGCTTCACGTCTGGCTCCCCGACGCCATGGAAGGCCCGACGCCCGTGTCAGCCCTGATCCACGCGGCCACGATGGTCGCGGCCGGCGTCTACCTCGTGACGCGCATGTTCCCGGTCTTCACCCCGGACGCCCTGATCGTCGTCGCCTGGTTCGGCGGCATCACCGCGATCTTCGCCGCCACCATCGCCCTCTGCGCCAACGACATCAAGAAGGTCCTCGCCTACTCCACCGTGTCCCAGCTCGGCTACATGATCATGGGCCTCGGCGCCTCGGCCTACACCAACGGGTTCTTCCACCTCTGGACCCACGCGTTCTTCAAGGCGTGCCTGTTCCTTGGCTCGGGAAGCGTCATCCACGCGGTCCACACGCAGGACATGCGGGAGATGGGCGGGCTCTGGAAGAAGATGCCGATTACGTTCGGGGCGATGCTCCTCTCGACGTTCGCGATCGCCGGCGTCCCCGGGACGAGCGGATTCACTTCCAAGGACGGCATCCTCGGCGACCTGCTCTTCGCCGCTCACCACCACGCCGCGCTCTGGCCGATCGTCGTCTTCGCCTTCGTGGGCGCCGGGCTGACGGCGTTCTACATGTTCCGCCTCATCTTCATGACCTTCACCGGCAAGCCGAAGGTGCAGGAGAAGTTTGACCACGCGCACGAGTCGCCGTGGGTGATGGCTGCCCCGCTGGTCATCCTCGGGGCGCTCGCGATCCTCTCCGACAAGGGCGGTTGGTTCCAGGAGCTTGTCGGCCCGCCGCCGTCCGCGGCGAGCGCGGCGATCCGGATGGACCTGATCGCCCACGGGCAACCGGTGGTCGAAGAAGCGAAGGAATCGGCGCACGAGGGCGGAGAGCACGAATCCGCGGAAGCGCATCCCTCGAACGAGGCCGCTTCAGCGGAAACGTCCACCAGCGCCCGGCGCCACCCCTACGAGGACCCGCTCGAGCACGAGAAACACCCCGCGCACACCACCGCGATGATCATCTCCATCTTCGTGGCGGGCTCCGGGATCTTTCTCTCGTGGCTCACCTACCAGAAGAAGGTCATCTCGGCGCCGAAGATCGCCGCCGCCCTTCCCGGCGTCCACAACCTCCTCCTCAACAAGTACTACGTGGACGAGTTCATCACGTACTTCCTCGTGCAGCCGTTCCTGGCGCTCGCCTACGGCTGTGCCCGCTTCGATCTCAAGGTCATCGATTTCACCGTCAACGCGTGGGGATATTTCACGGTGCTCTGTTCGCGCGTCGCGGGGCTCTTCGACCAGAAAGTCGTCGACGGCACCGTGAACGGCACCGCCGACGTCGTGCAGTCCGCCGGCACCGCGCTGTCGCGGTTCCAGACCGGCCGCATCAAGACCTACCTAGCCTGGTCCGTCGCCGGCGCGCTGTTGCTCGTCGGTGGTTTCCACCTCGTCACGAACTGGAAACATGTCTTTGTCCGCCGCCCTGCCGCTGTCGTCGAACCCGCGAAATAACAGGAGACCGGAAGCGTGAGCCACATTCTCTCGCTCATGACCTTCGTGCCGCTGGTAGGGGCGTTCATCATCCTCTGCCTGCCCAACGCGAAGCAGGAGCTTGCCAAGTGCGTCGCCGCCTGCGCGGCGGGCGTGCCGCTTTTCCTCGCCTTCTTCTTGTGGCGGGGATTCAAGACCGGCACGGCGGCGATGCAGTTCGTCGAGAAGGTGGACTGGATCCCGATGTTCAACATCCAGTACCACATGGCGATCGACGGGATCTCGGTGATCATGGTGCTGCTCACCGCGCTGATCTCGTTCATCTGCATCTTCGCGAGCTGGGAAATCAACAAGGGCGTGAAGGGCTACTTCGCGCTGTTCCTGCTGCTTGAGACGGGAATGATGGGCGTGTTCTGCGCGATGGACTTCTTCCTGTTCTACGTGTTCTGGGAAGTCATGCTCCTGCCGATGTACTTCCTGATCGGCATCTGGGGCGGCCCGCGCAAGGAGTACGCCGCGATCAAGTTCTTCATGTACACGCTGGTGGGAAGCGTGCTGATGCTGGTGGTGATGCTGGTGTTCTACTTCAACGTCACCGACCCGGCGACGGGCAAGCACACGTTCGACCTTCTCATCCTCAGGAACCAGGAAGCCCGGCACGGCGCACTGATGCTGGAGGGCGTCCGGTTCATCAGTTTCATCGCGCTCTTCATCGGGTTTGCGATCAAGGTGCCTGTCTTCCCGTTCCATACGTGGTTGCCCGACGCGCACGTCGAGGCGCCGACGGCGATCTCGGTGATCCTGGCCGGCATCCTGCTGAAGATGGGGACGTACGGGCTGATGCGGATCGCGTTCCCCTTGCTGCCCGACATGGCGAACCAGTGCGCGGTGTTCATCGGCGTGCTGGGGGTGATCAACATCGTGTACGGGGCGCTCTGCGCGATGGCGCAGGACGACCTGAAGAAGATGGTCGCGTACTCGTCGGTCAGCCACATGGGCTACTGCCTGCTGGGGCTGGGCGCCATGACGACCGCCGGGTTCAACGGGTGCATGATGCAGATGTTCGCGCACGGGTTGATCACGGCGATGCTCTTCCTTTGCGTCGGCGTCATCTACGAGCGCGTCCACCACCGCTGGATCAGCCGGTTCGGCGGGCTCGCCGGCATGGTGCCCGTCTACACCGGGTTCGTGATCTTCGCGTTTTTCGCGTCGCTCGGCCTGCCCGGGATGAGCGGGTTCATCGCCGAGGCCATGTGCTTCATCGGCGCCTGGCAGAACGGGACGCCCATCTACCAGAAGCTCACGGTGTTCGCGACGCTCGGGATTCTCCTCGGCGCCGCGTTCCACCTGTGGGCGCTTCAGCGGATGTTCCTGGGCGAGAAGAACAAGATCTACACCGAGCAGTACCACCACGTGACCGAGATCAACGGGCGCGAGATCTTCTGCCTGGTCCCGCTCGCGATCGCGGTTGTCGTGTTCGGGGTATTCCCGAAGCCGATCCTGGACCTCATGAATTCCTCGATATCCGAGCTCCAGGCGTTCGTCCACCACTACCCACACCCGTAACAACCAGGGCCCCGCGTGCAACTCGGAGTTCTCGAAAACCTGTCGTTCATGACCCCTGAGGTCCTCCTCACGGTCACCCAGGGCGCCGTCGTGGCGCTGGAGGTTTGGGGGCCGAAGTACAAAAAGGGGCTCGTCGCGCGGCTGGCCGCGACGGGGCTCGGCGCTACCCTGCTCATGGTGATTTTGACGTACTTCGAGCTCGAAGCAAAGCAGCGGACGCGGGTGTTCCTGTTCGCGGACTCGTTCGTGGTGGATCCGTTCTCGATGTTCTTCAAGCTCGTTGCGGCGGTTTCGGCGTTCCTCGTCGCGATGTTCGCTTCGAAGGTGCGCAAGATCGAGGCGCAGGGGGAAGGCGAGTTCTATTCGCTTCTCCTTGTGACGACGCTCGGCGTTTTCCTGATGTCGGGGGTCACGGACCTCGTGGGCCTGGTGGTCGCGATCGAGACGCTCTCGATCCCGAGTTACGTGTTGTCCGGGTTCTACAAGCGCGACCGCGGTTCCAGCGAAGCTTCGCTGAAATACGTCCTCTTCGGCGCGACGGCGTCCGGGTCGATGGTGCTCGGCATGTCGTACCTCTACGGCCTGGCCGGCACGACGTCGTTCCAGGGAATCTCGGAAGCGATGGCCAGCGGGCGCGCGGACGTGCTGTCCACCAGCCTGATGCTCGGCCTCGTGATGATCGGTTTCGGGTTCAAGATCTCGGCGGCGCCTTTCCACATGTGGACGCCGGATGTGTACGAAGGTTCGCCGACCGCTGTCACCGCCTACCTGTCCACCGCTTCCAAGGCCGGCGGTTTCGCCGTCCTGATCCGGTTCTTCTATTCGATCCTCGCCCGCCCCGAGTCGGCCGCGAACCCGATGGGCCCGTGGCTGCCGGTCGGCGACCCGTCGTGGACGTCCCTCGTGGCCGTGATCGCCGTCATTACCATGACGATCGGGAACCTCGCGGCGTACCGGCAGACGAACGTCAAGCGCCTCCTCGCCTACTCATCGATCGCCCACGCCGGTTACATCCTCCTCGGGTTCGTCACCCTGAGCGGCCTCGGCATCATGTCCATGCTCTTCTACATCGCCGTCTACGTGTTCATGAACCTCGGCGCCTTCCTTTCCGTCATCGCCGTCACCGAGGCGGGCGGGGGCGAAGAGCTTTCCGACTTCCGCGGGCTGGGCTGGCGTTCGCCGTTCCTGGGCATGGCGATGGCCGCGTTCCTGTTCTCGCTCACGGGCCTGCCGCCGCTCGCCGGGTTCATCGGCAAGTTCTACCTGTTCGCCGCGCTCGTGAACCAGGGGTGGATCTGGCTCGCCGTGATCGCCGCGCTGAACAGCGCCGTGTCCCTCTACTACTACGTCAAGGTCGTCAAGACGATGTACCTCGAGGGAATCCCGCGCCACCAGGGCGACGTCGTTCCCCTGCGCATCGGCACCCATTTCTCAATCCTGCTTTTCATCTGCCTCGTCCCCACGATCGTGTTCGGCATCTACTGGCAGCCGCTTCAGCGGCTCGCCGAGTGGAGTGTCGGGGTGAGCGCGCCCGTGGAGGCGCCCAAGGCGACGGCCGGGAAGTAGCGAAAAGTCGGCCGGCGTCTGGGGGCGAAAAGGCATGAAGATCCGCATCATCGGAATCCCGATGGACCTCGGCGGCGACCGCCGCGGCGTTGACATGGGGCCGAGTGCGATCCGGTACGCGGACCTGGAAGAGCGCCTTGAAAAAATCGGGCACAAGGTGGATGACCAGGGGGACATCATGGTCCCGATCCCCGAGAGTCGGATCATCAAGGACCCGACGGCCAAATACCTGCCGGAGATCGTGAAGGCGAACAAGGTGCTGGCGGACTCGGTGGCGAAGGCGCTGAAGGAGGGATATTTCCCGCTGGTGCTCGGCGGCGACCATTCGATCGCGATCGGGTCGCTCTGGGGTGTGACGCGCATGAGGAAGAACGTGGGCATCCTCTGGATGGACGCGCACGCCGACTTCAACACTCCCGAGACGTCGCCCAGCGGCAACATCCACGGGATGCCGATGGCCGCGGCGCTGGGCCGGGGGCGCGATGCGCTGGTGAAGAACGACGACCCCGCGAGCCGCATCAACCCGTTGCACGTCGTGCAGATCGGGATCCGCGATGTGGACCCGCTTGAAAAACGCGCCATCCGCTCCAGCGGGATGCACGTATTCACCATGCACGAGGTGGACCGCTACGGGATGCCGGCCGTGATCGAGAAAGCCATGGCGCACTTCGCCGGCTGCGACCACATCCACCTGTCGTTCGACATGGACGTGATCGATCCTGACGAAGCGCCTGGAGTCGGGACGCCCGTGCCGGGGGGAATCACGGCGCGCGAAGCGCACCTCGCGCTGGAAATGGTCGCGGAGACGCACCGGATCAGCTCGATGGACCTCGTCGAGGTGAACCCGATCCTGGACGAGCGGAACCGCACGGCGGTTCTCGCGACGGAGCTCATCGAGTCCGCGCTGGGCCGGCGCATCCTGGAATAACGGCCGGGGCGAAGGGCCGGGGCTGACGGTCGGGGCCTGCTGCCGGGGCAAGTCTGCAACCCCGGATCTGGCGCTTCGCGACAGCCTTCACTTGCGGGGCGGAATGAGCGACAATCCCCGCATGGCCGCTCCCGATCCGGAACGCGAATTCGCCGCCCTTGAGGCCGTCGCCCACGCCGCCCTCGACCACCCGGAGGCCCTGGCCCCGGTGCTGCGCGTGAAACCGCTTCTCACCCTGTGGTCCGCGCCCGCATTCGGCCCTCACCGGTCGTGGGTCCTCCTCGACACTCCCGGCGCGGATTTTCAGGTGCGTGAAGCACTCTGGGAGCGAGTCCCCGACCTGGCGGCGTTCGCCGAGCAATTCCCCGGCCACCAGATCCCGCGTCCCTCGGCGCCGACGCTGGTCGTGCAGGACGCTCGCATCGCGCGCACGGCGCTCGCTTCCCTCCTCGCCGAAGCCGAAGCCCTCCCGCTCCCGACCGCCCCGGCGCACTTCACGACCGCCGCCGTCGAGTGCAGCGCCGTCCGCTTCGACTCCCGCCCCGGCGCCCCGCGTTTCGACTGGGGATGGGAGATCCCGGCGGGGGGAGAAGCGCTGGCCGCCTGGTTCCTGGGGATGCGGGAAGTGATCGAGAAGGCGCTTCTGCAAGGCCTGTAGGCGGAGGCTACTCCGAGGTCTCGTTCGCGAGCACCTGCTCGAACGTCTGGCGTTTGCGCACGAGGCGCAGGGTGCCGTCGGGGTCGTGCATGACCTCGGGGGCCTGCGGGTACGAGTTGTAGTTGATCGTGGACATCGCGGCGCAGTAGGCGCCGGCGCCGCCGAGGACGACGAGGTCGCCGATGTGCGGGCGGGGGACGTCGCGGGGGGCGAGGGCCTCGGGGTCGCCGGGAGCGGGGGTCAGGATGTCGCCCGACTCGCAGCAGGGGCCGACGAAGACGACTTTCGCGGAGCCGCGTTCGTCCGTCGCGAGGACGTCGATCGGGTGCTGCGCGCCGTAGAGCGAAGGGCGGGTGACCTCGTTCATGCCGGTGTCGAGCTTGGCGAAGAGGTAGCCGTCTTTCCCGGTGTCCACGACGTCGATCACGCTCGCGACGATGCAGCCGGCGTTCGCGACGAGGGCGGTGCCGGGCTCGATCTCGAGGTGGAGGGCGCGGCCGGTGCGCTGCTTGAAATCGGTGAATTCCTGGCGGACGTGTTCGCCGACGTCGAGCAGGTCGGTGGCCTTGTCGGCGGGAACGCGGGCGATCTTGAATCCGCCGCCGAGGTTCAGGACGCGCACGTCGGGAAGCTGCCCCGCGATGCCGAGGCTCATCCGCGCGACGCGCTTCCACACCACCGGGTCCGTGCCGCTTCCGATGTGCGAATGCATCCGCGTGACCTTGACGCCGTGGCGCGCCGCCAGGGCCCGGACGTTCTCGAGATGCTCGTGCCAGATGCCGAAGCTCGACCCGGGGCCGCCGACGTTCGTGCGGTTCGTGGAGCCGCTTCCCAGCCCGGGATTGATGCGGACGGAAAGTTCGCGGCCGGGGAAGAGCTTGCCGAAGTTCTCGAGCTGGGTCAGCGAGCAGGCGTTGTAGAGCACGCCGCGCTCGATGTGCGCCTTGAGGTTTTTCGAAGGCGCCTGGCTGGTCAGCTGGATTTTCCCGGGTTCGAAGCCGGCTCGAAGCGCCCGCTCGACTTCGTGGTCGCTGGACGCGTCGATGTGCAGGCCGAGCGCGTGGAACAGCTTGAGGATCGCGTGGTTCGGGTTCGCTTTCATCGCGTACCGCAGCGTGAAACCGAATGCGTTCGGGAAAGCGAGGGCCTGGCGCGCGGCGGCCTCGAGCGAAGCCCGGTCGTAGACGTAGCACGGGGTGCCGAAGCGCTCGCGGACGGCGGCGGCGAGAGGTTGGGTGAGGAACATGGGGGGCGGATTGTAGGGCGGCGCGCGGGAGGCCGAAAGCTAGAAATGCACGGAAACCCGGGTGTTACCGTTCGACGCCGCGCTTCTCGAGAAGCGCCTTGTAGCGCGGCTCTCCCTTGAGCCCGGCAAAAGCGGGGTCCACGGCAATGTCCTGGGCGGCCTCGGGAGAAAGCCTGACGGCCTTCTCGAGGGCGTCGAGGGCGAAGCGGACGTCGGCGGAGCGGTCGGCGCCGTCGGGGGCCCGGGCGGCGGCGCGCGTCGCAAAACCAGCGGCGAGGGAGATCCACGGCTCGGGGTGCCACGAGTAGAGTTCCGCGCCACGCTGGTAGGCGTCGATCGCGCCGTCGAGGTCGCCCTGCCGGCGGCGTTCGTTCGCGGCCAGGATGAGCTGCATCCCCGAGGGATGGATCACGCTCCAGCGTGCGCCCTCGGATTTCCGTTCCTCTGGCGTCCCGACTTCGCACCGCGCCCGTTCCAGCGGCGTCAGTTCGCGCGGCACGGCCGCCTTCGCCGCGGCGAGCGCATCCACGGAAATTCTCCTCAGAACGCCCCCCGGCTGCTGCACGATCAGCGCTTCCCCGCCCGGCACGAACCACCCGGCCTCGATTCCGCGACCGGTGTCGATGTACGCAATTTCCTGGAGGGAATCGGCGGCGACGAAGCGGATTTCGCCGGGCTGGGCGAAGAGGGCTAGGATGCGGCCGTCGGGGGAGAGGCGAACCCAGAATTCCTGGATGCGGGGCCAGCGGAACATCCCGGTCTGGCGGCCCGTGGCGGGGTCCCAGGAGCGGAGCGAGGCATCGGCGGCGGAGGTGTACAGGCGGAGGCCGTTGGGGGAGAAGAGGGCGTGGAGGGTCCAGCCGGTGTGTCCTTCGATGCGACGGACGGGCTGGCCGGAGGCGACGCTGGAGAGGACGACGTCGAAGGAGCGGCCGTTGGCGACGGCGAGGCGGTCGCCGGGGGTGTCGAGGGAGGCGTCGACGTAGTGTTCGAAGAGGGGGACGGCGCCGCGGGAGGTGCCGGAAACGCTGAAGACGCGGGCCTCGCGTGAGGCGATGTAGAGCGCGTCGCCGGGGAGGTTCCACGCGAGGCCACGGACGGGGAGGCCGTCTCCGGCGAGGCGGGCGGTGACGACGCCGGTCGAGGCGTCGCGGACGGTCGCTTCACCGGTGCGGGCATCGGCGACGAGGATGTGTGTACCGGTGGGGTCGGCGAGAGCCGTGGCCTCGAGGGGGAGGTCATCCGGCCATTCGGCGAGGGGAATTCCGTCGGCGGTGTCGAAGACCGACCACCGTGCGCCGGAAACCCGGCGGGCGACCGCCCGTTTCCCGTCGGGAAGGACCGCGAGGACTTCGAGGCCCTTGAGGCCGGAGAGCACCGACCCCTCCGGTCCCGCTTCGACACTCCAGAGGATGGCGAGCCGGTCGGATCCAGCGGAGACGAGAAATGCGCCATCGGGGCTGAAATCGACGGCGGCGGGCTCGTATTCGTGGCCGCGGAGGACGGCGATTTCGTGGCCGTCCTGCGTGTCGAGGAGGCGGATGTCCGCTCCGACGCGGTCGGCCGCCATGCGCCAGTCGGGTGAAAGCGTCGGCGCCGGCATTTTCGAGACGCCGCAGCGGCCGACCGGGCGCTTTCCTTCCGCGTCCCAAAGGCGCAGATCTCCTTCTTCCGTCACGACGGCGATGCGGCCATCGGCGTGGACTTTCAAGTCGATCAGCGCCAGGCCGTCGGCGGCGACGAATTCGCGCCCGGGCTCGCCGGTGGCGGTGTCCCAGCGCCGGACGCGGCCGTCGGTGTGGGCCGAGAGGATTTCGCCGCGGCTGAACGCGAGGCCGACAACCGGGGAGGAGGTCTCGAGACGCCGGGATTCCGATCCGGCCGAGGCGTCCCAGATCCGCACCGCGCCGTCTTCCCCGCCCGTCGCGACGCGGGCGCCGTCCGGCGACCAGGCCGCCGCGGCGAGCCCTTTTCCCGGCGCGCCCAGCGCGGTCGGCGCTCCACTCAGCAGGTCCCAGGCCCGCGCAACGCCGTCGTCGCTCCACGTCAGCACCCGCGACCCCGTCGCGTCGAACACGGCCCCGCGCACCGCGGCGGGGTGCTTCAGCTCGCCCAGCTCCGCCCCGTTCCGCACCACCCAGACCCGCACCATCCGGTCCTCGCCCACCGACAGCAGCTTCGACCCGTCCGCGCTGAACTCCACCGCCTTCACCGCCCCCCGGTGCGCCGTCCCGCGCCACAATTCCCGCCCGGTCGAAACTTCCCATAGCCGCACGCTCCAGTCCTCCCCCGCCGTCGCGACCGTCTTCCCGTCCGGCGACCACCGCACCGCATCCACGTACGACTCGTGCCCGATGAACCGGCGGCGTTCGCGAAGCGCGAACAGCGCCCCGTAGAGCGCCGTGTTGGCCGCCGGTCCAGGGACCCGCTCCGCAGCCTCGAGCGCGACCAGCAGCGCCACCCCGGGATTCGACGGCACCAGTGTCGCCGACAGCGCCGCCAGCCGCAGCCCCTCCGCCCTCGCCAGCGCCACCTGCGTCGACTCCCTCGCCGAACGCTCCTCCCGCGCATTCTCCCTCGCCCGGTCCCGCTCCGACGCCGCAAGCCGCTCCGCGAGTCGCGCCATGGAAGACTCGTTGGAAGCGCGCTCGGCAAAGACGAGAGAGACGATCGTCCCGACAACCAGCGCAAACACGGCCGCCACCACCGATGCCGAGAGCCCCCGGTTTCGATGGACGAAGCGCCGGACCTGCTCGCCCAGCGTGTACCGGTAGACGCTCAAGGCCCTGCCGTCGCGGAAGGCCTTCACGTCCTCGGCCATTTTCTTCGCCGAATCCAGCCGCTTGTCCTTGTCCCGTGCCATGGCGCGCTCGACCAGCGCGGCCAGTTCAGGGGGCGCCTCGGGCTCCACCGCGAGCACGCGTTCCGGTTCGTTTTCGATGACGGCCCGGATGACATCCGCGGAGTGCGCGCCATCGTAGGGCGGCCGGCCGGTGACGATTTCATAGAGGATCGCGCCGAGCGCGTAGACGTCGCTCGCTTCATCCACCTCGTTGAGCTCTCCCCTCGCCTGCTCGGGGGACATGTACGCCGGCGTGCCGATGATCTCACCCTGGAGCGTCAGCGGCGCTTCTCCTTCGCGGACGGCCCCCTTGACTTCCCCGGGAGTCACCGCCGGCGTCTCGGAAGGTCGCGAGGCCGCTTCGGCCCACCCCGGCGGCACCCCCGGCAGCCGCGACGCCACCCCGGGAACTTCGCGCGTCTCCGGATGCCCCCGCACGCGCGCGATCCCCCAGTCGAGCACCAGCGTCTCCCCAAAATCCCCCAGCATCACGTTTGCCGGCTTCAGGTCCCGGTTCACGACGCCCCTCGAGTGCGCGAACGCCACCGCGTTGCACATGTCCACGAAGGCGTCCAGAAGCGACAACCGCATCGCGAGCAACTCCGCGCGCGGCTTCAACTCGATCGCGATCGTCTTGAGCCGCGCCGCCATCGTCTCGCCCTTCACGAACCTCATCGTGTAATACGCGCCGCCGTCGTCGCGCCAGCCGATCTCGTAAACCGGCACGATGTTCGGGTGCTCCAGCTGCGCCGTGATCCGCGCTTCGCGGAGGAATCGCCCCAGATCGCGGGCCGAAGTGCGCCGGGCGCCCGTCGTGCTGGCGCTGGCCGGCTTCGGGCCTTTGGCACCCCGCGGGGGGAGGATTTCCTTGAGCGCGACGTCGCGGCCCATCCAGGTATCCGAAGCGACGAGCACGCGGCCCATCCCGCCGCGCGCCGCTTCGGCCACCACCGTGTACCGCTCCTTGGGCATCGTCATGCCCTCGGCCGCGGGGGTGTCGAGCGAAGGAGGCCGGACGGTGGCGCTGGCGCCGTCGGGCGGTTTCAGGGCGACGGGGACGGCCCAGCGGATGCCGCGCCAGAGGGCCCTCCACAGGAGGGGGTCGAGAGGGCTGGCCCGGAGGACGGCGCGGACTTTCTCGGGGGAATTTTCGAGGGAAGCGACTTCGCGGTCGAGGGATTCGGCATCGACGAGGCGGAGCTGCGCGCGGAGGACGGGTGAGAGGCGATCTTCGGCCGTCCCGGTCGAGGGAGTGCGGGTGCCGACGAGCGTCACGGTATCCGCGGCGGCGCCGCGGAAGGTGCCGGGGATTTCGCGGGGATCACCCCAGAGCGACGCCAGGAGATCCTGCGTCAACGCGGCAGGCACGAGGCCACGCTTGGTCGCGATGGCGATCGCCACGAGCCGGCGTTGGGTGGGCGTCACACACGAGAGCTTACACCGGGAAGGCGCCCCGGCGACAGGACCGCGGAGCCCTCGTGACTAGGCCTGCTTTTTCGGCGGCTCGAGCAGCGCCTTGAAGCGCGAGTTGGCGGCCAGCGGGGCGAAATCCGCGTCCTCGGCGGCGGTCTCGCGGTACTCCGCGTTCGCTTCGATCGCGGTCCCGAGATCCCGGATTCCTTCCTCGGCCTTCCCGGAGCGCAGGCACGCAATGGCGCGGTTGTACCGGATGTACTTCGCGTTCGCGTCGGTCTTCAGGGCCTTGTCGCAGGTCGCCAGCGCGTCTTCGTTCCGGCCCGCGATCAACTGGAACGCGGCCAGCATGTCCATTGCCTTCACGTCTTTCGGCTGCTGGTAGATGTGCTTCTCGAGCATCTGGATCGCCTGGCTCGCGTTCCCCTGCATCCCGACGGCGTGCGCCTGGCGGCGTGAAGCGTTGACGTCGTCCGCCTTCTTCGCCAGCGCCGCGTTCGCCTGCTTCTCGATGACCTTCCAGTCCCAGACGCCCATCGTCCCCTCCCTGGTTCCCGAGCCTGCCTAAACCCAGCTCACAAACTGCTTCACCATCTTGCCGAACACTTTGATGTCCTTCAAGGAAGTGAGACGGCTGAGGTGGTTGCCGATCATCGAGGGGCGCAGGTAAAAGCGCTTGTAGGCGCGGGAACGCTCGGCCTCGATCTGTTCGCTCGTGAAGCCGGGGATGTCCATCGCGCTCTGGTTCTGCTCGTACTTGCGGTAGTCGTCAGAGGCGATCCAGCCTTCTTCCTTCGCCCAGTCGTACAGGTCGCAGCCGGGGAACGGGACGGCGCAGTAGAACTGCGCGAAGTCGAGCTTGAGCGACCGCACGAAATCCACGGTGCGCTGGATCGTCTGCCGCGTCTCGCCCGGAAAACCGAGCATGCAGTGCGCGGCCGTCTGGAGCTTCGCCGCCTTCGCCCAGTCGATCGCCTGCCGGATCTGCTCGACGGTCGTGCCTTTCTTCATCGCGTCCAGCATCTCCTGCACGCCGCTCTCGACGCCGAAACCGATGATCGTGCAGCCGGCCTGCTTGAAGAGCCCGAGCAGCTCGGGATCGACGTCGTCCACGCGCGAGTTGCAGACCCACTCGATGTCGAGCTTGCGCGCGATGATTTCCTTCGCGACGGCTTTCGCGCGCGGCGGCGACAGCGTGAATCCCTCGGACCAGAAGAGGAACTCGCGGATCCCGTGCTTCTTGCCCCAGTACTCGAGTTCGTCCACGAGGTTCTTCGCGGAGCGCAGCCGCAGCTTTTTCCCGTAGTACGTGTGGTCCGCGCAGAAAACGCACGGATGCGGGCAGCCGCGGCCCGTGGCGACGAGCAGAAAGCGCCCGTCGGTGTACGGCATCCGGTACAGGTCGGTGTTGATCAGGTCGTACGCCGGGAACGGCAGGTCGTCGAGGTTCTCGACCGGCACCCGGTCCGCGTTCGTCTTCAGCTCGCCGCCGCGCATCACTGCCAGCCCGGCGATTTCGTCCACCGGTTTCCCGGCCGCCAGCGCCACCAGCAGCTCCCGCACCGTCAGTTCCGGCTCCCCGCGGATCACCGCATCCAGCCTCGGCGCCCGCGAAAACGCGTCCTGGGGAAGTGCGCTCGTGTGGATCCCGATGACGGCGACAAACGCCCCCGGCCACCCGCGCTTCACCGCTTCCACCGTCGTCATGTCGCTGTCGATCGAGGGCGTGACGGCGTTCATGACGACGAGGTCCGGCTTGAGCTCCGCCGCACGGCGTGCGACGTCCACGAAGTCGAGCTCTTCGACGATGCAGTCGTTCAGGTGCGCTTCGTGCCCGTCCTCCCGCGCCACGGCGGCGCAGTACGCCAGCGAGAGCGGCGTCCAGATCGTGGTCCACGCGCCGCCCCGCTGCATGCAGCGGCCCTCGCGGACCTGCTTCACGCCATGGTCAGCCGGAGGATTAAGTGCCCAGACGCGCATCGGTGGTCTCCCGGAAAGGTTCCCCCCTTTCGGGTTGGGAGGCCGATATTAGCAGGGAGGGGGGACCGGGTCCACCGACAAGAACGGACTTTCTCAAGCCATTGCTTTCGCTACCCCGGGGCTATGCCGGGCCGGGAAAAGGCCCGGACATGCCCGTCCCGAACTTGGCCCGGCTTACCCGCCGAAGCTCCGGACGCGAAGCGCCGGAGCGAAGGAGGGCGGTCCCTCCCTACTCACGTGCGATCAGGCAAGTGGGTCCCGAACCAATCCCGCGCCAGCCGCGCCACGGCTTCCATAACCCCTTCCTCCTCGAAGGGATGCGTCGCATTCGGCACGACCTCCATCTGCGTCGCGACCTTCATGCGGTTGACCGCGTCATCGTTCATGTCGATGTTCGCCCAGTCATGGCCGCCGATGATGAAGAGCGTGGGCGCCCTGACCGCGTCGATCGCGTCCCCCGCGAATTCCGGCCGCCCGCCACGCGAGACGATCGCTTTCAGCGGGCTCCCCGGCTCCGCCGCCGCGACCAGTGCCGCTGACGTCCCCGTCCCCGCGCTGAAAATCCCGATCGGCAGGCCGCGCAACTCCGATCGCCCCCCGGCCCAGCGGATCATTTCGCCCAGCCGCTTCGCCGGCGCCCCAACACTGAACTTGTAGATCGGCACAGCCGATTCCGCTTCCGTCAGCAGCCCGAAATCCAGCGTCGCCAGCCCCGCCTTCTCGAGCTCCTCCGACACAATCGCATTCCGCGGGTTCGGCGCGTCTTCGCCGCTTCCCCAGGCGAACACCACGACGCCGACCGCCCGGTCGGGCACATGGAGCGTGGCCTCGATCGAAAGCCCTTCGACAGGAATGCGGACCGTTTTTTCGGTGGCGGAAGCGGGCATCGTGGCGGCTCCGGAAAAGGTTTGGAGAGGCTCCGATGCAACGGGAGTGCCCGGTGAGTCCAAGGGGAAAGGGCGCAATGGCGCGGAGAAGTCCCTAGGCGCGGCGGAAATTTCCGCGGTGACTACTTCGTGGGGGCGTACGTCACGGTCAGGTTCGCAGAGCGGAGCCAGGTGTGGTCACCGATGGAGCAGCGACGAATTTTTATGCGCCGCCGACCTGTTTCAAGGCAGCACGCGCCGAGTCGAGGTAGCGCGGGACATCGTCGGCGAGGACCTGCCAAACGACCTTGTCGTCCACCTTGAAATACCCGTGGATCAAGATATTCCGAAAGGCAACGACCGACCTGACGTCCCCCAGCAATCCCGCGACCGCGGCGTCCTTCGCCTTCAGTTGAACCGTGGCCTCGCCAATGATCGTCAGTTGGCGCTCGACCGCGGAACGAAGCAGCAGCGAGGCTTGGTAATGGCGGAAATTCTGGCCCTTGATGAATTCAAGCACCGCCTCGCAGGCCTTTACGATATCGCTGAGGTAGCTACCTGCGGGATTCTTCATAGACGACGCTACGGTCCGATTCGATTTCCTTGAGGAAATACGGGTTGGTGATTGACGGAAGCGTCAGCAGTTCCACCCGGCGCCCGAGCAGATCTTCCAGCCCGAAGAGAAGATTGAAGTAACACCGGCCGTATTCCACGGGAGGCAGGTCTTCCATTTCCACGATGAAGTCGAAGTCGCTGGTCGGTTTGTCCTGCCCACGGGCTGCCGAGCCGAACAGTTCCAGCCGGCACACATGATTGCGTGTGCACAGTTCGCGGATTTCCTTGGAGTGAGCGATGAGTGCGGGATGCTCCATGGGAGGTGATTGTAGCTCTTCGGGAGGCTTTCACAACGTGGGGACAAGAGCGCTGAAACTTTCTACCTGCGACACCTCGGTCAGACGATATCCCGCGCCAACCTCAGCAGAAATCTCCAGCTGCTGGACGTCGCGAGCTTCGACTTTCCCCACGCCCGTTCGTACTCGTGGCTCGGGACCTCGACCACGCGAAGGCCCTTCTTCAGCGCCTTCATGACCATTTCGGTTTCGATGTCGAAATGGGTCGAATTCAGGTGGAGCGACAGCAGCTTTTCGCGGTAGCCGGCGCGGAAGCCGTTGAGGATGTCGGTCAGCCGGGCGCGCCACCTCACGTTCACCATCCACGTCGCGAAGGCGCTTCCCCACTGCCGGAAGGCGTGCTCGACGTCCATCTGGAACTCGTCGGAGCCGCCGGCGGCGCGGCTGGCGATGACGAGGTCGGCGTGACCGAGGGAGAGGGGGGCGAGGACGTTGGGGATGTCGCGGGGCTCGTGGGAGCCGTCGGCGTCGAAGAAGAGGACGACTTCGGAGGTGGCTTCGCGGAGGGCGGTGCGGATGCCGTCGCCTTTGCCGCGGCCGCCGTCGAGGACGACGCGGGCGCCGGCGGCGGCGAGGGCGCGGGTGTCGTCGGTCGAGTGGCCGTCCACGACGAGGATTTCGTCGGCGTACGGGCGGACCTGCTCGATGACCTTGACGACGCCGCCACCCTCGTTGCGGGTGGGGAGGACGATCGTGACTTTGTGGCCGGGGGCGATCACGCGGGACTCCGTTGGGAAGCGAACGGTCCCCCCCGCGGGAAGGAGGGCATTGAAGCGTTTGTAGCGGCGCGGATCAAGCGGGCTTCCGCGTGGCGGTGAGGGAAATCTTGGCCCAGGTGTCGGGGTTCGAGGTTTTCTGGAGGGCGGCGATGACGCGGTCCATGGTGAGGGCGAAGAGCCGCGACTTGCCGAGCGAAGGGAGCCCGAACTTGTGGTGGAGGAGCGCGCGGTAGACGAGCGTCGGCTCGCGCACCGAGAGGATCACCGGATCGACCGGCAGCCCTTCGAACAACGCCGCCACGTTCTCCGGCGTCTGCTTCGCGATCTTCCGCTCGCACGGGTCGATCGCCGCAAACAACCGCAGAATTCCGTTCCTCCCGTTGTCGTCCAGCACGCACACCTTCCCCCCCGGCCGGCACACCCTCACCATCTCCGCCACCACCGGCCGCGCTTCGTCCACATGGTGCAGGATGTCCCGCGCGAAAACCCGGTCGAACGCCCCGTCCCGGAACGGCAGCCGGGCGGCGTCGGCCTGGGCGAAGCGCCCGTCGGTCCGCGTCGCGGCGCAGCGGAGCGACGCCCGGTCGATGTCGATCCCCACGGCGCCGCGCACCCCGCGCACCACGAGGTTGTTCCCCTGCCCGCACCCCACCTCCAGCACGCTCCCGCCATCCAGGTCGAGCGCTTCCAGGATCGACGCTTCGCGCGACCTCATGTACGGGTTTTCGGTGAGCCAGTCGAAACGCATGGGGGGGGGGGGCCAGTATAGCGGGGGAAGGGGGCTCGACGGCGGCGTGAGACGGATAAACTGGGGCATGCGCAGGAGGCGAGATGGATCAGGGCATCAGGGAGGCTTAGAATGGTGGTCTGTGAGGCGTTCACACCGCGCGGGTCCTGCCCGCCGGCCCGGGTCGCCCCCCGGACGGGCGATCCGGGCCGGCCGCAGGCGCAAACCGGGGCTCCCGTGGCGCCGCGGGCGGTTTCGAATTTCCGATTGCGTCTCCCGGATTTCCCGCGTCGCGGTTTAGACGAGGCGATGACATGAGGCGACTTCTCACGATCGCATTCGCCGTGGCCGCGGCCGTCGCCGTCCGTGCAGACGACCCGGACCTTGCCGCCCGCCTCAACCGCGAGTTCGCCCGCCTCGCCTCCGACGACGCCTCCGAGCGGGACGCGGGGGTCGAGGCGATTGCGAAGGAGGGGCGCGCAGCGGAGCCCGCTGTCAGGACTCGGATGCAGACGGAGAAGGATCCCGAAGTGAAGGGCCGACTCGCCCGTGTCCTGCAACGCATTGAGATTTTGGGCCTTGCGAGACGGACGTGGACGCGCCTTTGGAGCTGTCGTCCTGTAGCCGCTGATCCCCTTGCTGCCGCGATCTCCCCCGACGGACGATGGGCCTCATCCCTTGGAGAGGACGGCGGACTCGTGGTCTGGGACGCCGCGACCGGCAAGCCTCTCCGCGAGCTTCAGCTCGACGAGATCCCGAGAGTTTGTTTCCTCTGCTTCAACGCGGACGGGAGCTTCCTTGCGGCTGCGCTGGGAGAGCCGGAGGAACACCGTACTTCCGGGTGCCACAAAGGGAGGAAGAAGCGGGCTTGCTCTGGGTCGTCGACGCCGGTGGTGCCGTCGTGCTTGGGCACGACCAGCATTTCGAGGCGATTTCACCGGACGGCCTCCGGATTGCCCTGGCCGACGTCACGCCGGACTCGAAGTTCAAGGACGTCGCGACGACGGTGTTGCTGGAAGCGTCGTCGGGGAAAGAGATTCGAAAGGTCGAATTCGGCCACGCGGCGGATCCCGACTTTCCCGTGTCGATCGCGCCCGACGCATCCGCCGTCGCTTCGATTGAAGGCGGGCGGATCCGCTACCGTTCGCTTGAAACCGACCAGGCCGAGCTCGAGTTCGGCACGGGGGCGAAATGGCTCGCCTGGCACGGGAAGGCACTTGTCACGGCACATGCGGACGGCTCGGTTCGCTGGTGGTCGGGCGGCAAAGTCGTACGCGTGGTGGAAAAGGCCATCGAGAATCTTGAGCGCGTCGACGTCAAGTCCGGCTGCGTTCTTGCGAATGGGTCGGAGAGACCCGAGCCGCGCCGGTTTCGGGATCTCGCCTGCGTTCTGAACGCCGACAGCGGGGCCGTCCTCGACCGGTTCGAGATGAAGGGGAATCCCTTCGCGTGGGGCGGCCTCGTGTTCGATTTCTTCGGCGAGTGCGACACGCGGGTCTTCTGCTCGGGAAAGCTTGCCCTCCGCCTTCCTGCGAGCGAGTCGGGCGACTCGTTGTGGTCTGGGCGCACCTGGTTCGGCGGAGATCGCGCCCTCGTCGTGGGGCATAAGCGGATGACGCTTCACGATCTCGCTCACGGCGACGCGACGACGGCGCTCCCGCAGCACGTTTCGCGCGTTCATGAGCTGGAGTGGTTCGAGGAGGGCCTCCACGTCGCGGGCTCCGATTCATCCGTTCTGATCGGCAACGACCAACTGCACTCCACCGCCATGCTGCATTACCAGGCCGCCATCACCTGCGGCCGCCATACGCTTGACCTTGGGCCGCTGGGTCTTGACGAAGTCGGCAAGGGCGCGATTTCCGCGGATGGCCGCTGGCTGGCGGTCCGTATGCGGAATCACGTGCTCTTCCGTCCGACGGACCCGGCAGGCGAAGCGCGCGTTCTCGGGGAAGACTGCCCAAAGGACTGGCAAGGTGCATTCCCCTCGCACCCCATTGCCATCGCCGCCGACGGCTCGCTTGTCGCCGCAGTTTCCGCGAATCTGCATTCCGTCGATGTCTGGGAGTCCTCGACGGGCCGCCGACTCGCCACCATCGCAAAGGAGGGAAGCTCGATCGAGGACCTCGAAGTCGTCCCGGGAAGTTGCAACATCGTCGTCATGGGCCCGTGCGATGACAAAACCGGACTGATCCGCGTTTTCAAACCAACCGGCGAACTCGTTTCTTCGAACAAGTGGCCGTTGTATTGGACCGGAAGCTCGCACTTTGTTCACGGTCGCTGGGAGATTGCCTCGAAGGACATTGACGATTTGCCCTCCGAGATCTGGATCCTCGATGTGACGCAAGCCGCACCTCCCGTGCGATTGGTACTTCCTTCCGGCGGCAACTTCACCATGCCCTGCGTTCATGAGAGCGGCGACGGCGACCACGTAATCGTTGAGAATCTCCAGGATCGGCGCGTCTACCTGCTCTCCTGCCGGGACAGCTCCGTCCTGCCGCTCGGCGACTGGGACCTCGGCGCGATCGGCGTCGCTGGCTTCCTGGACCGAGTTCACCCCGTCCGCATCGGCCCAGGCGGCCTGGCGCTGTATTACGGCCCGACCGTCGAGAAAGTCTCCTGCGACCCGGCCATCCGCGGTCAGGCGCTCGCGGTCTCGCCGGACGGGAAGCGCGTCGCAGTTGCCGACGGCGGCACCGTCACGGTCTACGAGCTCCGGTGACCGGGTGGGCCGATCTCGCCGAGCGCCGGACGCCCGGACGAAGACCCCGTCCGCTGGTCAGATGCAGGGGGCGGGTCGAAGGGCTGCACTCCGGCCTCGGAGCAGGCGCGCCGAAGTTCGCAAGCCTCGCGCTCCAATTCTCCCGTGTCTCCTGTTTCGCCAAGAATCGTCGCACCCAGATGCCAGATCTCGCGCGCTTCATCGGGACGGCCCGCGCGAGGACACAGTTGCGCCTTGCCTCGAAGGGTCGGTTGCCGACTTTCCGGTCGATGAGAACCGCCTGCTCGATGCGCCGAAGCGCTTGTTCGCGCTGGATTTGCGGCCGCCACGAGGCGTAGAGTGGCCGTTCGTGGAGCCATTGCACCCCGAATATCCCGCCGACCTGGCGAAGACCCCGCGCCCGGCGGCGCGGAGGGCGGTTTCGAAGTTCCTATTGGTAATTGTCGGCGGACGGTCGTTCGAGCGGCGGTTTCTGAGGGACCGATGATGGATTCCCAGTTGGTGCGAGCGGTCGCGCGTATGGCGCTCGATTTCCAATCACGCAGCGACGTCTCGATGAAGACGCTGCTTGAGGCATCCGGCTATCTGGCGGCGCCTGACGCGGCCTCCGTGGAGCGGTTGGAGATGGAGTTCAAGCGCCATCCGGACCTCGTCGAGTCTTGGCTGCGCAATTCGGACGACACTCGTTCCAGTCCGGCTTGGTACGTCCGATCGCTCGGCGACTCATGGGAAGTCGGTCGCTGCCCCGGAGGCCCACAAGAAGAGTTCCGCGATTTGACGGTCGCGTGCGCGACGTACGTTAAGCGCCACGTGGAGCAGATGCGCGGCTATTACGGGAAGGAGTGGTCGCCCCTCAAGCCTTCGACATAGCCCCCGCCGGCAACCCGGCCTTTCCGGTGACCCAGCACGCCGCGAAGTGTCCGGGCCGATGCTCCACGAGGGGCGGGTCCTCCGTCCAACACCGATCGATCCGCGCCGGGCAGCGGTCCGCGAATCGGCAGCCCTCGAACTTCTTCGTCGTCGTCGGGATCTCGCCCTGGAGCGCGATCCGCTTGCGGCCGCGTTGCACGGTCAGATCGGGAACGGGGATCGCCGAAGAGGACGCCATCTACAAAATCCTCAAGCATCTCGGACTTTCCGCCGCCCCCGAGGAATCACGCGCCCCTCCCGCCGCCGCGTCGTTGCCCGCTTCCGCTATCCTGGGCGAGCGAAGAGCGCGACCTGGCAAGGACCATGTATAATCCGGTCATCATGTCCAAGGAACATCCTGTCGAGCGGGCGGCGCCGGGAATCTCCGCGGAAGGGCTCTTCGCGCAAGCCGTGCATCTCAAACCGCGCGATCGGGCCGCACTCGCGGGCAGGCTTCTGGCCAGTGTCAATCGGGACGCGGGGCGCGATCAAAAGGCAGCCTTCCACGCCACCGTCCTTCAACGCTTCGCCGAGCTTGAGTCTGGAACTGAAAAGGGTCACACCGTCGAGCAGTCTCTCGCGGCCATGCGCCGCCGGCCTCGCCGGAAATCGTGATTCGGATTCACAAGGCGGCCACCGTCGAAGCGACGGCGGCGTTCTGGTGGTATGAGAAACGCAGCGCAGCGACAGCGACGCGATTCTGGACCCGAGTAAAGGCGGCCTACCAGGAGATCCTGGCGGCGCCGTTGAAATGGGCCGCAGATGAAGAGGGCATTCGCTCATTTCGCATCAAGGGCTTTCCGTACGCGATCATCTACAAGGTCGTCGCGTCTGAAATCCTTGTCGCGTCCGTCGCTCACGGAAAGCGGCGCCCCCGCTACTGGCGCACGCGCTGGCGCGACTTTTAGCACGCCATCAGCTGCGCACTCGCGGCGCCTGCCAAGCGTGGTGCGCCGGATAAACTGGGGCATGCGCAGAATCGCCCTTCTCTCGCTCGTGATCGTCGTCGGCTGCTATCCGCGGCTCGCCCCGTTTAACCACTCGAAGTGGATGGACGACGCGGGAGCGCCGGCCGGGAGTTCGGAGTCCCGGCTTGCAGAATTCAGCGGCACCTATGGCTACGGCCTGGGTTTCGGCGGGTCAGAGCTTCGGGTGGAGCCGAACGGCCGCTGGCTTTATCGTTCGTACGGTTGCATGGGGCTGGACATCGAATGCTCAGGCACCGCGCGCGTCTCGGGGGAAGTCCTGGTGCTGGAGAAGCAGGATGCCTTCGGTTTCCCGACAGGAGAATTCGTCTCATGCCGGGCGGTTCCCTGGGAGGACCGGATTTACCTGTTGGACGACCTGGACATGGAGGAATTCTGCGAACGGGTCAACGCGGGCTGGGAACCCGACGAGGAGGGGCGGAGCCCCTTCTTTCACATCGGCGAACTGGATTCGTTCCATCCTTCCGCTCCGCCTGACCTGCCTGCGGAGTGGCGCGGGCGGCTCCTGAAGAACCCGGTGAGCGGCACCATCCTTGAACGGTGTGAGGACGGTACGTTTCGCGCAGACGTCGGAAGTTCTGGTGGCGTCTACGTGGGGCTTGAGCTCCTGGTCGACCGGCGAGCGGATTGGCCGGGTCTGACTATGGTGGTCACGGCATGCTCGGAAGGGGAGTGCGTGCTGAAGCTGAGTCCAGGATTCGACAAGTGGGCACCGAAGCCTGGAAGTGCAGTTCGCAGCTACGCCTGGGGAGAGAGGAGCCGGCGTTGGAAACCGGGCAATTCAAGGTGACTCCAGCGCGATAGACTGGGGCATGCGTCGCTTCAATCTCCTGCTCCTTGTGGCCTCCCTCGGCTGCAGCGTGCGTCCCGCCCCGGTTGAAGACGGACGCTGGAACGTCAGCGGCGTGGCGCCGAATGATCCTCCGGCGTTCTCGATGCGAAGCGTCGCCGGAAACTACGACACGCACTCCCCCGGCGGTGGCGCGGAACTGCGGATCGGGACGGACGGCCGGTGGACCTATCACGACTTCAGCTTCTTCGGCACCTCGAACGACATGAGCAGCGGGACGTTTCGGGTTTCCGGCGACAGCATCGTGCTCGAGGAGAATGACGCGATCGGCTTCCCGAGCGGTGAGTACGTGGTGCTGACCCTGGTTCGCTGGTGCGAACGCCGGTACCTCCTCGCCCCCGACGACTTCGCCAGGTTCTGCAACCACCTCAACTGGGGTTCTGAACCGGAGAGGTCGATGTGGGGCCGGTTTCTGCTGAAGGACGAAGGCGCCGAACGTTTCAACATCGTCCACCCGGTGGAGGGCCCGCCCGGCTTGCCGGCGGAGTGGTTGAAGCACATCCTCCGGGAGCCGATCGCCGGGGTCGTGCGAGAAGTACTTCCCGAGGGTCGACTCCGCGTGGATCTTGGAAGCGCGGAAGGCATCTTCCCCGAGATGGACCTCCGGGCCGTGGATGAACGGGGCGTGAACCTGACCTTCCTCCGGGCGGTGAGTTGCACCGAACATGAATGTGTCCTGGAGCCGCGAGGAAAGCCGGAGGGACAGACGCCCCAGGTCGGCTGGAAGGTGACGTGCGACGCGAAGGGCGCCGAGTTCGCGCCGAAATAGTCGAGCTCAATCCAGGGGACCCATCGGTCAATATTCGCAGGGGCCGCGCGTCGCGCGACAGGAGCGACTCGCCAACCCAGTCCGCTTCTCACGACCTCTTCTTCCCTCCTGAGCGAGCCCCGCCGTTCGACTCGCCCGGCGTGAGCGAGCGCCAGCGAGTCGAACGGCTGGCGTTCGCTCACGTCGGGCGAGTCGAAGGATCCGCCGCCACGCTTCGCGCTGGAATTGCGACCGCCACGAGGCGTCGGGTGGCCGTCCGTGAAGCGTTTGCATCCGGAATGCCCCGCCGACCTGGGCGCAAACAGGGCGGACGGCGGCACGGAGGCGGGTTCGAAGTTCCCATGGGTCCGCTACCTGGGCGCAAACACCACGTTGTATTCGTCCGCCACCGACTCGGTCAGGTTGATCGTCAGCGTCCCGTCGTCCTTCCGCAGCAGGAGGTCGTTCTCCGCGAAATCGAGCATCCAGCCGTCGAGGATCCAGTCGGCGAACCACGTGGCCGTGATCTCGCGCGTCCTGCCGTCCTCGATCACGAGGCAGTGGTCGCCGCGGCTGTTCGAAGAGAAGGCGAGGAGGCGACCGTCGGGGCGGAAGCGGCAGTTGCCCTGCATGGAGACTGCGAAGCCCCCGGGGTCGGGGAGGGTTGTGGACGTGCCTTTGCCGACGTCGTAGATCTCGATCGTGTTGACCTTCTCCCCCTTGCCGATCCACGCGAAGGCGATCCGGGATCCGTCGGGCGACCACGCGGGCTTGTAGACCGACGTGTGGGCCTCGCCGGCGGGGGTCACCTCCCCGGTCGCCAGGTCCAGCACGTGGATCCGGCCCTTTCCCGGGAACGCGATCGCGCCGCCGTCGGGACTCCACGCGAACAGGTTGAGGAACACCGTCTCCACCTTGAGCGTCCGCACGCCGCCTTCCGCCATCCAGACGCAGAACGCGCCGCCCGTGCTCCACGCGATGCGGCGGCCGTCCGGCGACCAGGCGAGCGAGCCCGTGGCGCCGTCGGCGATTTTCTCGGAAGCGCCGGTCTCGAGGTCGAGGAGGAAGAGCCGGCCGTCGTCGTGGCGCACGGCCACCCGTTTCCCGTCGGGGGCCGGCCGCGCGCTGCCGCCGCCGTCGGACAGCTTTTTCGGCGCGGCCGCCCCGGTGAGGTCGAAACGGTAGAGGCCCGTGGAGCCGTCCGGCGCCGTCCCGCACCCGATCGCCACTTTGCCGCCTGGGACCGGCATCGCGCTCCAGACGTCCCGGAGCTCGCCGCTCGCCTTGCGCACGTCGCTTCCGTCGAGATTCATCGACCAGAGCGCGCGCGTCCCGTCGCGGTCCGACCCGAACACGAGGCGCCCCTTGTCGCGCAGGAGGAGCCGCTCCCGGAATGCGGCGATCGCGGGAGCCTCGCCTTTCACCCCCGGGATCAGTGCCGCCGGGAGGTCGCGCAGCACCCGCCGCGCCACCCGCGCCCGGCGGCCGTCCGCCGAAGCGAGTGACGCCAGCCAGCCGGGAAGTTCCCCCGCCTCGAGCTTGCTCCCGTCCGGCGTCTTCTCGAAGCCGAGGTCCATGAGGGCGAAGCGGTCGCCCTTCGCGCCCGCCCACCACTCGCGCCACCAGTTCAGCGACTCCTCCGGCAGTTCGATCCGCACTTTCGGCGGATCGTCGCTCATCCGCCAGACGACGCCGGCGCTGGCACAGATAAAGCGGAGTTCGTCGAGCGTGGAGTGGGACTTGTCGGAGGCGCGGGGCGGCAGGGCGCAGGCGGCGAGGCGCGAGGCCGCCTCGTCGGTCGCTTCGTAGTCTCCTTTGAGGAACATATCGAGCTGCTGGCGCGCGGGGAAGGGCTCGCTCGAGGCCATGGAGCAGCCGAGGCTTTCGACGCGCGCCGTCTTCCTCGGCGCCAGGAGCCACGACAGGAGTTCTCCAGCCGCGTCGCCGGCGGTGCCCGTCGGATCGGCCTCGAGCAGTTCCAGCGCGGAATCGACGAGCGTCGTGCCGCGGGCCGCTGCGGCCCACGCCTTGATCGCAGTGCGCCGCGCCGCCACGTCCTCCCCCGAGATCGCTGCCCAGCGCGACTGCAGTTCCGCGTTTTCAGGCCGCTTCACGATCTCCTTCACATGGAAGCGCCTGAGGATCGCCCCGGCGCGACCCCTGGCCTCCGGAGACCCGGACGCGACGACGTCCCGAAGGACCGCCGCCGCGGATTCTCCGGCGGCCTCGAGCGCGGCCGACGCCGTGTCCCGCACCTGCGGATCGTCGTCGTCCAGCTGCCGGGCGAGGTCCTTGAGGCCGTCGCCGTCGCCTGCGAAGGCGGCGAGGGCCATCGCGGCAGCCAGGCTGAACGCAGCGGCAAGACGTCGGATTTGCGAGCTCACACCGATAGAAAATTCGAAACCGCCCTTCGCGCCGCCGGCCGCGGGAGATTCGTCCTGAATCTGCCCCCGGCGCCCCCCGGGGGGCGTCGGGGGCAGGTTGGCCGGGCCGGCGCGGTGCGAACGCTTCACAGCGGGCCACTCTAGACCTGCCGGCGAGTGCAAATCAAGCGCAGCGGCGCGCGGAATTCGCGGCGCGGCGCTGGCGGGCAAGACGTTCAGTGCGTTTCCGCGGACGTTTCCGTGCGTTTCCGCGTCAGGCACTTTCTTGTCAACTCAACTTCGTCCCTATTGGTTCACGTGCGCGGCCGCGGCGCCTGCGAAGCCCGGATGATCGTCGTCACGCGCTCGACGGTCTTCGCCTGGTCCTTCCGGATCGTGAACACCCCGAGGATGCACGCCGCGGCGCTGACGAGGAGGCCGACGGGCATCCAGAGGTAGGCGTGCAGGAGGCCGCCGGCCTTGATGACCTTGCCGAAGATCGGGGGCGAAATCGTGTCGCCGAACGCGTGCATGCAGAAAATCACGGTGGCGTAGGCCATGGCGCGGGCGTTCGGGGCGCTGATGTTGGCGATCGTCGTGTTGAGCGTTGGCGTGCAGCTCATGAAAAACATCACGCCGAAGAAAAGCGACGGGAGGTAAACCCACGTCGAGTGCGCGAGGATCGCGGTCCAGAGGCAGGCGACGCCGCCGAGCAGGCCGATCGACGCCACGATCAGGTACCCGCCCGGGACCCCGCGCTTCGAAATCCGGTCCCCCGCCCAGCCGCCGAGAAGTGTCCCGATAATCCCGGGAAGGATCAGCGTCCCGCCGATCATGATGTTCGCGCGCTTCACCGACAGCCCTTTCACGCCCTCGAAAAACTTGGGCATCCAGTGAAGAAGCGGCACCGTCGCGAACGCGATGCCGGTGAGGGCGATGGTGACGAGGAGGAACGTGCGGTTGCGGAAGAGCGCGAGCTGCTCCCAGAGGTTGGCTTTGGCGGGAAGCGGCGCGTGCATATCGAGTTCGAGGTCCATCGCGCCGCGCGCCGGCTCGGCGACGATCCAGCAGAGGAGAGCGGCGGCGATGCCGGGGATCGCGACGGCCCCGAACGTCCCGCGCCAGCCGAGTTCCCAGCCCGCGAGGCGCATCGTCGGGAGCAATCCCCCCAGCACGAAACCGGCGGCGCTTCCGATCGGCACCCCTGTGTAGAAAACGCTCAGCGCCTTGCCGCGCGATTCTTTCGAGAATAAGTCCGCGATCAGCGGCGGGCCGACGGTCAGGAATCCCGCTTCGCCGACCCCGATGAAAACGCGGGCGAGGAGCAGAGTCTTGTAGCCAATGGCGAGGCCTGACGCGGCGGTCGCGAGGGACCAGACGAGGCAGCAGACGGCGATGATGCGCGGACGAGTCCAGCGGTCGGCCAGCGAGCCGATGATCGGCGAGCTGACCATGTAGCCGAGCGTGAAGACCGTGGCAAGCCAGCCTTCCTGGTCCGCCTTGAGGACGAGCTCGTGCGAGACCTTCGACAGGACCGCCGAGAGGATGTAGCGGTCCGCGTAGTTAAGGAAATTGATGAAGAACAGGATGGCGAGGGCGGCGGAGGCGCGGCGGATCATGGGTGGGCCGAGACTCTACAACATCGCTCGGTTTGAAAGGTGATTCAGCCGATACAATGAAGCGATGCGCCCCACTTCGACCCTCGTCGTCGCCCTGGCCGTGATGGCCGCGATGGGCACCCTTGCCGCCCTCGTGGCGCGCGCCGGGTTCGCGCACGACCCGGCCGACGACGAGATGCTCGACATCCCGCTCGACCGCGTCGAGAACACGATCACGCTTCCCCCCGACCACAACGCCCGCGCCACCTACGGCATCGATCCCGTGCTGCACATCCGCCGCCGGAACGAGGCCGAAACGCGCCGCCGACTCGAGTTCTACCGCCCTGCCATCCAGGACGCGCTTCAGGCCGCGGTTGCCCGCTTCCATTACACGAGCCTGCAGCGAAGCGAATCGCGCGGGATACTGGCGGGGGAAGTCCGGGATGCGGTTAACGGGATCCTGGGCGGCCCGTTTGTGGAAGGTGTCACCGTGGTCCGCGGCGGAGCGCCGTAGGCCACAAATTCTCGCGGCGCCTGACGTTATGTCATTGACTCCGGCGCCGCGAACCGTTAAGAGGAACGTATGCGTCTTGAGAAACTCCCCACGGGCATTCGCATTACAGCGGAGGACGAGGTTTTCCTCGACCTTACGACGCTGCAGTACGAGGACATCTACTACGCCCTGCCCCTCGACTGCAACGCCCTGTACATGCTCATGAACGGGACGGTTCTCACGGAGCCGGACGACCGCGCGATCCTGCAGTTCATCGTCGAGGCGAACGGCGGCGTTGACGAAGCGATGCAGAAGCTGCAGGACCTGGTGCAGGCCACGCCGCCGCTTTCCGCGAGCGTGACGATCGAGCAGAAGGCCCCTGAGCCGGCGCCCGCGCCCGCGCCGCCCCCCAAGCCGGTCGCACCCCCGAAACCTGTCGCGCCCGCCGAGGACGAACCCTTCGAGATCTCTGTCGAGACGAACCGCCCCGCGATCGACCCCTTCGCCGACCTGATGGCGAATGCAAAGAACGAGGACAAGCCGTTCGAGGCAATTGTCACGCTGCCGCCGGAGCCCAAGGCGCCGCCGAAACCCGTCGTTACGGCCGCACAGCGCCCCGGCACGCAGGTTTTCGAGCAGAAAAAGCAGCTCCCGATCCAGATCCAGGTGCAGCCCGACGGGAAGCGCGTCCGGATCACGGTGGGCTCGAAAGCACTGGACCTGGGAGTCGTGCGCTATGAGGACCTCTACTACGCGGTCCCGGGCGACAACGCGAGCCTCTTCCGCCTGATCAACGACACGATCCTCAATCGCGCCGA
Organism: Planctomycetota bacterium; assembly: GCA_021413805.1. Lineage (GTDB taxonomy): Bacteria > Planctomycetota > MHYJ01 > WSZJ01 > WSZJ01 > WSZJ01. The sequence continues at coordinate 33,098 of JAIOPR010000096.1, forward strand.
AGAGCGCGATGCGCTGAAAGACATCCTCGGCCTCCTCGGCGGCATCGATACCGGCATGACCGCGCTTCAGGGCGCCGTCCAGAAATGCGAGCCGCCGCCGAAGAAGGCGAAGTCTTCTCCGCCGTCCGTGGGTGGCGCGAAGCCGGCCTCAACGGTCCAGGTGACCGGGCCGAAGACGGGCGCGTTCCGGCCGCAGTCCAGCGTGAACCCCGGCGGACAGCCGCAGCCGAAGACGGGCGCGTTCCCTTCGCCGGTCAAGCCCGCCGTCCCGACCGTGCAGCCCGTCGGCGGTGCTCCCAAGCCCGCGACCGCGCCGGCTGTGGCACCGAAGGCCCCGCCCGTCACGCCCGTCGCTCCGTCCGTCGCGGCGAAAGCCCCGACCCTGACACCGGTTGCGCCGGCGGCGAAGAGCCCCGCGTCGCCGTCGGTCGGTGGCAAGATCCCCGCGCCGCCCTCTCTGTCCGGCGGCAAGCCGGCCGTCGCCGTGCCGCCCGCCGCCGCAGCCAAGGCGCCCAGCGCTCCGCCCAAGTCGGTCGCGCCGCCCCCCGTCGCCCCCAAGCCCGGTCCGCCTTCGCTCGTGAAACCCGGCGGTATTCGCCCCTTCACCGTGGACGTCCCGGACGAAGTCGACGATGTCGAGCTCGTGGACGACGTCGAAGAATTGCCCGTCGCGCCGATCGCCGGCCGCGCCGGTGCGCCGCTCCCCGCTTCCAAAGTCTCCGCTGTCCCGCCCGCCGCCGCGAAATCCCCCGCTTCGATGGCCAAGCCCGCCGGCCCCGTCACCAAGGCCGGCGCACCCGCAACGCTTCCCGCCGCTTCCCCGCAGTCCCTCGCCAAGAAGAAGGGCAAGGAGATCGACCGCCCCTCCGGCGTCAGCCAGATCAAGATGTCCAAGGAAGACATGGAGCGGACGGGCGTGAAAGTCAAGCCGGTGGCCGGCGTCGGGTACCAGATCATCTGCAAGGAGTACTACATCCAGCTTTCGAAAGGCCAGTACCAGGAGCTGCACTACGCGCTTCCGATGCCGGTCATGAACATGTTCAAGCTGGTGCATAACGACCTGCTGAAGGATCCGGGTTCGCGGGGCGTGCTGATGAAGATGATCAACCTGGCGGGCGGGCCGAAGGAATTCATGTCGGCGCTGTCGATCCAGGTGCAGGCGATCAAGCCCACGGAGGACTGGCAGTAATGGACTCCCCGATCGCACCGTCCGCGATGCGCCGCGCCGAAGACGGGCCGGCGTACGACCTGGTGTCGCTCGGGCTGGTCGTCCTGACGATCCTGCTCGTCGGCGTCTGGACGACGCATTATTTCCGCGAGCCGGCCAGCGATGACATGGATTACAAGAAGGTCGTTGCCGGCCTGCCTCACATCGAAAACATTCCGGACCCGGTCCCGGAAGACCTCTCCAAAGTCCTGACGTCCGGCGGGAATCTCAAAGCGGCGCAGTGGGCCGATTTCAACCTTCGCTCCCCCGGCGGCAACGAGATCTCGTCGCAGTTCCGGGACCACCTCAAGCGTTCCCTCGAGCAGGAAGAACAGGAGCGCTCGTTCCTCATCTGGCGGAAGACGCACGGCGATGAGCAGTCCCGCATTGAGGCGAGCGCCATCCTGGCGGAGCAGGACGAGGAAGGCGGCACGCCGGCCCGCGTTTACGCCCGGAAATGGTACGAGATCCGCTCCGCCTGGCTCGACTCCCGCGACGCGGAAAAGGTGGACGTCGGCGCGCACCTCGACTTCGCTCAGCTCCTGAAGGACCTCGGCATGAAGTACGAAGCCGCCGCCGAAATCGAAAAGGTCCGCCGCGCGCGCCCCGACTGGCCCGGCTCGCTGAAGTAGCGCGACGCCGCCCCTCAGGCGTCAAACGAGCGGATCAACGTCTGGATCGCTTCGTCCGCCAGCCGCAACCGCGCCGCCGTCTTCTTCAGCAGCCCCCTCAAAATCCGCACGGCCAGCGGCGCATCCGACGCCAGCAGCACATCCAGCTCGCGTTTCTCGATGATCTTCACCCGCGAGTCGCGCGACGCCGCCGCGCTCGACGACCGCGGCCGGTCCTCGAACATCGACAGCTCGCCGAAAATCTCCCCGTGCTCGAGGATCGCAATCCGCGTCGGCACCCCGTTGCCGTTCGTCTTCGAGATCTCGATCGCGCCGGATTCGATGATGAAGAGCTTGTCCCCGGGCTCGCGCTCGGAGTAAACGGCGTCGCCCTTCGAGAACGCCCGGTCGCGGCAGATCGCTGCCACGCGCTCGAGCTCCGAATCGGTGAGCGCGCTGAACGTATCGACTTCGCGGAGGAATTTCTTGAGTTCCATGGGCGCGGCATTCTACGCCTCGCCGGGAATCCACCTCGCGAAATATTGCCCCGTCGCGCCGTCTCGCGCGTTCAATCGGGAATGCCCATGGGATACACCTTCTTCGACCACACCGGTGACATCGCCGTCGAACTCTCGGCGCCGACCGCCGAAGGTCTGTTCGCGACGGCGGCGCTGGCGTTCGCCGAAGCGGTTTCGGACACGAAGAATGTGGAGCCGCGGGTGACGCGGGAAATCCGCGCGACCGGCGACGATTTCCCGGACACGCTGAACCGCTTCATCACGGAACTACTCGTGATCTTCGACGAAGACCGGCTGCTGCTGCCCTACGTGGCGATCCACGAACTCGGCGAGCACAGCGTCGTGGCGACGGCGAGCGGGGAAAAATACGACCCCGAGCGCCACGAAGGCCGCACGGAGCTGAAGGCCGTCACCTACCACGGCCTGAAGGCGGAGCGTTCCCCGGAAGGCTGGCGCGCGACCGTCGTTTTCGACGTTTGACCCAACCCTCAACCCATCAACCCACCAACCGCCTTCACCACTTCCGAACCATTTCTCCTGCCAATCGATCAAGAGCGCCATGGAACTCAAACGGATCAGCGACTGCGTGTGGGAAATCCCGAAAACCGGCGCCATGCGCGTCCCGGGACGGATCTACGCCGACAAGCGCCTCCTCGACCTCGCCAAGGGCGACAAGGCCCTCGACCAGGTCGTCAACGTCGCGACACTTCCCGGGATCGTCAAATGGTCCCTCGCGATGCCCGACATCCACTGGGGCTACGGCTTCCCGATCGGGGGCGTGGCGGCATTCAGCCTCGATGAAGGGGTGATTTCGCCGGGTGGCGTCGGCTACGACATCAACTGCGGAGTCCGCGTCTGCAAAACCGGCCTGACCTTCAAGGAACTCGAAGGCAAGCACAAGAAGCTCGTCAACGCGCTCTTCAATGCCGTCCCGACCGGCGTCGGCGGCGACTCCGCGATCGGCCGTCTGTCGAAGGCGGACGGGACGGGGATCGTGACGACGGGGGCGAAGTGGGCCGTCGAGCACGGCTTCGGCAAGCCGTCGGACCTCGACTACACGGAGGACGGCGGGACGATGGCGGGGGCGGACCCGGCGGCGGCGAGCGACACGGCGTTCAAGCGCGGGCTGGGGCAGGTGGGGACGCTGGGAAGCGGAAACCATTTCCTCGAGCTGGACCGCGTGGACGAGACGTACACGCCGGAAGCGCTGAGCGTGTTCGGGCTTAGCGTGGGCGACGTGGTGCTCCTGATCCACTGCGGCTCGCGCGGCTTCGGGTACCAGATCTGCGACGAGAACGTCCACGACTTCGTGAAGATCGCGGGGCGGTACCACATCGACCTGGCCGACAGGCAGCTGGCGTGCGCGCCGGCGTCGAGCTGGGAGGGGAAGAAGTACCTCTCGGCGATGGCGTGCGCCGCGAACTACGCGTGGGTGAACCGCCAGGTCATCATGATCCTCGCCGGCCGCGCACTCTCCGACTGCCTCGGCAAGTCCGTCGAGCCCGAGCTGATCTACGACGTCTGCCACAACATCGCGAAGATCGAGGACCACGAGGTGGACGGCAAGATGATGAAGGTCATCGTCCACCGGAAGGGCGCGACTCGCGCTTTCCCGGCCGGCCACCCGCTGACCCCGGCCAAGTACAAGGACGTCGGCCAGCCCGTCCTCGTCCCCGGCGACATGGGGCGCTGCTCCTTCCTCCTCACCGGCCTCCCCGGCGCGATGAAGGAAACTTTCGGCTCCACCTGTCACGGCGCCGGCCGCACCGCCAGCCGCGGCGAAATGAACCGCCGCATGCAGGGCGTCGATCTCGACGCCGAACTCCGCTCGATGGGCGTCACCGTCCGCGGCAAGACCCGCGCCAGCCTCGCGGAGGAGATGCCGTCGGCTTACAAGGACGCAGACGTCGTGACGGAGGTCATGGAGCGCGCCGGGATCTCGAAGCGGATCGCGAAGTTCGTGCCGTTTGCGGTGATTAAAGGGTGATCTGGCGCGACTTCGGAAGCGCGGGGTCATTCAGAAATCAGGTGAGGATCCCGCTGGTCTCTCCCAAACCCGGTCAAAGCTCCTCGTCACTTCGCAGGCCGATTCACCCGAACCAGCTGCCCGGTCAGTGAGGCAAGCCCCCTCACGGCGTCGTCGATTCGCCGGGCCTGCCCTGCGAAATCGGCGTCCACCGTGCATACCAGAATCCCTTCGTGGGCCGGTCGGATGGCGTGGAGCCGGATGAAGTGCTTTCGATTCAATGGCAACACCGCCCTCTTTGCCTGGGATGCGTATTCGAGCACTTCCTCATCGGGAACCGCGCGTCCGGCGTTGCCAGCTTCGAGGCTCGTAAGGACGTCATGTCCGAAGACGCGGAGCGCCGCGATGACCGGCAGCGGGAAATTCTCGTTCCCGTAGAACGCCGCCAAGCTACGCCACCTCGTTTTCGGCGATCTGCTTCTCGATGTCCGCGGCGTGCGTCCGGACGAACGCCCACGCCTGCGCAAGATCCGCGGCACGCAGCGTCGGGTAGCTCTTCAGGAGGTCGGCCTCCGACACGCCCTGTCGGCGCGCTGCTTCGAGAACCCAGACTGGAATCCGGGTGCGGACGATGCACGGCTCCCCGCCGCAGACTCCTGGGTTGGACTCGACGCCGGGGAAGGAATCGCCCATCTCGCGCACAAGCGTCCCGAGAAGAAGAGCCTTCTCAGCGCGGCTGAGTGATTCGAGCTGGCGTTCGATGTCCTGGAGGTGATTCATGGATGTGGGGTCCAGTATATCCGCTCAACCTCTGCTTCCCACTCTGCTCCCGGTCCTTCCGGGCGAAATGGGCCGCCGCATGCAAGGCGTGGACCTCGATGCAGAGTTCCGCGCCATGGGGGGTTCCCGTCCGCGAGAAGACCCGCGCGAGCCTCGCCGAGGAAAGACCGTCCGCTTACAAGGACGCCGGCGTTGTCATTGAGGTCATGGAGCGCGCGGGGATCTCGAAGCGGATCGCGAAGTTCGTGCCGTTTGCGGTGATCAAGGGGTGACCTTCCCGCTCCTCAGAAGTACTGTAGGTGACGACTTTCGCGGCTGGCTCTCTCTGTAGGCTCTTCTTCGGAGAAGTCGATGACAATTGGCCTGAAGCTGCGCGAAGCGCTCCGCGAACCAAATCCGCGCGACGCGTTTGGGGGCGCCGTCGTCATGCTGATCAAGTCTGGACAACCAGCGGAAGCAATCCTCCTCGAGATCCAGATGATTCACCTCGAACTGCAAAAGTCGGGGCAGGATGCGCTGGACGCGATCGTCACGGGGGTCGCGAAATACGTTCCCGACATTTCGCCGACGCTGCCTCTTGCTCCTGCGAAGGAACCGCCGAAGAGCGTCAAGGAGAAGAGACGTCGCAAGTCCAATTACGTGTTCGACAAAGCCAAATACCATGTGCAAGGTAATTACCCCGTGGATTTGCCTCCCGTGAACGCGTGCACGCACACAGCCTTTTTTCTAGGCTGGTTGATTGACAATGACCTGGTCAGCAAGTTGTTCTTGAACGAGTCCGGCGAGCACATCCAGAAATTCCGCGAACGAAGGCTCACGCCGACGGAAGTGTATTCGTTCTGGGACGAAGTCCTCGTCAGCTCAATGCTCAATGCAGCAGGAAACTGCTTTGCGGCGGACTACTTCGAACTTTCGTCCGGGCGTTACCTGCGCGACTACGAAGAGATTCTCGGCGCCGGACTGCCGTCCCTTTATCACGTACCCCCGTCATGGGATAACTACGAGCGAATCTCCGCGCGAATCACCGAGCGCTACAAGGAGTTCAACGGGTCGAAACCATAGGGGTGCGGGGACTTCCCTCGGAGACCGCTTGCCGTTAGGAGATCTCGCTCGACGCAACGTCAGCCGGAATCCGGCCGACTGATGATCCTGGATGATCTGTTTCGCGCGGGAGAGATTTTGATCCGCGCCATTCAGAGGTGCGACCCAAATGCCGGTGTCGAGGTAGACCGGCGTCACTCGCCCAGCGGGTAGGCAGACGCTGGGCACGCCGGCGATTTTCGACTTCCGCTCCTCCGTTGGTGTCGAGTCTCGGAGTGATGGCGACATCTACGTCGTCACCAACCTGGGCCGGAGTGCCGTCCGGCACCGGCAGGTGGCCATCCGGAAGAATGCGGGCGTGGTAGCGGTACTCGGAAATGCGCCCGAGGTTACTCGCGTGCCGTCGGTTGCTCAACGCGCGCCTGGGTCGAGGCAAACAATGAACTGCACAAGAAAGCAGAATTTTGTGCAGTCCACTGCATAACGCAGGCAGCTCTCCGGATCACGGCTGCGCGGGGGGCGGTTCGAAGTGCCACGGATGTCGCCATTCGCCGACTTCCCGCGGAGTCATCGATCGGCGACTTCGCGAGGACGTCGCGGGCGCCGTCCCGTTCGCGGCTCAAGAGCGCGCGACGGCGCTCTTTACAATTCCGAATGACTACTTCGTTTTTGTATGAAATAAACGAATCATGTATGCGCGGTGGCTCAAGCGCCCGGAACCTCCGACGCCGGGGCGTCAACCTGCTTGCCGGTCGCGAGCGTGCTGCGGGACCTGGATGCTCACCTTTAGTCGGGCGCCTTGGGGAATACGCAAGCAGACGCCCGCGTTCTATAGACTGCTCCCTTCGCTGACAACTCACCCATGAACAGAACCAACGAAACCGACATGACCCGCCGTGAAGCGCTCAAGCGCCTCGTCGTCGCCGGCGCTTCCCTGCCGATCCTGGCCGGCTGCGAGCGGACGGCCGAGAAAGGCGCTTCTGAAATGCCGCCGAAACCGAACCGCATGCCGTCGATCTTCCTCGCGCACGGGTCGCCGTTCCTGCTCGACGACACGAAATGGGTCGGGGAGCTGAACGCGTGGGCGAAGGCGATGCCGCGGCCGAAGGCGGTTCTGATGGTATCGGCGCACTGGGAAGAGAAGCCGGTGACGCTGGGGGCGACGACAACGGTGCCGCTGGTGTACGACTTCTACGGATTTCCGCAGAAGTACTACGAGGTGACGTACGCCGCGCCCGGGGCGCCGCAGCTGGCGACGCGGGTGAAGGAGTTGCTCAAGAAGACGCGGCAGGTGCAGGAAGAGCCGGATCGCGGGCTGGATCACGGCGCGTACGTGCCGATGGTGGCGATGTACCCGGGCGCGGATGTTCCCGTCCTGCAGCTTTCGCTCCCGACGATGCAGGCCGAGCCGCTGTTCGAGATGGGCCGCGCGCTGGCGCCGCTTCGGGACGAGGGCGTGCTGATCATCGGAAGCGGATTCCTGACGCACAACCTGAGGGCGCCCCGCACGGGGACGACGCCGTCGTGGGCGGCGAAGTTTGACGAATGGGCGGCGGACGCGCTGGAGCACCGGAAGGTGGACGAGCTACTCAATTTCACGGAGCGCGCGCCGGGGCTGCAGGAAGCGCTTCCCACATTCGAGCATTTTGTCCCCGTCCTGGTTGCGGCCGGGGCGGACGAGGACGCGAGGAGCGCCGTGAAGTTCCCGATTACGGGGTTCATGGGGGGGTCGTTCACGCGCCGTTCGGTGCAGTACGGCTAGGCGATGCCGGAACCCTGGTACCACGCCGGCCTGAAGTTCCGCTGCCTCGGCGCCGAGTGCGGCGACTGCTGCTCCGGCAAGAACGGCTCCGGCGCGGTGTGGGTGAACGCCCCGGAGATGCTCGATCTCGCAAAGCACCTCGGGCTTCCGTTCGACGAATTCACCAGGAAATACGTCCGCCAGATCGGCGAGCGCTACTCCCTCGTCGAGAAACCGAATTTCGACTGCGTGTTTTACGAGGCCGGGAAGGGCTGCACGGTGTACGAGGCGCGGCCGACGCAGTGCCGGACGTACCCGTTCTGGAACAAGGTGATGGCGGCGAAGGAGTACTGGAAGCTGGAAGCGAAGGCCTGCCCGGGAATCGGCGCGGACGAAACGGTCGTCACCGGCGAAGAGATCGCGCGGAATGTGGTGGAGGACCGACGGAGGTTCCCCGAGGGGCGGCAGGGGATTTGAGCCCGGCCCGTCGTTACGCCGCCGCGTCGCCGCCGCTATTCGCCCGCGTGCCGACAAAGAACCACTTCCGGAACGCTTCCCAGCACTTGGAACAGACGTACTGCACCTTCTCGTCGAACTTCACGAACTGGTGCGTCGGGATGTACTCCTGGCAACGGCACCGCTGGCACGTGTGCTTTTCCATGACACGAGTCCCCTCTCAATTCCCCCCCGTCGTGTGGGGCGGCCCGCCGGGGTCTCCGAGGCCCTGGCGGACAGTTCGGGGTCGCCCCCTCTCGATTCACTGATTCGGCTGGGGGGCGAAACGGACTTGAGGGAAATTCCGTGTTTCGTCCCTATCCGCGGCGGTGTCCGCGAAATCCGCCGTCATCTGCGTCCGAAGTTTTGTTTGTTTCACAAGAAAGAAAGTCGGACGCAGATAACGGCAAGATCGCGCTGAAACAGCCGCGGATAGTCGTCAACCGGCCCCGAAGCTAACGCCGTCCTCCGTGCCCTCCCTTCCCTCCGCGCCCTCTGCGGCAAACGCCGTGAAGCCCCCCGCCCGCTCCCCCCCGACAATCATGTCCGCCCCCCCTCGCCACGTATAGAATGCGGGGCCGCCCTTACCAAGGAAGCTCCATGCTGTCGCAGGCCATCAAAGCCGGCTTCAAACGATCCTTCATGACCGGGATCGCGGCCCTCCTGCCGACCACGCTCACCCTCCTCATCCTCATCGCCGGCTTCGGCGTCCTCAACGACTACGTCGGGAAACCGATGGGCGCCGCCGTCCTCTGGGGCCTCGAGCGCTGGGCGGGCCCCGGCTTCGGCGACTTCATCATCTCCTACACGGGCCGCTCCCTCGCCGACCTCCGCGCCACCGACCACTGGCTCAAGTCCGCCATCGGCTTCCCCGTCGCCGCCGTCCTCATCTTCATCCTCGGGTTCCTCTTCGCATCTTTCCTCGGCCGCCGCCTCATGGGCATGTTCGACGGCCTGGTCGCGCGCTTCCCCATCATCGGCAGCATTTACGGCTACGGGAAACAGGTGTCGGAATTCCTGTTGAAGAGCAACAAGCAGGTGGAGTTCAAGAGCGTGGTGCTGGTGAAGTACCCGTACGAGGGGATCTGGTCGATCGGGTTCGTGACGAACGACGGGATCAACGTGCTCAACCAGATGACGGGGAAGGAAATGGTGACGGTCTGCGTGCCAAACGCGCCGACACTGATCACCGGCTGGGTCCTGCTTCTCCCCAAAGCCGACGTGATCCCCCTGCCGATGTCTGTCGATGAGGCCATCCCGTTCATCGTCTCGGCGGGCGTCCTCCTCCCGGAGCGGCTTCCCTCTATTACCCGAACGGCGCCGCCATGCTCGCCGCCGGCGCCACTCTCACTCCGGCCGCGATCCAGCGGCTGGCGCAGGCGGGGTACCGGGATATTTACGTGTTCGAAGAAGCGGCGGCGGGAGTGGACGGGCGGGACCTGGTAATCGAGGCGGCGCGTTCGCCGATGGCGCGCAAGCTGGGAGCGTTTTTCAAGTCCGTGCACGACACGATCGGGCGGGCGGCGCAGATCGGTTCGGGAGACGATGCGGCCACGGTGACGGACAAACTGGGGCACCCGGACGTGCGGAAGGCCGTCAAGGCGCTGCGGTTCGCCGAGGTCATGGCGGGCCCCGAGCTGGACGCGTTCTACGACGGGATCGCCCTCGAGAAAGACGCGCCGATGGTCACGGGAATGCCCCGCACCGACGCGAGCCACCACGTCGATCACGCCCTGAACGTCGCCGCCCGCAGCGTCATGATCGCCCGCCGCCTCGGCTGGGCGCCGCGCGAGTGCCGCGAACTCTGCATCGGCGCGCTTCTCCACGACGTCGGGTACCAGGTGTTGCCGGATGAAGCGGTGAAAGCCGCGCCGGGGCAGCAGCTTCACCCGAGCGCCGGGTACCACCTCCTTCGCGCCGACACCGGCATCTCGCTGCTTTGCGCCCACTGCGCCTTCCAGCACCACGAGCGATTCGACGGCCGCGGCTTCCCTCGCCGTCTCGTCGGCATGAATACGCTCTCGGCGCGCGATTCCACCGGCCCCGGGTCGATGCACCGCTACGCCAGCGTCGTCGCGATCGCCGATGTCTTCGACCTCCTGACCTCCGGCTTCCCCGACGGCTGGGCGATGCGCGACGACGAAGCGATCAAGCTGATGCGCAACGAGTCGGGAAAGGCGCTTCATCCGGACGCGCTCAAGGCCTTTCTCGCCCTGACGCCGCCTTACCCGGTCGGCCTCGAGGTGGAGGTCCTGGACGGCGAGTGGATCGGCTGCACGGGGATCGTGGCCTCAGTCACGGCGGGATCGATGGACCGGCCGGCGATCAAGGTTCTCCGGAGCGGCGGCGCACCGCTGCCCAAGGCGGTGGACATCGATCTCGCGAAGACCGAGATCAACTTCCGGCCGCGCGGCGCCGGCGAGCGGTAGTTACTTCACGCCCATCGCGCCCCCGTCGGGCCGGAAACGCCTGGCCACGTGCCGTCGCGCTGCTGGTTGACAATCAGCGCCTGCTTAAGCGCTTCGCTCCAGGCTTTCCAGTTTTCCCCGGTGCCACCGTCGCGCGGCGGCCCCTCGATCTGGTAGAGGGCGAGGGTGCCGAAATACCAGCCGGAGAAATCAGGGTGTTCCCAATCGGGGAGTGAAGCGGCGATGGCGGTGGCGGCGTGCGCGAGGCCGGCATGGTTCGGGTCCCGGGAGAGGAAGATCCAGCCAGTCGCCGAAGTGGCGCCCGGTGAAGAGTCGAGCTGGTCGCTGAGACGCGCGCGGGCGCGGTCGGCGCTCTCGGCGTCGTACTCGAGTTCGCCCATCCGGGCCGCGGAGACGGCGGTGGCGGCCCACGCTTCCGCCGCGGGGTCGTTGCGAGTCGAATCGTAGCGCTGCCAGTCGGCGAGGCGATCGACGCTGTCCTGCGCGGCCTGCTTGAGGAGCGGGCTCATTGTGAGCGCGTAGGATTCGGAGAGCGCGAGGGCAACAAGGGAGGACTCGTAGGCGTCCGCCGGCTGGCAGGCCATGAGCCATTTCAGGGCGCCCTTGACCGCGGTGCCGAAACACAGGCCGTCCGAGGTCTTCTGTAAGTTCAGGTGCGTGTATCCGGCCGAGAGCAGGGTGAGGAGGGTCAGGGACGTTGCCGTCACCTGGGTGTGGATGTGCCCGTCGAACATCTCCGCTTCTCCCCCCCATGACCCGTCGGGATTCTGCGCGCGGAGCATGGCTTTCAGCCCGACAGAGGTCGTGGATTCGCACGGTGCGGCGCCACAGCCCTCATGGCGGGCAACGGGGCGCGCACGACGGGTCCCCGCGTAGGGGACGTGCTCGGCCGGCGGTTCGTCCGGGACGGGGGCGGTCACGCCGGCCGGGAGCGGGGACTCCGGCAACAGCGCCGCGGGCGCCTCGTCCTGGCGGATGGCCGCCCGCGCGCCGGCAAAGGCCAGGGCAAGGAGGAGAAGAACGAAATATGAGGTCAGCGCGCGGGATTGCATGGAGGTCATAACGGGGGAGAGGGAGAAAGGTTCTGGTAAACGGGAAAGCGAACGGCAAAGGGCAAGCGGAAAAGTGAAAACGCAAAACGGAAAGGAAAAGAGAAAAACGAAAAAGGACAACTGCGAGGCGGGGCCGCGGCCGTCCTCTTTTCCTTTTTCGTTTTTCCTTTTTCCTTTTTGTTTTCCCTTTTCCGTTTGCCCTTTGCCGTTTGTCGTTCCCTCCCCCCCCTTTCCGGGTTGCGCATTCCTCCCCCTTCCGGCTAACTCTCCCTCCCCATGCTCCGCTTCGCTCTCCTGAACATCCTCACCCGCCCGCTCCGCTCGTTCCTGGCGCTGGTCGGCGTCGCGATCGCCATCGCGGGAGTGGTCGGGCTCATCAGCGTCTCGAGCGGCCTCAAGAGCACCATGACCGACACGCTCGGGAAAGTGCACGGCCTCGTCCTGATCGAGCAGAACTCCGTTGACCCGCTCTTCTCGAGACTCCCGCTCTCCTACGCCGCGCGGGTCGAGTCCATCCCGGGCGTGGCGGCCTGCGTGCCGGAGCTGTGGATGGTGGCGCCGAACGTGGAAGGGCAGAAGACCGTGCTCGGGCTGTTCACGGGAATCGGGATCCTCGGGCTGGACCCGGAGCGGCACACGCATCTTCCCGCGGGGCACGTCTATTCGCGCTCCATGAAACGCGGCCGGAATATCGAGGCCGGCGATGCAGGCACGCGGCGCGCGGTGATCTCGGAGCGGATTGCGGAGCGCTACCACAAGGACATCGGCTCGACGATCCGCGTCGGGGAGCTCGAGTTCGAAATCGTCGGGGTGTACTCGACCGGCTCCGTCTTCCTCGACGGGACGATCGTCATGCACCTCGAGCAGGCGTGGAACATCGCCGGCGCGAAGAAGGAAAGGGACATGGTGTCGAGTTTCTACGTCGAGCCGAAGGCGACGACGCCGGAAGAGCTGTCCCGCATCGAAAAGGCGATCGAAAAGGAGTTCGCGAACGACTCGCGGAAGGTCGACGCGCTCTCGACGCAGGAATGGCAGTCGGAGTTCGGCAACATCATCGGGAACCTCGACGTCTTCCTCATCGTCGTGAGCTCGATCGCCGTCTTCGTCGGCGCGATCGGGATCCTCAACACGATGTTCATGAGCGTCACCGAGCGCGTCCCCGAATTCGGCATCCTCAAGGCCAATGGCTGGTCCCGCGGCGACATCACCCGCCTCGTCCTCGTCGAAAGCGCCTACCTCGGCATCGCCGGCGGCCTCTTCGGCTGCGGCGTCGGCGTCGCTGGCGTCCAGATCGCCGCGCGCTTCATGCCTTTCCACCCCACCACCCCGCTCCCGCTCGTCGCCACCGCGTTCGGCGTCGGCGCGCTCCTCGGGATCCTGGGCGGGGTTTTCCCGGCGCGAAGAGCTGCCGGCCTCTCCCCCGTGGAAGCCATCCGCGCCGCCTGATGACGATATCCGCCCGCGACCTGAAGAAGACCTACACCCTCGGCGGCCGTCCCGTCGAGGCCCTTCGCGGCATCACCCTCGACCTCCCCGACCGGTCGTTCACGTTCGTGGTGGGACCGAGCGGAAGCGGCAAATCGACGTTCATGCACCTGGCGGGGGCGCTGGACCGGCCGACCTCGGGGACGATCACGGTCGCCGGGCGCGAGCTGACCACGATGAGCGACAACGCGCTCTCCGATTTCCGCCGCGAGAAACTCGGGTTCGTGTTCCAGGCGTTCAACCTGATCGGGAACCTGAACGCGGTCGAGAACGTGCTCGTGCCTTTCTACGCGCGCGGCCTCGCCGAAGGGATGCGGGAGAAGGCGAAGGACATCCTGAAAACCGTCGGGCTCGGCGACCGCCTCGGCCACAAACCGAAACAGCTCTCCGGCGGCGAACAGCAGCGCGTCGCCGTCGCACGGGCCCTCCTCAAGGACCCCGTCCTCCTCCTCGCCGACGAGCCGACCGGCGAGCTCGATTCCAAAACCGGTGCGGAGATCTTCGGCCTGCTGCGTTCGCTTCACCGCGAGAAGGGCGCTTCCGTCGTCGTCGTCACCCACGACACGCGGTACATCGAGCCCGGCGACCGCGTAATCCGGATCGAGGACGGGCGGATAGTCGAGGAAACCGCGCCGCGCGGTTAGCATTCCGCCTTCAATCAAGGAGACACCGATGCTTTTCAGCGCGCAGAAAGCGTTCGACCACATCCGCGTCATGGCGAAGGACATCGGCATCCGCGCCGGCGGGTCGCCCGAGGAAAAGCAGGCGGCCGCGTACGTCGAGCGGCACTTTAAAGCGTGCGGCCTCGAGACCTCCATCGAGCCGTTCGACGTCGAGATCCCCGGCAAGGCGGAAGCGGCGGTCCACGTGGACGGCCTCGGCGAGCTGCAGGCGCGCCCGGTCTGCGCCACGGCCAGCACGCCGCCGCGCGGCATCGAGGGCGACCTCGTTTTCGTCGAGAGCGGCGAAGAGGTCTTCCTGCCGAGATCAAAGCCAGGACAGATTTTTCTCCTCTACGGCGAGCTCGGCGCCCCCGACAAGTACGAGCCCCTCATGCGCTCCGAACCCGCCGCCATCATCCTCGTCGAGAACTCGCGCTTCATCGAGCCCCGCCTCACCAAACTCTCGAACGAAAAGCGCGACGCTTTCGGCGCCGTGCCGACCGTCCGCATCCGCTTCGAGGACGGCGACAAGCTGATGCGGAAGGGCTGCAAGCGGGCCCGGGTCGTCGCGAAGGTCAGCCACGAGTGGAAGAAATCACAGAACGTCTGGGGCGTCCTCCGCGGCACCGAGAAGCCGTGGGAAGAAATCGTGGTCGGCGGCCACTACGACTCCGTCTGGGGCGGCTACGGCGCCCAGGACAACGCGGCCGGCGCCGCGTGCGCCATGGAACTCGCCCGCGTCTTCAGCCAGCGCGGGTCGAAGCGCACGATCCGCTTCTGCACGTTCGGGTGCGAAGAGCTCGGCCTGCGCGGCAGCACGGCGCACGTCGAGAATCTGCGTAAGGCGCACGCGAAGCACGTCGCGAAGAAGCGCGGCAAGGCGTGGAAGATGGACTGGTCGCCGCTCGAGCGCACCCGTCTCATGCTCAACGTCGACCTCCAGGGGCTGCTCTTCGGCGACAACTACTGCCCCGTCGGCGGCCCCGCCGAGCTCATGTCCGCCTGCAAGCTCCTCGCGAGCGAAATGGGCCCCGCAATGAGATTCGACGACGAGTGCTACTCGTCCGACAACACGCCCTTCGCCCACGCCGGCGTCCCCACCGCTGCGTTCGGCCGCATCGGCGTCGAGCTGATGTGGGCGCACACGCCGGCCGACACTTTCGACCGCTGCTGGAAGGACTCGCTCGCGCCGATCGGGCATTACCTCGAGACTTTTATTTCGCGCTGGGTCGCCGACCCGAAGTCGTTCCCGTTCAAGCGCGAGATCCCTGAGGTACACGCGAAGAAGGTGAAGGAGTATTTCAAGGGAAGGGTGTTCGGGTATGTCGAGGGGTAGGCCCGCCCCCTAGCCGGCCCGCTTCTTCACGATGGCAGACGCGATCAGCGACACGACGATCCCGGTCACGATGGTGCCGATCGCCCCGAATGTTGCCTGGAGATACGGATTCTCCATCGAGGCTGCGAGCTTCAGCGTCTCCACAATCTGCGCTTCGGGAATCCCTTTCGAACGCAGGATCGATTCCTGCGCCGCGCGGATTTCGTCGAAGTAATTCGGGAAGACGACTTGGGTGAAGAGGAGAGAATTCAGGAAGACGAGGGGTGCGGCGACGATGGAGGTCCCGGCGCCGCGGACGAATTTCCCGAAGAATCCAGCGCATCTTTCGATGCGCCGCGGATGACAAAGGTGAGGACGACGACCTGGATCAGGACGACGAACCAGAACATGAATTGAAGTTTGGGGTCTTTGTACCAGCCTGTGAACCCGATGACGTACATCCAGGAGGCGAGGAGCACGGCGAGGAGGATGCCGGGTACGATGGATTTCTTCATGGCCGGAAGCCTAGACCCACGCGGGGGATCGGGCAAGCCTGAACCGCCTGGCGGGCGGCTGGACGGCTCAAAAACGGGAGTTCCGGCCAGTTGCCCCCGGAGGGGTGATTTCGGCCTTGTCCAGCCCAAAAAACGCCACGGTCGGCCGTCCTGATCCTGGCCTTCAGGTTCCTATTGGATGGTACGCCAGCCCGGTTATGATCACCCCCCCATTCCAACGGTACCGAGTCGCCGGCGACGGGGTGGAGAACCTGACAAGCGAGGGGGCAGTATCGTGAGCGCTCGTGTCGGATCATCGAGGGAGGCAGAGCCCCGTGCTGAATTGCACGGCGGTGGCTCCGTCGCCGACGCGTTGCGCCAGGTCTCGCGCGTCTTCGACCCGCACGGGGATCGCTCGCCGTTCGTTCCGGCCGTGCCCATGGACTGCCTCGGGGATGCCCAGTTTCGTGCGGACTTCGGGCTGAAATACGCCTACGTCGCCGGGGCGATGGCGAACGGGATTGCGTCGGTCGAACTGGTGGAAGCGGTCAGCCGCGCGGGGATGCTCGCGTTTTTCGGTTCGGCGGGGCTTGACCCGGCACGGGTGGAATCGGCCATCGACCGCCTGCAGCGGGACCTGGGGAAGCGGCCGTGGGGCGTGAACCTCATCCACAGCCCGAACGAGCCGGAGCTGGAAAACGCGATCGTGGACCTGCTGATCAGGCGCAACGTCCATCTCGTGGAAGCCTCGGCCTACATGGAACTTACGCTGCCGGTCGTGCGTTATCGCGTGCACGGCATCCGGCGTTCGCCCGACGGCACGATCGTGACCCCCAACCGCATCCTGGCGAAGGTCTCCCGGGTGGAGGTCGCTTCGAAGTTCTTTTCGCCGCCGCCGGAGAAGTTCCTGCGCACTCTCGTCGACACAGGCGTCATAACTGCTGAACAATTCGAAATTGCCGAACAGATCCCGATGGCGCAGGACCTGACGGCGGAAGCCGATTCGGCCGGGCATACTGACAACCGGCCCGCGCTGGCCCTCCTCCCGACGCTTTTTGCGCTTCGCGACCGGCAGCAGAAGCAACTCGGCTTCGCCCAGCGGCTGCGCGTCGGTGCCGGCGGCGGGATCGCGACGCCGGCGGCCGCGGTGGCGGCGTTCAGCATGGGCGCGGCGTACATCATGACCGGGTCGATCAACCAGGCCTGCGTGGAATCGGGGTCTTCGGACCTGGTGCGGAAGATGCTGGCCGAAGCTCAGCAGGCCGACTGCGCGATGGCGCCGGCGGCGGACATGTTCGAGATGGGGGTCCGCGTGCAGGTGCTCAAGCGCGGGACGATGTTCCCGATGCGCGCGGCGAAACTGTTCGAGCTCTACCGGCAGTACCCGAGCCTCGAAGCGATTCCCGAAAGCGAGCGGGCGGCGCTGGAAAAGAACACTTTTCGCGCGACGCTGAACGAAGTCTGGCTCCAGACGGAAAGCTACTTCCGGACGCGTGACGCGGCCCAGATTCAGCGGGCCGAACGCGATCCCAAGCACAAGATGGCGCTGGTGTTCCGTTCGTACCTCGGGCAGTCGTCGCGCTGGGCCAACGCCGGCGAACCGTCGCGGCAGATGGACTACCAGGTCTGGTGCGGTCCCGCGATGGGCGCCTTCAACGAATGGACCAAAGGCAGCTTCCTCGAACGAGTCGAAAATCGCCGCGTCGCCGATGTCGCCTTGAACATCCTTTACGGGGCGGCGGTGCTGACACGGGCGCATATCCTGCGGCTGCAGAACGTGGAAATTCCGGCGGAATTGCTGGCGTGCGCCCCGCTGGCGGTGGCGGAAATTGAAAGGTTGAGCACACCAGTGTAAGAAAGCCGTGACGGTCACACCTTCAGGTTCCGGAACGGGCGACCAGGCCTGTCCCAACGAAACGCGAGGATGAACGATTTGAACGCCGACGAATCAAACCCCTACGTACCGCTCGCCATCGTGGGCATGGGTTGCCTCTTCCCCAGGTCCGCGGGGCCCGGTGCCTATTGGGGCACGATCCGCAACTCGGTCGATGCCATCTCGGACATTCCCTCGACGCACTGGCGGCCGGAAGACTATTTCAGCGCCGACCAGAAGAAGGCCGATCACACCTACGCGCGGCGCGGCGGCTTCATCTCGCCCGTCCACTTCAACCCCCTCGAATTTGGAATTACCCCGAACAACCTCGAAGCGACCGATACTTCGCAACTGCTGGGCATGTGGGCGGCAGGGCAGGCGCTCAAGGACGCGGGGTTCGACCCGAAGAAGCACAACAAGGACCGCGTCAGCGTGATCGTGGGGGTGACGGGCACGCTGGAGCTCGTGATTCCGCTCGGCGCCCGCCTCGGCCATCCGCTCTGGCGCAAGGCGCTGAAAGACTCGGGCGTGCCGGACGCGCAGGCGGAAGACGCCGTGCAGCGCATCGCCGACGGCTACGTGAACTGGCAGGAAAATTCCTTCCCCGGGCTCCTGGGCAACGTGGTCGCCGGGCGCATCGCCAACCGCTTCGACCTCGGCGGAACCAACTGCGTCGTCGACGCAGCCTGCGCGAGCTCGCTCAGCGCGATCCACCTGGCGGGACTGGAACTCGCCGAACGGCGCTCGGACATGGTCGTGACCGGCGGCGTGGACACGTTTAACAGCATCTTCATGTACATGTGCTTCAGCAAGACGCCCGCGCTTTCGCCCAGCGGCAACGCGCGGCCCTTCGACCGCGACGGCGACGGCACGATCCTGGGCGAAGGACTGGGCCTGATGGTGCTGAAGCGCCTCGACGACGCCAAACGCGACGGCGACCGCATCTACGCCGTCATCAAGTCGATCGGGTCGTCGAGCGACGGCAAGGGCAACGCGATTTACGCGCCCCGGCGCGAAGGACAGGTCCGGGCGCTGAAGAACGCCTACAAGCTGGCGAACGTCGCGCCGGAAAGCATCGAGCTGATCGAAGCGCACGGGACGGGCACGAAAGTCGGCGACGCGACGGAACTGTCTGCGCTGACGGATGTGTTCCGCGAAGCGCGCCCGGAGGGGACGTGGTGCGCGCTAGGGTCGGTGAAGTCGCAGATCGGGCACACGAAAGCGGCGGCGGGCGTGGCGGGGCTCATGAAGGCGGTGCTGGCGCTGCACTTCAAGACGCTTCCGCCGACGATGAAGATCGAACAGCCGCTGGACGGTCTCGCGCCCGGCAAATCGCCGTTCTATGCCTGCACTCAGAAGCGGCCGTGGCTGCCGCGCGCGGAACATCCGCGGCGGGCGGGCCTGAGTGCCTTCGGCTTCGGCGGAAGCAACTTCCATTGCGTGCTGGAAGAAGCGGAAGCGGCGAAGAACTCGGTGGACTGGGACGGCGACGTGCAGCTCGCGGCGTTCTCGGCGCCGGATGCAGCGGTCCTGCTGAAGCAGCTGGACGCATTCCCCGTTGCGGGAACCTGGGACAGCATTCGCGTGGCGGCGCAGGCGTCGCGAGCGGCGTTCAGGTCGAAGGACGTGTTGCGACTGCTTGTGGTGTTGCAGCAGAACGCGGACGCGAAGATGGCGATCGAGCAGGCGAGGCGCAAACTCGGCGACAACGCCACTGCGGCCTGGACCCTGCCGGATGGGACTGCGTTCGGTGCCGGCGCGGCGAAGGGCCAGCTGGGCGTTCTGTTCCCGGGGCAGGGTTCGCAGTACGTCGGGATGTTGCGCGACCTGGCGTGCCAGTTCCCGGAGATGCTCGGCGCGCTGACCGAGGCGGACGCGGCGTACGCGGAAGGACTTTCGCTGCAGGCGGGAGAGCGGCTGAGCGACCGGATCTACCCGTACCCGGCGTTCGATGACGAGAGCCGCGAACGGCAGGAGGAGCGTCTGCGTGCGACCGACACTGCACAACCGGCGCTGGGCGCGGTGAGCATCGGCGCGTGGCGCGTGCTGGAACGCTTCGGGGTCCGGGCCGACGCCACTGCGGGACACAGTTACGGCGAGTTGACGGCGCTCTGCGGGGCGGGTGTCATCACGCCGCGGGCGCTTCACGCACTTTCCCGTGTGCGGGGCGATGTGATGGCCGCGGCGGGCCGCCATGGCGACGCGGGCACGATGCTGGCGGTGCAGGCGCCGCTGGCGACGGTCGAAGCGCTGATTCGCGACGAGAAACTGGATGTCGTCCTGGCCAACCGCAATGCCCCGAACCAGGCGGTTCTGTCGGGGGCCAGTGCGGCGATCGAGAAAGCGCAGGCCGTTCTCAAGGCGCGCGGCGTGACGTGCAAGAAATTGAATGTCGCGGCGGCGTTCCACAGCGCGCTGGTTGCGGACGCGCAGAAGCCACTGGCGGCGGCCCTCGCGGGCGTCACTTTCGCCGCACCGCGCGTGCCTGTGTTCAGCAACACGACGGGCCAGGCTTACCCGTCTTCACCGGAAGAGAGCCGCCGTCAACTGGCGAAGCAACTCGCGTCGCCGGTGCAGTTTGTCAGCGAAATCGAAAACCTGCACGCGGCGGGCGTGACAACGTTCCTGGAAGTCGGTCCCGGGGCAAAGCTGGGCGGGCTGGTTCGGGCGATCCTGGGCGAACGGCCGCACACGGTGATCGCGCTGGACTCGTCGTCCGGCCAGCGCGCCGGCATTGCGGACCTGGCGCGTACGCTCGCTCAACTGGCCGCACTGGGGCACACGGTGACACTTGCGCCATGGGACGAGGCGTTCGATCCCGCGAGCCTGTCCGCGAACACCGAAATACCGGGATTGACGGTGCCGCTGAACGGCGCCAATTATGTGCGGCCGAAGACAGCGCGGCCGCCAACCCCGGTGGCCAGGCCTGCCGCAGTACCCTCAAGTCCCTCCTCTGCGCCGGCAGTCAAGTCGATGTCGAATCCCATTCCCACTTCGCCACCTTCCATGGCCACACCGAGAGCGACACCCATGAACAGTTCACTTTCCTCGCCCCTGCCCGTTTCCGCGGCGAGCGCGGGTGCGGTTGCACAGGCGTGGCAGGCGACCCAGGCGAACCTGGCCGCGTTGCAGGCGATCCAGGAACAGACCGCGCAGCTTCACCGGCAGTTCCTCGAGGGCCAGGCACAGGCCGTGCGCGTCTACCAGGCTCTGCTCGAACAGCAGATGGGTGCACTTCTGGGCCGCGCGCCGGTGACGGCGCTTCCGGCCATCCCGGCGATGCCCGTCGTGGCGGCGCCCGTTGCCATGCCGATGCCGGCGCCGAAGCCGGTTGCAGTGCCCGAGCCTGCGCCGGCCCAGGCGGTGGTGCAGGCCGCTTCGCCGTCGCGTGAAACAGAAACGGTACTGCTGGCGGTTGTCTCCGAAACGACCGGATACCCGGCGGAGATGCTCAACCTGGACATGGAGCTCGACGCGGATCTCGGCATCGATTCGATCAAGCGCGTGGAAATTCTCTCGATCCTCCAGGAGCGCATCCCGGGTGCGCCGGCGGTGCTGTCGGACCAGATGGGTTCGCTTCGGACACTGCGGCAGGTGTGCGAATACCTGTCGGGCGGGGCGAGCGGGCCGGCGCAGGGAACCGTGCCGGCCGTCGCGCCCGCGACGGACAACATTGAAAAGGTGTTGCTCGCGGTGATTTCGGAAAGCACCGGTTACCCGGCGGAGATGCTCAACGTCGACATGGAACTCGACGCGGACCTCGGGATTGATTCCATCAAGCGCGTCGAGATCTTCTCGGAGCTGAGCCAGAGATTCCCTCACCTGCCTGAAGTGAAGCTGGAAGAGCTTGGCGGGTTGAGGACGCTTCGCCAGGTGGTCGAGCATCTGGGTGGAGCGACGCGGACGGCGAAACCGGTGCCTGCTCCTGAGGCCAGGCCGGTCCCGGTCGAAGCGGGCGTTTCCAGGGCGGCGAAAACCGGCGTTCGTGCGCCGCTGGAACGGCTGGTGCTGGAGATGGAGCATCTCAACGGCGGGCGCGCGGCGGTGAGCGTCGCTGGCGGTGAGATCTGGATCACGAACGACGGTTCGCCCCTGGCCGAGCGGCTGGCAGCACGGCTGGCGAAGAGGCAGAAAACGCGCGTGATCGCGCTCGATGCCATACCGGAATTGAACGGCGTAAACCTGAGCGGCCTGGTGATCCTGGCGCCGCAACGCGGGGCCGACGACGTGTTCCTCCAGCGTGCGTTTGCGTTGCTTCAGCGCGCGGGCGCCGCATTGCGCCAGGCGGGGCAGAAGGGCGGCGCTGTGCTGGCCACACTCGCGCGGATCGACGGCGCGTTCGGCATGGCCGGAATCGGCGTGAACGACGCCATTTCGGGCGGCCTGTCGGGATTGGCGAAGACCGCGGCGCACGAATGGCCCGGCGTCCAGGTCAAGGCACTCGACCTGGCCACCGACTTCCGCGACCTGGAAGCGGCTGCGGCGGTGATCGCGGAGGAAATTTTCACTGCCGGGCCGGTCGAGGTCGGTGTCTCGGCACACGCGCGTTACGGGTTGAAGCTGGTTGCGGCGCCGTTCGGCAGGGAAAGTTCCGCGGATCTTCCGTTTGCACCGGGCGACGCGATCGTGGTGTCAGGTGGCGCGCGGGGCGTGACCGCCGCGTCGTGCCTGGCGCTGGCGAAAGCTTTCAAGCCGACGCTGATTCTGCTGGGCCGCAGCGCCCCGCCCCAGCCGGAACCTGACTGGCTGGCGGGGATGGAGAGCGAAAAGAGCATCAAGCAGGAGCTTCTTGCCCGCGCCGGTGGCCCCGCAAACCCGAAAAAGATCGAAGAAGAACTGCGCAACGTCCTGTCGAACCGCGAACTGCTGCACAACCTGGCCGCGATCGAGGCGGCGGGCGCGCGTGTGATCTATCGCAGCGTGGATGTGCGGGACGGCGCAGCACTCAGCGCGCTTTTCGCAAAACTGCGCGCGACGACCGGGCCGATCAAGGGCCTGGTGCACGGCGCGGGCGTCCTTGCAGACCGGCTGATCGAAGACAAGACACTGGAACAGTTCGAACGTGTGTACAGCACGAAGGTGGCCGGGTTGCGGGCGCTGCTGGAAGCGCTTCGCGGTGATCCGCTCAAGGCCATCGTGGTGTTCTCGTCTTCAACGGGACGTTACGGCCGTCGCGGGCAGGCAGATTACGCGGTCGCGAACGAGGTGTTGAACAAGCTGGCGCAGCAGCAGTCGCGGCGGCGGCCGGAATGCCGCGTGGTGGCCGTAAACTGGGGACCGTGGGACGGCGGGATGGTGACGCCGGCACTGCGGAAAGTTTTCGAGAAGGAGGAGGTCGGCCTGATCGGGCTCGAGGCCGGCGGCGAGCATCTCGTGCGCGAGATCTGTTCGCAGGGGCTGCAGCCTGTGGAGGTCGTGGTGCTGGGTGCGGGTTCCCGTGAGCCTTCCCCGCAGGCGGTCGCTCCGGCAAATGGCCCGGCGCCGATTCCGCCCACCATGCAGGTCGCGTTCGAACGTGACGTGGATATCGCGCGCTATCCTTTCCTGGCATCGCACGTCATCGATGGGAGCGCTGTGCTCCCGATGGCGATGATGGCGGAATTCCTGGCGCAGGGGGCGTTGCACACGCAGCCGGGCTTTGCGTTTCACGGCGTGGATGACCTGCGCGTGCTGAAGGGCGTGGTCTTCAACGGCGTTCCGGTGCGGCTGCGCGTGCTGGCGGGCAAGGCTGAGAAGCGCGGCGAATTCCATGTTGTGCCGACGGAACTTCGCAGCGAAGCGCACGGTGTGGAATCTCTCAACGCGCGCGCTTCGATCGTCCTGGCCAGCCGGTTGCCC
>JAIOPR010000105.1 GCA_021413805.1 Planctomycetota bacterium
CCAGCTCGTCCGGAGGGCGCTCCGTGACTTCCTTGCCACCCGCGATCAGCCCGACCAGCACCATCGCAATGGCCCCGAGGAAGACCAGCGTGCTGTACCCCCAGCCCTTCGTCTGCGTGCTGATCTTCTTCCAGTGCACCATCGCCACGCTTCCGAACCCCAGGAACGAGGCGAAAATCGTGATGATGATGTACCAGCTCGAGGACTGGCTCGCGACCTTCTGCGAGAAATTGCTCGGGATGTAGTACTGCATCGCCGTGATGAGGCCGACGACGAAGCAGATGAGAAGCGGGAGTTGTCTCTTGAGGAAGGGCATCAGAACCCCCTCAGGATGTCGATGCAGTTATCGACGAAGCGGGCGGTGCCGGGGCCGCCCCACTGTCCGAACGTGGCGATGACCGTCATGAGGAGGATGGCGCCGAGGATCAGCGCCTTCCCGATGTCCTGGCCGCGCAGCGTGCCGACGAGGACGGGTTCCTTCGAGAGGTAGGCGCCGGCCGCGTACAGCTCTTCGCCGATCAGCGTGTAGTCGCAGGCGGTGACGAAGAAGGGCAGCTGCGCGTCGGCATCGGTCCCGGCGATCTGGATCGCGCCGGTGGCCGCGCCGGTCTCGGCGAGGAGAAGCGCTTCGGCGTAGTAGTACCCCATGTAGAAGCAGGCGGCCGGCTTTTCGCGGACCATCATGCCGTCCACGGCGGCGGTGTAGCCGAACTGGTCGTCGGTGACGAAGAAGTTCGAGTCGGCGCGGAAGGAGTCGGGGCGGCCGGCGGCGATGTAGGACTCGCGCGTGATTTCCTGGCAGACGGCCATGACGATCGGGTCGGTGTGGGGCACCTTGAGGGTGGTGTCGTAGGTCGCGACTTTCTTGGCGATTTCGCCCAGGATCAGCGTCGCGGCCACCGTCGAAACCTCGGTGATCCCGTTGCGGCCGGTCAGGAAGTAGATCGGGCGGCCCATTTCGGTCGCGCGCCCGACCGCTTCGTCCACGGCGTCCAGCCCCGGGATGCGCCTGATCCACAGCGTCCGGCGCCGGGCCACCTGGATGAACATGAGGATGATCACGCTGAACCCGATCATGTACAGCAGCGTGTTCAGCTTGCTCCAGTCGAACGCGTTCCCCGCGGGCTTCAGCTTCACAACCTCCGACTCCCACGGCTTCATCCCCTCGACTTCCACGACCACCTTGAACCAGTAGTCGGGAACGGATTCGCGGACTTTTGTCTGGGTGTCTTCCTCGGGCAGAAGCGGCTTCGGCCCTTTTTCGGTCTCGTAGGATTCGCAGCGGAGGAGGTGTACTGCCTTCGTCTTCGACCACGCCCACCACGGCCAGGGCTGGTCGCTCTTGAACGATTCGGTGCCGGGGCAGGTGGCACCGGGGTACCAGGGGCCTTCGGGCTTGAGGGCGACCAGGATCTTGTAGGTGGCCTTGTCGTCGTACGGCATCCGCTTCCAGGTCGCCATGACGGCCGACCCGTTGTCGTTCGGGAAATCCTCGATCTTGAGGTCCTTGGGAGCGTCGACCTTCGCCTGGGGCACGGACTCCTGCGCCCCGGCGGCGCCGGCAAGGAGGAGACTCAGCCAGAGGAAGCGCTTCACTAGCTCTCGATGGTCTCGACGTTGGCGCGCGGGATGGTGGCCTCGCTCCCATCGGCGAACGACACGACGAGGACGCGGACGTGGGATTCGGTCGGGATGGAAGTCAGGTCTGGCGGAAGCGACTTGATGGCGCCGATCCGGCCGAACATGGGTTCGCGGATGATGCGCACCGGGTCGCCTGGTTTCATGCCCTGACGTTCTCCATCAGCTGCCGCGAGCCCGGCGGCGGAATCTGCCGGGATGACGATTTCAGGCCGGATGACACCGGCGCGGATCTGCGTCGCGCCGCTGCACGAGGCCTTCCGGCCCTTCTTGCCGACGAGCAGGTCGAAGGTCTTCCGGGCCATCGGGATACTACCGAAGCCCTCGGTGATGATCAAAGTAATGCCGATCTTCTCGGTGCCCGTGATCGCGACGCCGAGGTCCTTCCCGAGGATCTCGCGCAAGTCCTTGTCGTGGATGCCCCCGATCACGATCGCGGCCGCCTTGACCTCGATCGCCCGCCGGATGACGGGCATCGAAGCATGGGCGCCGCCGATCAGGATCTTGCCGGCATGCGATGGAAGAATGTCCGCGGGCGTCAGGTTCTGGTCCGGCGTCTTCGCGACCGGCTCGATGATCCCGCTCGTCTCGCCGCCGATGCCGAAAATCCCCTGCGTGAACGCGGCGGGGCACTCGACGACGACGCCCTCCCGGTCGATCACCTCGACGATCGTCCCGTCGATGTACGCGTGCAGGTTGAGCGGCTGCGGCGGCTCCCGGAGCAGGACTTGCCCCGTCACATCCGAAACGCTCTCGATCGTCCCGTCAATCGGCGAAGTGACCTGCGTCTTGAACCACTTGATCATCGGGTTGTTCTCCGCGATGACCTCGTCCTTCTTCACGACCTCCGTCTCTTTCTTCTTCATGTGGCGCTTCGTCTCGCGCGCCTCGATCGACAGCTTGTTGACGATGTTGAGCGTGTGGACCTTGCCCGGGATCTCGGCGCGGGCGACCACGTCGCCGGCCGTCACCTTCTGGCCGACCTTGACGAGCACCGTCCCCTGGATCGGCAGGATGCGCCGTTTGCGGATGACGGCCGCTTCAGTGACGCGAAGCCCCGGCGTATAGGCGTGAGCCATTTACTTGAGCTCCGGGTAGAGGTCGAGGGCCTTCGACCATTTTGTGAGGGTGGCGACGCGCTGCTTCTTGTCGGTCGGGAGGATGAGCGGCCGGCCGCGGGTGTCGATCAGGATCCCGCCGACGCCGCCGTGGATCGTCGCGGTCAGCACCTTGCCCTTCCCCGCCCCAAGGTCGAATCCTTTCGCCGGGTTGCCTTCGAACTGCGCGGTCTGGCCGACGTCGAGCTTGAGGAGCTTGAGTTCGCCGTACGCGAGCGATTCCTGGATGACCTTGCCGCCCGGCATCGTGAGCTTGTAGTCGAGGCACTTCTCGCCGTCCTTCGCGATGCCGACCGGCGCGATGCAGGTGCCGAGGTAGACCATGCAGTCGTGCTCGAACGCGTCGGTCGCGGCCTTTTCGTTCACGGTCGCGAGGACACCGAGGTGGGGCATCATGAAGATCGAGTCCACGGCGAGACGGGTGATGCCCGTGAGCTGGTACGAGTCCGTCATCATCACCATCGACTGCACGCGCCGCGGGGCGTGCGACAGGATGCCGCCCGAGCCGATCACGAGGTTCAGGTCCATCATGTTGATGAGCGACTGGCCGGAAGCGGTCTGGGCGAACGCGTCGGAGATGGAGCGTTCCTGCTGGATGCCCTTGAGGCCGACCGCCAGCGCCTTGTGCTGGTCGAGGGCGAGCCGGAGCGCTTCGCGCGCGATCGCCTGCTCGATCATCAGTTCGTCCACGGTGAACGGGATCGTCGTCGGCCGGATCATCTTGTTCTTGATGCGGTTGCGGAGGTCCTGCTCGTCGAGGTCGAAGGGCACCCAGCGCATGATGTTGTCGAGCCCCGCCTCGGCGAGGACGTTCGAGATCGAGTAGGACATCCCGAGGTTCGCGCTGACCGTGCGGTTGAAGATCTTCTGGAAGACGCTGAACACGTCCGTCGTCGCGCCGCCGATATCGACGCCCAGGACGTTGATGTTTTCCTTCTTCGCGACGCGCTCGATGATGTCGCCCACCGCCGCCGGCGTCGGGATGATCGGCGCGCCGCACATCGCGATCAGCTTCTTGTACCCGGGCGCCTGCTGCATGACGTGATGGAGGAAGAGGTCGTGAATGCGGTGCCGCGCGGGCATCAGGTTTTCGCGCTCGAGCGTCGGCCGGATGTTGTCCGTGATCTCAAGCGCCATCTTCTCGCCGAGGATCTCCTCCACGCGCTTCGCCGCGTCCTTGTTGCCCGCATAGATGATCGGCAGCTTGTACCCGATCCCGAGGCGCGGCTTCGGGTCGGCCGCCGAGATGTACTCGGCCATTTCCACGACGTGCGACACCGTCCCGCCGTCGGTCCCCCCCGAGAGCAGCAGCATGTCCGGCCGCAACTGCCGGATGCGCTCGATCTTCTCGAACCCCGCGCGGCCGTCGTTCGAGGCCAGCACGTCCATCACGATCGCCCCGCCACCCAGCGCGCACCGCTGCGCACTCTCGCCGGTCATCGCCGCCACCGCGCCCGCCACCATCATCTGCAGCCCGCCGCCCGCCGACGACGTCGACACGTAAATGTCCACGCCGACATTCCCCACCGCCGGCGTGATGATCTTCTCCCCGTCCAGGATCTTCCGCCCGCTCAACTCCTCGATTTCCTGGATCGAGTTCAACACCCCCTTCGTCACGTCTTCAAACGGCGCTTCCACCGTCGTCGGCGCTTCGCCGCGAAACGTCTGCCGGTAGGTGTCCCCGACCTTTTCGATCAGGATCGCCTTCGTCGTCGTCGACCCGCAATCGGTCGCGATCACCACGTTCAGAGGCCTGTCAGCCACGCCGTTCCGCCTCCAAGGTCTCGATCCGCAACGCCATCGTCTCCAGCACGTCCCGCCGCTCCAGCAACTTCGTCCCCCGCTCGATCTCTTCGCGCTTGAGGACCATCTCCAGAAGCGGCCCGAAGAACACCAGCGTCTGCGACCCGATGAACGACAGAGGCTTGACGCTCTCCAGGAACAGCAGCGCGGGAGCGGTCATCCGTCGCAGCACCACTCCCTGGGCGACCTTGTCGAGAAGCAAGGCGTCGGCTTCCGACAACGGCTCGGCCACGCCGTCGAGGGCGAAAGCGTGGCGGAACCAGTCCTTCCAGGTCTTGGGAGCCTCCGGGATTTCCATCTCCCTGATTCGAGCGGGGTAGACTAAGCCGCAGGGAAGCGAGTGTCAACGAACGCTGGCAGACGGTCGGGAATGGGAACGATCCTTGGCCATTTTTCTGAATTCACGGGTCCACGGGTGTGTCCTGCGCACACTCGGCGCTGGACAGGAACTGTGCATAGCCCGAGTTGAAAAGAACTGCTGAACGGCATAACACGGGGGGCACGGAGGACGGCGAGACGAGGGAGAACTGATTCCTGCTTTTTGGGTTCGCGACCGCGGCAGTTGTTCTTTGAAGCGCACGGCCCTCGCATCGCTCTTCGCCACGCCCCGCGTCACTTCCCGGTTCGCTTCCCCACCTGTTCCCTCGCGAAATCCACCGCGGCGGCCATCCGTTGCTTTTCGGTCTCGCTCATCCCGCTCAACGAGGCCGCGTAAGTGTCCAGCCAGGGGAGCGTATCCTTGTCTCCCGTGTACGCCAGCGACCGGATTGCCGCTTCCTTGACGTTGAGTTCCGTGTCGGAAACCGCGAGGCGGTACAGGGCCGACCGCGCTTCGACGGAATCAATACCGCCGAGCAGCCCCGCCCCGGCCTGGCGTTCGGGCCCGTCTCCCGACACCGCGTACTGGAATGCCGTGTCGGCGAGGCGGCCCTGGACGGGGAGATTCCGAATCGAGAACAGCTCCCTGGAAGAGCCGCCCAGGATGCGAAGCAGGCGGCGCCGCACGCCTTCGTCGGTCGCCGGGTCGGTCAGCCGGCCGAGAAGCCAGTCCGCGACTTCCGGGCCGCCGGCCGAAAGGGCGATGTCGTAGAGCGGATCCTTCTCGATGGTTTCGTTCGGGTCCGTGAGAAGGCCGACGAAATACGGACCCATCGCGGGGTCGAGCTCGGTGATCAGGTGCAGGAGCCGCCGGAACGAGTCCGGGTTCTTCTTGCCTTTGCGCAGGCACTCGACCATTTCCTTCGCCAGCGCGATCTTGTCCTCTTTCGTCTTTTCCTTCGGGAGCAGGTTCTCGAGTTCCGCGACGCGCTTCTGGAGCCGCAGGATTTCCGTATGCGCCTCGGTAACCGCCGTCGCGGAAGAGTCGGTCCGTGTCGCCACGCCGCCCGGAAAGCCCGCGCCGGGATCGGAAGCGCCCCCGACTTTTCCCCCGGGCGCCGCCGCGGCCGCGCCAGCGCCCTCTGCGGCCGAAACCGCGTCCGCAGGTCGCCGGCTCTTCATGAACATCGCCCCGCCCAGGGCACCGAGGGCAAGCGCGACCACGGCAATCGCCGAAACGGCAATGCCGGAAACTCCCCGTCCCTCCGTGGCGCTCACGCTGGAACCCTCCCGCCGCCGTAAATTGAAAATTGAGAATTGAAAATTGGAATTTGAAAATTCGTCCGTTTGTCCTTTTCTATCACCGCTTTCCCGTCACCTTGATCGATTTGACAATCCTCTCAAACTCCGGGTTCTCCTCTTCTCCCTTCGCCGTCACCGTCATCACGCCATAGGCCCAGCCATTCTTGAAGCAGAACCAGATCGACGCCTCGATCTGCGGCGAGAACGAGTCGGACTGCGCCGCGACCTTGAAGTGCACCGCCGGGAGCCCGCCCAGCGTGGCCTGGTCCTTGCCGCGGATCATGAACTTGGTCTTGAAGCTCCCCTTGAACCCGGTCATGAAATTCTCGGCGAGCGTGTCCAGGTCGTCCTCGGAAAGCTCGTCCTGCGCGATGTCCTCGCGGATGTCCATCACGCTCACCGCGACTTTCGCAACCGCGTCGCCGGCGCCGGATTCGCTGAACGTGTGAAGCGCGACCTTCTCGCTGGATTTCTGCGTGGATTTCGACCACGCCGCCGGGAGAGACGCGGAAAACGACTTCGCCTCGTCCCTGAACTTCTTGCGCTTCACATCCGATTTGCCGCCTTTTTCCGGCGCGGCCGGCGCGTCCTCGTACGCCCTGGCGGGGCCGACGCCGGTGACGAGCCAGCCGGCGTCCGTTTTCGTGAGGGAGAAATCCTCGACGACGGTGGTGCCCGTCGTGGAGACCGACACCAGCCCGATCGTCGCGGACTCGCCCTCGATGTGCGCGGACAGGATGCGCACTCCCTGCTCGACCTGCGCCGCGAGCTCGCCCTTCGCCAGCACGTCCTTCATGACCTCGCGATACCGCGCTTCCATCGCCTTCTTGTCCGCATCGGTCGCCTTCGCGTACTCGCCTTTCGTCGCGTCGTCCAGCCACCGCGGCAGGTCGAGGCAGGTGAGGAACGCGTCGAGATCGCTCGTCTTCAGCGCCTGCACCCACGTCTCGATCGTCCGCTCCGGCGTCTCGCGGCCGGTCGTGCCCGCCGACCACCTCGCGCCCTGGATGACGGCGTCGAAGTCGGGCTGAAGCGCGGCGAGCTGGGAAGAATCGCAGGTGAAGCGGAGAGTCCACGTGGCAGCGGTGTCGTTGACGGTGACCTGGTACGAGACGTAGTCCTTGCCGTCCCAGGCGAAGGCGTAGGTCATCGAGTACGCGTCTTCCTTGCCGCGGAACTGGAGAAAATTCAGGGCGCGGCGCTCGTAGGTCTTGAACTGCTTCTTCAGCACCTTTTCCTGCTC
>JAIOPR010000106.1 GCA_021413805.1 Planctomycetota bacterium
CAACGGCCACGATGACCAGCACCAGGCTCACCACCGCGAACCCCGCCCCCAGTTTCTGCCCGAACGTCCAGGATCCTCCCATGCGTCACCTCTCCTGTTCTGATGGCGATTGAAATTTTCGAATTCCCGCAATGACCGACTCCACGTCCAGCAGGGCGCGCGAACTTGCGGAATCCTGAAGAGCGGCCCTCTTCCCCCCTTCACGGCTCCCGGAAGACGCCGCCTCCCGGACCGCCGCTTCCGGCATCCTCGTAACCCCGTCCACCCGTTCCACCCCCAGCCCCGCGGCGGTGACCCCGGCGGCCACCAGGATCCAGCGCGGCGGCGTGGCCGAACCGGGCAGGTCGAGAAGAGTCGCCAGCGCGTAGAGCGGCAGCAGCTGCCCGCGCACCGCGGTGAGGCCGAGCAGCCCGCGGCGTGCGCCCGGCACCGGCACCACGACCTTGCACGGGAACACGAAGGACAGCTCGCGAAGCCGGACGAAATACCCCGTCCCTCCCGTCGTCACCCGGAGCAGCGACTCCGCCGGCGGCGGTTCCGGCGCCGGGGGAAGCGCGAACGCCGCGTCGAACTCGCGCCGCATCGCCGCTACTTTGCCCGCGAAGTCTGCGCCCCCCGGCATCACGGTTTCCTCCCTTCGCACGCCTTCATCTCCGCCCGGCAGAGCTGCATCAGCGCTTCACGCCCGAACCCGCCGCCGAACAGGACAAGCCTGGAAGGGTCCTCGGAAGGGAGGAGCGCAAGGGCCCGCTCGAACTGTTCGCGAGCCCCGGGGAGGTCTCCGGATTTCCGCAACAGGAGCCCGAGGTGAAGCCGCGGCATCGCGAACGCCGGGTCGAGGTAGACCGCGGCGCGATCGTGCTCCGCCGCCCCCTCGGCGTCCCCCGCCGCCTCGCGGCACTGCGCCATCACGTAGTGGGCACCGGAACTCAGGTCGTCGGCCCGCAGAACCAGGGCGCAAACCCGTTCCGCTTCCCGCGCATTTCCCGCGTTCACCAGCAGCGCGGCCTTCATGAGCCCCGTGTCGGGATCGTCCTCGGCCGCGCCCGGGAGCCCGGCCAGCGCCTCCAGCGCTTCCCCGAACTTCTCGTGCCCGACCAGCTCCAGGATGCGCTCGCGTTCGCGGCTCGCGGTGTGAATTTCCCGGTGGACTCCCACGCCGGACGCGGATTCCACCGCCGCGCCCGAGAGCCGCGCCGGCGACTCGTCCTCCCTGCGAAATTGCGGGGGATCCTCCGCGGCGCCCCGTTCCTTCCGCTGGTAGTAGAACGTCTCGTGCGACTGGCGCAGGTGGAAGTCCTGGGAGAGGCCGCGAAGAGTCTCGGCGTGCCCGAGGAACAGGAAACCGCCCGGGGCGAGCGAGGCGGCGATGCGGGAGACGACCGCCTTCTGCGTCTCCGGGCTGAAGTACATGATCACGTTCCGGCAGAACACCACGTCCCAGCTCCCGGGCCTCCAGAACCGCGGGTCGTCGACCGCGAGGTTCGCCTCTTCGAACTGAACGTCCCCGAGAATTTCGTCCACCAGCCGGAAGTCCTTCCCGGCGGGCCGGAAATATTTGTCCTTCATTTCGCGCGACGTCTCGCGCAGCGACCACGGCGAATACACGCCGCGCCGGGCCTTCTCGATCGCCGCCGGGTTCACGTCCAGCGCATGGAGCCTCACCGGTCCCTCGCCGGATTCCCGCGCCAGCATCGCCAGCGTGTACGGCTCTTCGCCCGTCGCGCACCCCGCCGACAGGATGCGCACCGGCGAAGATCCCGCCGACCGGCGTGCTGGCAAGGCAACTTCCGTGAGCGCCCGGAACTGGTCCGAGTTCCGGAAGAAATACGTCTCGCCCACCGTCAGGGACCCCGCAATCGCCCGCGCTTCTTCACGCACGTCCCGCGTCGGAAGCGCGGCGACGTACGCCCCGGCTTCCCGGAACCCGGTCTCGGCCGCCCTTCGAATGAGCGCCTCCTCGAGCTGCGTCGTCCGTGTCTCGTCGAAATGCAGCCCGAGCGTCCTTGCCACGAAGGCGCCGAAAACCTCGAGCTCGCGACGCCAGGCGCTCACGCGGCACCACCCGTCACCGCAGCCGGAACGAGCCGGGCCGCGTTCAGCACCAGGAGGAGACGGCCGTCGAGCGACGACACCGCTTCCAGCGCCTCCGCAACCGCCCGGCTCACCAGCGGCGGCGCCGCTTCCAGCATTTCCCGCCCAATCCGCTCCACTCCCCGGATCGCGTCCACTTCCAGCGCCACCCGGCGAGGGCCAGCCCGCACGACGAGAAAACGCGAGGGCGGAGCAGGCGGCGCGCCCACGAGCCTCCGGAGATTGACGACGGGCGTCGGCTCTCCGCGGATGATCGACAGCCCGGATACCACCGTGGGCGCCCCGGGGACCGGCTCGACCGGAAGGGGCCGGAGAACTTCGAGGACGTTCGAGATGGGAAGGGCGAAGACGAGGTTGTCGAGCTCGACAAGGACAAACGGGTCACCGAGGGACAGTGTCCCCTGGAGATGGTGGAAACTCCCCACACCGGTAGTCGGCATGGCCGCCGCCTTCATGACTCAAATGAACTTCTGAAGTGAATCGACCGTGTCCCGTTCCCAAATCCCGGACAGCTGGATCGATGCAAACCCTTGCCCCTGAGGGGGGTAGCCTAAATAAAGCGCCGCGCAGCAACAAGCCGAATCGATCCCAGGGTCCACGACCGTGCCGCGGCGGCTCTCGGCTGGATTCGAACCAGCACTTCCATGGCTCTCGACCATGGGCCTCTTCCAATTGGGCTACGAAGGCGTTCCTTCCGCCGGATCTTCCCTCACCCGCCTTCGCTCCTTCGGAGCTACGGCGGGCTAGTGCCCCCCGCAGGATTCGAACCTGCACTGCGCCGGTTTTGAAGCGGCCGCCTCTGCCATTGGGCTACGAGGGCTCCTGCCTTGTCCTTTTCCGTCGATGCGAAGCGTTGAGTTGCGAAATTCGGGATCGCGCGTCCGTTTGTGCGATCCCGAATTTCGCAACTCAACACTTCGCATCGAAGCTCCCGGCGGGCTTCGAACCCGCAACCTCCTGTTTACGAAACAGGTGCTCGACCGGTCGAGCTGCAAGAGCGAATCGAACCACTCGCGCCTGTGTCGTCCTGGAAATCCGATCGACGGTGAGCGGAGGCGAGCCGCCGGGGCGAGGGAGCGAAGCGACCGAGGTCCGGTGGCCGCCGGAGCTCTCCGTCGATCGGGTTTTCATGCGCTCGTCAGGGCTCGAACCTGCATCGGCCGGTTATCGTCCGGCTGCTCTGCCTTTGAGCTACGGGCGCAAAGCCTCTCGAGGGGGACGATCCCTCTTCTCCTGCCTGGGAAGCAGGCGTTCTGCCGTTAAACCAGAGAGGCCGAAGGTCCGCCGAAGCCCGCAGGGCGAAGGCGGACGAATGCTCCCGGCAGGAGTCGAACCTGCCTTGCCCAGCATGTCGGGCTGGTGCTCGGCCGATGAGCCACAGGAGCAAGCGAAGTCCGCCGAAGCTCCGAAGGAGCGAAGGCGGATGGTCCCGGGAGGAGTTGAACCTCCGTCACCGGTATGTGAGACCGGCGTTCTGCCGTTGAACTAGAGGACCGGACAAAGTCCGCCGAAGCTCCGAAGGAGCGAAGGCGGATGCTTCCGGAGGGATTCGAACCCCCACTGACCAGTTTCTGAGCCTGGTGCCTCTTCCGTTGGGCTACGGGAGCGTTCTTGTTTTCGGCGATTGGATGCGGGCGTCCGCGCGGCGGAGGCGAAGGGCGCCGGTGGAAACTCGATACGTCCACTACGAAGTCGCCCGAAGCCTCCGACGCCGGGCGCCCACTTCCAATCGGGATGGCTGGATTCGAACCAGCGGTCTCCTCGTCCCGAACGAGGCGTGATGGCCAGACTTCACTACATCCCGTTCTGAAAATGCCTTTTTCCGTCCTTTCGCAAGTCAGGATTGAGGGCGGGGCGGAGCGGCGCGATTTCCGCTTCCCGCCCATCCCAACCCCCACGCGCGCCGCGCAGCTTCGACCTCAATCCTGACTTGCGAAAGGAAGCGACTGATGGGAATCGAACCCATGTGGACCACCATGGCAAGGTGGCGCTCAACCGTTGAGCCACAGCCGCGCTGACAGCAGTCAGGCTTTTTGATTTTCATCGATGGAGCGTTGCGAGTTTCAGGAATCGGGGAAGCGCGGCTACTCTATCCATTTGTATTTGTTATCCGTTGATTCATTGGTATAATCGCGGCCGGTAAACGCGCTGTATGGCGGCGTCTGCCCAGATTCCTGAAACTCGCAACGCTCCATCGAAGCTCCCGGCGGGATTTGAACCCGCACATGCCTGTTTGGAAGACAGGCGCCTTCGCCGTTCGGCCACGAGAGCAGAAATGTTGGATCCGGGTTCCTGGCGGGTTTCGAATCCGCGTTCTCCCTCTCCCCGCCAATGGGGGAGGGCGTCCTGTCGTCTCGACCACAGGAACCCTTCATGGGTGCGGCAGGATTCGAACCTGCTAAGCCCGGAGGCTGCTGGGTTACGGCCAGCTCGAGTTTCCGATTTCGTACACACCCGGGAATCGCGTTGCGGGTCGGCTCCGCCATGAGCGAGTCCCCGCGAGAGACGCGAAGCGACTCGCGCGGGGCGAGTCAAATGGAAGCGGCAGGAGTCGCACCTGCGTTCGCCCGTTTAGGAAACAGGGGCCTTTCTTCTCGGCCACACTTCCGGTCCGCATGGGGACGGAGGGAATTGAACCCGCATTCCGAGGTCCGTAGTCTCGTGTCCTTCCGTTGGACGACGTCCCCGTGATGGTGAAGGGTGGGATCGAACCACCGCCTCCTGGGCTTCAGCCAGGCGCTCAGACCCTCTGAGCTACTTCACCTCGGTTCGCGCGACGGGTCGGCGGTCGCGCTGTGCATTGAAGTTGAGATGAGCGGGAGGTCTGGAATTGGAGCGGCTCCGCACGACCCATCGCGCGAATCGAGCCGCAAAACGGCCAGGATGTGAAATGGGGGCGGAGGGATTCGAACCCGTCCTGGACCGGTTTAAAAAACCGGAGCTCAGCCACTGAGCGACGCTCCCTGGGAAAAGAGAGAGGCGGAATTGGCGCCGTTTTCCGCTATCGCGCGCAGGCCGGAGCGAGGAGGGCGCGGCGCGCCCGGGCTCGATGTTGAGCCCGGCGTGCGCCGCCCCGACGAGCGGAGTCCTGCGCGCGATAGGCGTGGCGGGAATCGAACCCGCGTTGTCAGGTTGAAGGCCTGGGTGCCTGCCACTAGCGGACACGCCCTCGATTCGCGCGATGGGTCGGCGGTCGCGCTCCGCCTTGAGGTTGAGATGAGCGGGAAGTCTGAGATTGAACCGGCTCCGCGCGACCGCACGACCTGTCGCGCGAACCGAGCGGGAAGACGCCAGTCAGGAGCAGTCGTTTTCCCCATTTCGCGCAGCGGGTCGCGCGGGTTGCGCGGGTTGCCCGGAGTCCGGCAGGCTGAAGGCCCTTCAACTGTGGTGAACCTGAAGGACGAAGGGCAACCCGCCGACCCGCTGCGCGAAATGGGAGCGGAGGGATTCGAACCCTTCCTGGTCCGGTTTAAGAAACCGGTGCTCAGCCACTGAGCGACGCGCCCTCGTCGAAGACGGTCTTCTGCACGACAAGGCAAGAATGAATGCCGTTTTCTGCTATTGCGCGCCGGTCGGAGGGAGGAGGGCGCGGCGCGCCCGGGCTCGACGTTGAGCCCGGCGTGCGCCGTCCCGACGAGCGGAGCCCGGCGCGCAATAGGGATGGAGGGATTCGAACCCTCGTCTCCAGGCTGAGAACCTGGCCGCCTTGGCCACTGGCCGACATCCCCGCATCGAGTAGGGGAGGCTGGACTCGAACCAGCACAACGAGCTTCAGAGACTCGGGGGCTACCGTTACCCGACTCCCCTCTGGAAAGACTGACGACAGAGGCGGAAGGAATCGCACCCTCACTGCCGGACTTGGAAACCGCGATTCGAGCGACAGGTCGGCGGGTTGCGCTCCGCCCTTCAGGTGGTCGGTCGGGGAGCGCGGTTAGTGTGCCGGGCTGCGCGCACCCCGCACGACCTGTCGCTCGAATCGCGTGGGACGACAGATTACAGAGGCGGAAGGAGTCGCACCCTCACTGCCGGACTTGGAAACCGGTGTCCTGCTGTTAGACCACGCCTCTTCGAATGGAAGTGGAGGGATTCGAACCCTCAATCTCCTGCTTGCGGAGCAGGCGCCTTCCCGTTGGGCTACACCCTTTGCGTTCCTGACAGCGGGCCCTTCGACTCGCCAATACCCCCGTCCGGTGTCGGCTCCGCCATGAGCGAGCGCCCGTGAGAGGCGCGGAGCGCCTCACACGGAGCGAGTCGAATGGAAGCGGCGGGAGTTGAACCCGCATGGGCCTGTCTGCCGGACAGGTGCTTTCCCGGTCAGCCACGCTCCCGAATGCGCGCTCGAAGTCGGCGGACGTGCTGCGCCCTTGAAGAGGAGATTGACGAAGTGTTTGCGACGGGATCGGGCTCCGCGCGTCCGCACGATTTCGAACGCGCATTCCGGAGGCGACAACGACTGGAACAGCACGGGGAGAGGTGGATTCGAACCCCCGAGGCCCCTTGGGGCCCTCCGCGTTAGCAGTGCGGTGCTTTAAGCCGCTCAGCCACCTCCCCCAGGACGACGGCGACGGAATTGTTGCCGTAAGTTGCTGCGCGCATCGAGTCGCGCGGGCTGCGCGGAGCCCGGCCTGTGTACGGCGATGTTCAATCTCAAGCCTGAAGGGCGCAGCGCAGTCCACCGACTCGATGCGCGCAGCAAGGATGGTGAAGGATTCGAACCTTCGTCCCCCTCTTGGAGGGCTCCTGTTTTCGAGACAGGTGCGTTAATCCATCTCCGCCAACCATCCAGAACAGGGGCACCAGGATTCGAACCTGGATCAACCTCCTTAACAGGGAGGTGACTTACCGGTTAGCCCACACCCCTTTTGAGAACGGGCGCTCGAAGCCCTACTTTGACGGGGGCGACGGGATTTGAACCCGCGCTCTCTGCCTTGACAGGGCAGTGTCCTTGGCCGCTGGACGACACCCCCGGGATCGCGTCGGAAGGGATCGAACCTTCCTGTTCCTGGTTCCAGGCCAGGCGCGCAGCCACTGCGCCACGACGCGAGCACATCCGATTTTCCCTGGTCTTGCCGTTTTTCCATTCGCGGAGAGAGACGACCCGTGCGCCCCGCGGAGTCGGGCGGCCGTAAGCCCGACGCAGCGGGGTGCCGGGTCGTCTCTCTCCGCGAAGCGCGGAAGTGGATTCGAACCACTGTGCACCGGTTTTGCGGACCGAGCCATTCGGCCTCTCTGGCATCCGCGCGAATTCGAGGGGCGGAAGCGCGCCGGACGCTCCGCCCTTCAAGTTTGATAGGTTCAGCAGCCAGTCGACCTGCCGGGCTGCGCCCGACGCACTTCCGCCCCTCGAATTCGGGGACGAAAACGGCAGCGGAATAGCGGGAAGGGGAATCGCACCCCTCTTTGCGGCTTATGAGACCGCCGATCAGCTACTGATCCATCCCGCAGGGATTTGAGGTGGGAAGTTTTTGATTTGCAAGGCGAGACAAACGGCCGCCTCGCCTTTCAAATCAAAAACCTCCCACCTCAAATCCCGGGCACGGAAAAACGGCCAATAAAGAACCGGCCCCGGCGCGTCGCCGAGATGGGGGGGATGGGGGCGACGTCGGTGTGGGCCAATGGTGCCGGGGCCGGTGATGTGTCCGGCAGGAGTCGCACCTGCAACCTCCGGTTTCGGAAACCGGGGCTCTTCTGGTTGAGCTACAGACACGCTTCCCGGACGTTGTCTTCCTTCTTTCCCAATTCGAGCAGGGATCGGATGCGGAAGAGGGGGCGGGGTGAGCGAGCGGAGCGAGCGAGGTCCGACCACGCTTCCGCGTCTGATCCCTGCTCGAATTGGGGCGGCACGATTCGAACGTGCACAGCGAGTTCCAAAGGCTCGCAGCCTACCGTTAGCCGACGCCCCAG
>JAIOPR010000163.1 GCA_021413805.1 Planctomycetota bacterium
GCCTCGACCTTCGCCGCGTCGGGCAGGAACTCGATCAGCCCCTTCCCCTCCCCCGCCGCGACGGACTTCCGGTATTTCGCGTAGGCCTCGCGGTACGCCTTGTTGTCGGTCTGGGACAGGTAGAAATTCAGGGACCAGGCCTCGGCGTAAAACAGCAGCGCCTTCTGCGAGTCGCTGTTGATCAGCGCGAGCGCGTCGGCGGCGAAGAGGTCCTTGAGGGGCATGTGCCGGCCGGCCTTCATCGCGTCCTTCACGAACGGGAGGCGGGATTCGGAGAGGTGGTTGAAGCGGTAGGCGGTGCCGTCCCAGTTGAAGCCCTCGAAGTACGTCGCCATGCCCTCGGCGAACCAGCTCGGGGCCTTGGCGGAGGGGGCGACGCGGTACCAGTAAAGGTGCGCGGCCTCGTGGACCATTGTCTGGAGGAATTGCTGGCGGTTGCCGGTGCGGTTCCAGCCCGCGACCGTCAGCGAGTCGCTCTTCGCGAAACCCGCCGCCGCGAGGCTGTCCTCGGACTTGGTGTCCACGCAGTACTTTCGGTAGTCCTCCCAGGTGCGGAATGCGAAGAGCGTCATCTTTTCCTTGGGGCCGGCAGGCGGCTCGGCGGCGTAGTAGGCCTTGTAGTCGGCATACGCGGCCTCGATGAGCGTCGCGAGGTCCTTCGCGAACTGCTCGCCTTCGTTGGTCCTGATCGTGTAGTGCGGCGTCTCCTCGGTCCACGCGGTTTCCCAGACGCTGCGAAGCGCCGCGACCTCCTCGGCGCTGGTCCACTTGCCGTCGATCTTGCGGTAGCCGCGGCGCAGGAGCGCGGCCTCTTCGCCCGGGAGCCATTTGTCGCCGATCTTGACCAGGCCCTTGGCGAGCTGCTCGCGGTCCTTGGTCGTAACCCACTGGCCCTCGAAAAGGACGAGGCCCTTGTCGAGGTTTGCCTTCTCGTCGGGCGTGACGTACCGGCCTTTCCACGCCACGAAGCCGCCGTCCGGCGCCGCGATGCCACGGCGGCGCGCGATGAACGCGGTGAAGAGCGCCTTCTGCTTCGCGTCCTTCTTCAGCGCCGCTTCGAACATCTTCTGCGCCGTCGCCGGCCGCGCCGCGTCCCACGCGAGGCAGCCGAGCCCCGCGAGTTCCTCCGCCGTCGCGCCGGCCTGCACGGCGAAATCGCAGAACAGGTCGGGGTCGAGGGCGGCCCACGGGAAGCGCCCTTCGCCCTTGGCGATGGTGAAGTCGAAGACGGTGTCGGTGGCTTTCACAATAACGAGCTCGCTCTTGCCGACCGTCGCTTTGAGCTTGAGCGCGCCGGAATTGATCCCCGTGACGAGGCGCTTCAGCGCCCCCGCCATCCCGCGGACCTCCGGAATGCGGGCGGAGACCTCGGACTTGCGGAGCGCGGACTTGAGCGAAGGGAGGAGCTTGTCGTACTCGGAGGCCGCGCGGGCAAAATGGTAGCGGCGGACGAGCGCTTCGATTTCGGCGATCGTGAGCAGGTGCGTCGCGAGCTCGGCGCG
The DNA here is from genome assembly GCA_021413805.1 of Planctomycetota bacterium. Lineage (GTDB taxonomy): Bacteria > Planctomycetota > MHYJ01 > WSZJ01 > WSZJ01 > WSZJ01. The sequence continues at coordinate 1,503 of JAIOPR010000163.1, forward strand.
CAGGCCGGCGGAGTCGCCCTGCGAATCGAGTTCGCCTTTCAGCTCGCGCTCGATGGAGGCGACGAACTCGGCGAGTTCCGGAAATCGTTTCGCGTGGGCGGCGAGGTACGGGTTGCGGCGGCGGGCGTCCTTGAAGACGACGCGCGCCTCGGCGAGGTCGCCGAGTTTCCAGTAGGACGCGCCGAGCCAGAACAGGGTCTCGAAATTCGTCCGGTGGCCCTTGGTCGCGAGGAGGTCGAGGCATTCGCGGACGCGGCCGTTGAGGAAGAGGAAGCGCGCCTGGATGTTGAGGGTGCTGCTGAGGTAGGAGGCTTCGGCGGAGGACTGGATTTCGCGGGCGGCGGCCTTCTCGTCGAAACCCGGGGCGCCGGGCGTGCTGAACAGGTACGCCTTGGCGACCGAGAGGCCGACAGTCTGCGGAGCGAGGCGCTCCCCCTCGGCAATCGCCGCCTGTGCCTCGTCGTATTTTCCCAGCTCGACGAGCGCGCAGATCCGTTCGGAGAGCGCACTGATGCCGGCACCGCCGTAATCGCGGACGACTTTCGCGCCGGTATCGGCGATCGCCTGCCAGTCGGCCTTGAGGCGCAGGCAGGTCGGCAGATCCGTCACATATTGAGCATCGGCACGGATCGCCCGGTTCAACTCCTCGAGCCCCGTGTCAACTTCGCCCAGCTGGACCAGGGCTCGGGCGTGAAGCGACAGCCCGTAAGCGTTTCCCGGGCTCAGGCTGATGACCTCGGCGGCCTGGTCCGCTGCGGCCTGCCACTGGTCGAGGTCAATGTAGACCCGCGCCCGGAGGTTCATGATCTCGACGCCTTTGGGGCTCAACTCGAGCGCCTTCCCGAGGTCCTCGAGCGCCGAAACGAGATACCCGGCCTGCGCTTTCACGAACCCTCGCTCCGTCCACCCCGCGGGCCACGTCGGCGCAGCCTCGACCGCACGGTCCATCGCCGCAATCGCCCGGTCGAACTCGTGCCTCCCCAGCGCTTCACGCCCCTCCGCAATCGCCTTCTCCGCCGCCGCCTGGTCCGCCGTCGCGGGGCGAGAAGCGCCGAGCAAGGCCGCGAGCACGATCAGGACGGCTGCGCTTTTCTTCATAGGCCGGTGATGCACTCCATCCAGTCCTTCTCGAGTTTCGCGGAGTCCGGGAAGAACTCCAGGAGCGGTTTCGCCGCGCCGGAGGCCACCGCTTTCCGGTACGCCGCGTACCCGTCGCGGTAGGCCTTGTTGTCCGTCTGCGACAGGTAGAAATTCAGCGCCCAGCACTCGGCGTAGAACAGCAGCGCCTTCGTCGAGTCGCTGTTGATCAGCTGAAGCGCGTCCCCCGACATCAGGTCCTTGAGCGGGATGTGCCGGCCGCCGCGCATCGCGTCCCGCGCGAACGGAAGGCGGCTGTCGCTGATGAAATTGAAGCGGTAGGTCTTGCCGTCCCAGTCGAACCCTTCGAAGTACGTGGCCATGCCTTCCGCGTACCACGAAGGAGCCTGCACGCCGGGGGTGACGCGGAAAAAATAGAGGTGCGCGGCCTCATGCACCATCGTCTGCAGGAACTGGTGCGTGTTCCCCGTCTTGTCCCAGCCCACCACGACGTTCGATTCGCTCCGCGCGAACCCCGCGGCGTTCAGGCTGTCCTCCTGCTTGTTCTCGACGCAGTATTTCCGATAGTCCTCGTAGGTGCGGTAGGCGTTCAGCGACATCTTGTCCTTGCCCGGCAGCTTCGGCTCTTCGCCCCCGTAGAACTTCTTGTACTCCCCGTAAGCGACCTCGAGCACGGCCCCGAGGTCCTTCGCGAACTGTTCCGTCGTGTTGGTCCTCACGGTGTAGTGCGCCGTTTCCTCGACGTAGCAGTCCGCCCACTGGCCGCGCACGGCCTCGTAGTCCTCGCGCGCCATCCACTTGTCCTTGTACTTGCGGTAGCCGCGCTTGAGCAGTTCCGCTTCGGCGCCGGGAACCCACTTGCCGTCGATCTGGATGTTGCCCTTCGCGAGCTGCTCGCGGTCCTTCACCGTCACCCACTGCCCCTGGAAAAGGACGAGGCCCTTCTCGAGGTTCGTCTTCTCCTCCGCCGTCACGTACCCGCCGCGGAATGCGATGAACCCCTCGGCCGGTGCGGAGAGGCCGCGCTTTCGCGAAATGAAGGCGTCCAGGTTCTTGCGGAGCTCGGGCTTCTTCTTGATGGCGTCCTGGAAGTGGTTGACCGCGATCTCGCGCAGGCCGGCATCCCATGCGAGGCAGCCAAGGCCGAAAATCTCGTTGGGCACGAGCGTGGCCTGGTCGGCGAACTCGCAGTACACGGCGGGGTCGAGGAAGGCCCACGGGAACTTCCCGGTGCCACCGGCGATCGTGAACTCGAACGTCGATTCCTTGGCCGCGGTCACGGCGAGATCGGTCTTCCCGACCTTCGTCTTGAGCTTGAGCGTGCCCTTGTTCACGCCCTCCGTGAGTTTTGCGTGGGCCCCCGCCATTCCCTTGATCTCGGGCAACCGCGTCTCGATCTGGGCCTTGCGGACTGTCGACGTCACGGACTGCAGCAGCCGCTCGTACTCCGAAGCGGCCCGCGCAAACTGGTACCGGCGGACCAGCGCTTCGATCTCCGCCACCGTCAGCAGGTGCGTCGCCAGCTCGTGCGACAGCCTCCCACGGTCCGCCTGCCCGCCGCCTTCCCCCGCCAGCTCCTTGTCGATCCCCGCCACGAACGACGCCAGGCCTTCGATCTTCTCCGCATGCTTCGACAGGTACGGGTTCAGCCGCCGCGCGTCCGAAAACGCCTGCCGCGCTTCCGCGAACTTGCCTGTTTTCCAGAGCGAAGCGCCGAGCCAGAAGAGTGTGTCGAAATTCGTGCGGCGGCCCTTGCTCGCGAGCATCTCGGCGCACTCGTCGGCGCGGCCGGCCATGAAAAGCGTCCGGGCCTGCGTGTTCAGGTAGTACGAGGTCGTGTTGCCGTCGAGCCCTTCGGAAATCTTGAGCGATGCTTCGAAGTCCGTGATGCCCGTGGCCCCCGCCGTGCCCAGCACCCACGCTTCCGCCAGCGCCGGCTCACCATACCCCGGCGCCGCTGCCCGCCCCTTCCGGGCTGCGTCCCGGGCTTCCGCGTATTTGCCGAGCCCCACCAGCCCGACGACGCGATAGAAGTACACCGCCGGGCGCGTCACGCCGCCCTTCAGCTGGTCGTCCGCTTCGCGCACCATCGCTTCCCAGTCGCCCTTGCGCCAGTAGGCGTCGTAGCGGATGCGAAGCGAGGGGTTCGCGTTGGATTGGACCGCCTGGTCCTGTTCGGCGAGGCCCTTGTCGACTTCGCCCATGTTCACGAGGGCCCATCCGTGGAGGCAAAGCGCCTGCGCGTTGCCGGGCGCGAGCCTGAGAATCGTCTCGGCGTCTTCGCTCGCCTGCGCCCACCGGTCGATCGACATCAGCGCCTGGCAGCGGTGCATCGGGTACGCGGGATTCGAAGGCTCGAGCGCCATCGCTCGGCTGTAGTCCTCGAGGGCCGAGGGAGTGCGGCTGAGCAGGAACTTGGCGCGGCCGCGCAGGTCCCAGGCGTCTCCCCACTGCGGGTCGGCCTCGATCGCTTTCGTGAAGGCCGCGATCGCGGCGTTGTTGTCCTGGCGCTGAAGCGCCGCAGAGCCCTCGGCGAACGGCGCTTTCGCCGCTTCACGGTCGGCCCGGGCACGGCCGGGGAGCAGAACCGCAGCGGCCAGCACCGCGGCAATGGCAACGTGGCGTTTCATGCGCGCTCCAATCCCCCCCGGGACCACGGCATTCTACGCACTGCAGGAGCCCGAACGAAGCGACCTACGCGGTGTGCGGCGGCGGGGTCGGCGGCCCGCCGACCATCTTGAACCGGCCCGTGTCCTCGTCCTGCCGCCGCATTCCCTCCATCAGCAGCGACATCGCGTCCAGCGGTTCCATCCCCGTCACCGTCCCCACTCCCGGCTCGAACTTGAACTGCCCGTCTTTCCACTTCATCAGCATGTAGAATGCTTCTTCGCGCTTCAAAGTCCCGCACGTCACGTCGTAAATCACGCCCTTGTCGAACACCACGGTCCCGGAAGTCGCGCCCAACGACAGGGCGAGGCGGCCGGTGCGACCGGAAGCATTGAGCGACTGGGTGAGTTCGCCGAGGCTCATCATGGCGAGCCGCCCGGTCACGCCGTCCTGGACCTCGACGAGCTTGCGATTGGTGATTCGGAGGCGCTCGGCGAGCAGGCGGTTGAAGTGGCGGTTGAGCTGGGGGTTGTGGTCGAGCATGCGCTCGAAATCGCCGCGCGGCAGGACCAGCGCGGAAATCTTGCTGGCGGCGCGGACGGTGGCGGAAGCGACGTCGCCGGTCAGGAGCGACATTTCGCCGAAGCACTGGCCGGGGCCGATCGTCGCGATGATCCGCTGGGTCCCGTCGGGCTCGACGTTCACGACCTCCGCGGTGCCGCTCTGGATGAGGAAGAACGCCCGGCCGAACTCTCCCTTGCGCAGGCAGTCGGCTCCCGGGGCGTATTCGCGGACCTGCATGTTTTTCGCCACGGCTTCGAGTTCGGTGGCGGGAAGCGACGAAAAGAGCGGCGTCGTCTTGAGCCGCGCGGCCAGCGCGAGAATCCCGGTTCGCGTCTGCGGCCCGACCTGCGCGACAAAGATGCCGGACATCGGCCTCGTCGGGTCGCCTCCCGGGGCCGCCGCCGGGGCCGCGACCTGCAATTCGGGGAGCTGCTGCCCGATCTCGACCTTGAAATTCGCGCGGCACCCGACGTAAGAACACGCGTAAACCTGCTGGTCCGCCCCGCGCCCCCGCTCTTCGTAGAACTTCGCGAACTTCTCGAGATTCGCCGCGCACACCGCATGGCAGCGCGACATCACCACCGCAGGCATCTGCACCGTCATGCCTTCGCCGGGCTTGAAGAGCGGACACTGGGCCGCGTTGACGGCGCGGAGGACGATCGGCGTGGACATGCTACGCCGGCTTGGCCGGCTCGGCGGGCTTCGGCGCCTCAGCGCCGCGCGCCTTCTCGTCGGCCCGGCGAGCGCCTTCCATGATCAGGCTCGTCGTGTCGATCGGGCGGAGGCCGAGGGTGGAAATGTCGCCCTGTTCGAAGCGAAACTCGCCTTCGCGCCAGATGACCATCGCGAGGAACGCGTCCTCGGGCTTGGCCTGGCCGGGGAGCTTGGCGCCGAAGACGTACCCGTCGCGGACGGTGAGGTAGCCGCGCTGGGACTTGTGCGTGAGGTGGAGGTAACCGGTCCGGCCGCTGACCGCGAGGGCCTGCGTGAGTTCGGGAAGCGAGAACATCGAGAGTTTCCCGAGCACGCCGTTCTGGATCACGTCCGTGAGCTTCTGGTTCGTCGAACGCAGACGGTCGGCCAGGATCTTGTTGAAATGGCGGTTCAGCTGGGGCGCCGCTTCGAGCATCGTCTCGAATTCGGACCGATTGATCACGAGCGCCTGCACCGCCTCCACCGCCCGCACCGTTGCCGAGCACTTCTCGCCCGTCAGGAGCGACATCTCGCCGACGCCCTGCCCGATGCCGAGCGAACTCAGCACCTTTTCGGTCCCGTCCTGGTCCACCTGGAAGACGTCCACTTTCCCGGCGGCCAGCAGGTAGTACCGCTCGCCCGGGTCGCCGGATTTCAGCAGGATCGTCCCCGCCGGGAACGACAGCAGCTTCACGGCATTCGCGACGCGCTCCAGCTCGTCCCCGGGCAGCCCCTGGAAAATCGGGGCCGTCTTGAGGCGCGACGCGATCGCCACGACGCGGGATTTCGACTTGTCGTCCGAAACAGGCACCGCGCCCGGAGCCGGGGGCGCCGCGGCCGCCGCAGGGGCGGCTGCCATCGCCGGGATCTCCACCGTCGGTTCTTCGTCCTTGCGCGACCCCGCGGACGACAGGAACGCCGCCATCGGGTTCGAGCCCTTCATTTTCGACAGCAGCGCCGAAGCAGGATTCGCGGGGGCGACAGGAGGCGCGGCCGGGGCAGCGGGCGCCGCGACCTGCGGGGGCTGCGAGGCCGCCGTCGAGGGCGCCCCAGGCTTGAGTTCGGGGAACTCAGCGCCGACCGCGATCTCCATCGTCGCACGGCAGTTCGTCCACGAGCACGTGTACTGCTTGCCGTCCACCGCGCCCTTGCGCATCTCGTGCAGCATCAGGAACTGGTGGAGCGAAGCGGCGCAGACGGCGTGGCAGCGGTTGGCAACGACCCCCGGGAGCTCGACGGTCATGCCTTCCCCGGACTTGAACAGGGGGCACTGGTCGGCGAACCGGGCTCTGATTCTGATCCTCTCAGCCATAGGGGCGGCAGTATAAGCCTCTTGTCGGCCGGGAAGCGTGGAAAATTGCGGTCCGGGGGTTAGACTCCGGCCCGAACGGGCTGGGGGTGCCGGGGAATTCCACGCGGCGGCGGGAAATCATGAACGTCTTTCAAAGGGTGCTCGAGCGCGGCTGGTGGGCGATCCTTGCGATCGCGCTGGCCGGGGCGGTCTGGTCGGGCCTGCTCCTCCCCGATTTCCGCGTGGAGTTCGGCACGGACGTCCTGCTGAACGAGAGCGACCCCGACCTCGCCTTCTACAACCAGACGCGCGGGGAATGGGGCGACGACGAGTATCTCCTGGCCTGCGCCCACCGCGAAGAAGGCTGGTTCACCAAGGACGGACTCGAGCTCCTCTGCGGCTTCGCCCGCGACCTCAAGGGGATCCCGTTCGCCCGCTCGATCGACGCCATCACCACCGTCCCGCTTCTGCGCAACAGCCCCGCAGGTATCCTCAATCGCCCGCGGCTCGCCGACGAAAAGGGGTTCCTGAACCCGAAGATTGACCTGGAGAAGGCGCGGGAAGAACTGCTGCAGCATACGCAGGCGCTCGGCAACATCGTGTCGGCGGACGGGAAGGACATTTCCATCGTCGTGTATCTCGACGCGCCACCGGAGGTCCTGGCCCTCGACAAGGAGCGCCGCGCGCTTCTCGGGAAACCGGGGGATGCTGCGGCCAGGAAACGACTGAAGGAGATCGCGCCCGAGTACGAAAAGGCCAAGCTGGAGATGTCGCGGCGCCGGACGGATCTCGTGCAGGCGGCACGGCAAGTCTCCGCGCGCTGGGAAGGCAGGATCGGCAAAGTGCGGCTTTCGGGACTCCCGATCATCAACGTCGGCCTGCTTGAGCACATCCGGTCCGACATCTCGAATTTCGGCGTGCTCGCCCTCGGCGTGTTCTCGCTCGCCTTCCTCGTGATTTACCGGAAATTGCGCTGGCTCGTCCTCCCCATGATCTGCTGCATGCTCCCCGTCGCGTTCATGCTCGCCACCATGGCCGCAAAAAACCAGGCCATGACCATCGTCACCTCCAACATGCCCGTCCTCCTCTTCGTCCTCATGCTCCCCTACTCCGTCTATTTCATCGAACGCACCAACGAGCGCCGCCGCCTCTTCCCCACCGAGTCCGCCGCCACCACCGCCGCCCGCGCCGCCGCCGAGATCTGGAGCCCCTGCCTCTACAGCGTGCTCGCGACGATGGTCGGGACGGCGGCGCACATCGGAAGCGGCATTTTCCCGGTGAAGACGTTCGGGATCATGATGACGTTCGGGACGGGTCTGGGGCTGGCGGTCGTGATGCTCCTGCTGCCCGCGTCCACGGCGGTGATTCGCCCGCTCGTTCACCCGCCAATAGATCCTTCACACACCCGCCGCGGCATTCTGCGCCCGATTACCGGCCTGGTGCTTCACGCACCCGTCCCTGTCGTCCTCTTCAGCCTCGCCATCTTCGGCGCCTCGATTCTTTTCGCCCTGCGCATCAAGGTCGAGACGAAGTTCATCGATTACTTCTGGCCCCGGAGCGAGGTCTACCAGGGGCTCGACTACATCGACAACCACCTCGGCGGCACCACGCCGATCGAGGTCTTCCTCCGCTCGGACAAGCCGGGGTATTTCCGGTCGGCCGAGGGGCTGGAAGCGCTCGCCGCGGTCGCGAAGTATTTCAATGAGCAGCCGGCGACGGGGAACGTGAGGTCGCTGAAGACGCTGGTGGACGAAGTCCGGAAAGCGATGCCGAAGCAAAAGCTGGAAAAGGTGGCAGACATGGTGGCGAACCTCGCCCCCGACCAGTACTCGCCTCTCTGCAACAAGGACGCGACGCAGGCCCGGGTTCTCGTCCGGGTCCGCGAGACGTCGCCGCTTCTCAACCGGGCGAAGCTTATTTCAGGGCTGCGCGAGCGCCTGGAGTCGCTGAAGGCGGGGCCGCTGAAGGGAATCGAAACGCAGGTCACAGGGGTCTGCCTGCTCTACTCGAACATGCTGAACGGGCTCATCAAGACGATGCAGGAGACGTTCGCGATTGCGCTGGTTTCGATCTGGTTCATGCTGCTGTTCCTGTTCCGCTCGCCGATCATGGCGACGATCGTGCTCCTGCCGCAGATTCTCCCGGTGTTCCTGGTGCTCGGGGTGATGGGTTTGACGGGCATCCCGCTCGACATGGTCACGGTGATCATTGCCTCGGTGGCGATGGGGATCGGGATTGACGCTGCAATCCAGTACGCGTTCCGGTTCCGCACCGAGCTGGCGGCGTGCGGCGGGGACATCCCGGAGGCCGTCCGGCGGTCGCACGCCACGATCGGCCGCGCCATTCTCATCGCGACGTCGATCGTGTTCGCCGGGTTCTGCATGCTGATGCTGTCCCACTTTGTCCCGACGTTCTATTTCGGGATGTTCACCGGCCTGGCCATCCTCATGGGGCTCTTTGCTTCGCTCACGACGCTTCCCGCGATGTTTGTGCTGTTCAACTACCCGCGCGTGAAGCCGGGAACCCTACCGGCGGCGGACGGACATTCCGGGGCGCCGACGGCGTAGTCCCAGGACTTGCGCGGGGCGCAGCCCAGAATCCCGGCGCCGGTTTCCGGGAACGGCATCACACGGAACGCACTGAAGCGCACGGAGAGAAGCGACGCAAGGGCCGTGCACTGCGAGGAAGAACTGTCGCGGTCGCGAACCCGGAAAAGCAGGAATCTACTCTCCCTCGTCTCGCCGTGCTCCGTGCATCTCCGTGCGTTCCGTGTAATGCCGTTCAGAATTTGCTCCCTGAGCAGCCGGCGCCTGATGGGACGGCCTGTCGCAAAAAAAAGGGGGCCGGTCGCCTCGCGGCGCCGGCCCCCCGTGACATTCGTCGGCTGATTACGCTTTCTTTTCCTTCATCGCGCTCCGCCACCAGTAGAGAACCGGGGTGGCAATGAACACCGAGGAATACGTCCCGACCACAACGCCGATCAGCATCGGCAGCGCAAGAGCCGCGATTCCGCCGCCGGAGGTCAGGGTCACCACGAGCAGGACGCACACCACGAAGAAAACCGTCAGCGAAGTGATGATCGTCCGCGACAGCGTCTGGTTCAGCGCTTCGTCGATCACCTGCGACAGCCCCTTGGACTTCACTTCACGCAGGTTTTCGCGCAGCCGGTCGTAGATGATGACGGTGTCGTTGACCGAGTAACCGATCACGGTCAGCGCGGCTGCAACGGTCGTCAGTGACAGGGACAGGTCGATACCCCACGACTTCGGGATCAGAGCCCCGGCGAGCACCGTGAACGTCACTGCCAGGATCGAATCGTGGACCAGCGCGATGACCGCCGCCACGCCGTACTTGAAGTCAAACCGCACAGCGAGGTACAGGATGATGCCGATCCACGCGAAGAACAGCGCGATGTAGGCCTTCTCCTTGAGCTCGCCGACGATCGAAGCGCTCACCGTCTCGACCGACGGGAACGGGTCGCCCGACAGCGGAAACCCCGCGAGCTTGAGCTTCTCGGACAGCCGCTCCGAAAGCCCGTTCCAGTCGTTGAAATCCCCGGGCATGAGCCAGATCTCGTACGTGCTCGCATTGGCAGCCGTTGTCGGCTTGCCATCCACCCCCAGCGGCACCACGTAGTGCGACGGCGCATCCGCAGGCTTGCCGACCGACATCGCCGCCAGCTGCTTCGCAATCTTCTCCGCCGTGTCCTTCGCAGGCTTCTCATCCAGCAGCGACAGCCTGATCGTTCCGCCCCCCGCGTACGGATTCGGCGCCTCGATCTTCTCCTGCCCGACCTGCACCGCAGGCTCCGGAACCTTCCCCGCGAACTGCTTCCGCAGGTCCGCTACCAGCATCTCCTTGAACTTCTCCGGGTCCTCCCCTTCCTTCCCCTGCGCTTCCGCCAGCGTCCGGATCTGGAACTGCATCGCTTCCCTCACCCCGCCCGCATCCGCCCCGAGCAGGATCGACTGCACTTCCGCCCCCGGGTACTTCGCGCCCTTCTCCCCCGCAATGTCCAGGATCCCCTTGCGGACGTCCTCAATGGGGGTGGGTTTCTTGAAGCGCATCTGGAGCGAAACGCCGCCGCGGAAATCGATGCCGTACTTCTTTTCGCCGGTCGCGAAGAACGCCACGATCCCGACCAGGAGCATCACCACGGAAATCGCCGCAGCCTTGGGCGCCATCTTCATGAACGGGATGTTCGGCTTGGACATCGCGCGCATCATCGTCCATTCCTTCACCATGCCGGTCTCGAGCATGAGTTTCATCATGACGCGGGAGCAGGTGAGGGCGGTGAAGAGCGTCGTGATGATGCCCAGCGACAGGGTGACGGCGAAGCCCTGGATGGGGCCGGTGCCGAAGAAGTAGAGGATGATGCCGGTCAACAGGGTCGTGAGGTTGCCGTCAACGATCGCCGAGAACGCGCGTTCGTAACCGGCATCCTGGCACTGTGCACCGGTCTTGCCGGCGTCCCTTTCCTCCCGCATGCGTTCGAACACGATGATGTTGGCGTCCACGGCCATGCCCATGGTGAGCACGATCCCGGCGATGCCGGGCAGCGTGAGGGTGGCGCCAAGCAGCGCCAGGAGGCCGAGCAGCAGCGTGACGTTCATGATCATCGCGACATTGGCGACCATGCCGGCGTGCCGGTAATAGATGAGCATGAAGATCATGACGATGACGAGCGAGAAGTAGCACGACTTGAGGCCGCGGTCGATGGCGTCCTGGCCGAGTGAAGGGCCGATGAAGCTCGAACCGACCATTTCCAGCGGAGCCACGAGCGCGCCGCTCGAAAGCACGGTGACGATGTCCTTGACTTCGTCTTCCGTGAACTTGCCCGTGATCTGGCCATGGTCGGAAATGCGGCTGCGGATCACGGGGGCGGAAACGAGCACGTCGTCCAGGATGATCGCGAGCTGCTTCCCGACGTTCGCTTCCGTCACCTGCCCGAATGCCCTCGCGCCCTCCGGTGTCATCTCGAAGGAAACGGCCGGCTTGCCGCCGGATTCCATGTCATGCGAAGTGGCGGCTTTCTCGATGCTGCTTCCCTGAAGCGCGACTTCCGCCTTGCAAAGAAGAGGGCCGCCGTTCGAGCCGCGCGTGCCGCGGGGTTCGTAGACGCGGGTCCCGGGAGGGGCTTCGCCCGTCTGTTTCCACTTCGCCTGGTCGGCCGAGTCGGCCTCGATGTGGAACTCGAGGTGCCCGGCGCTCAGGATGACCTTCTTGAAGGCTTCGACTTCCTGGCTCGACTTCAGCCCGGGGACTTCGATCTGGATCTCGTTCCCGCCGACCTTGGCGATCCGGGGCTCTTTCAGCCCGCGAAGGTTGACGCGCTTGGTCAGGACGCTCATCGCGTCGTCCGTGCCTTTGCGGGCTTCTTCGGCGCTGAGCCCGGCGGCCTTGAGGCGGACTCGGAACCACGCACCGCCCTGGAGGTCGAGCCCCAGGTTCAGTTTCATATTCTCCATCGACTGACCGGCCTTGAATCCCGGCTTGTTCTCCGATGGCCACGCGATGAATCCCGCGACCAGCGTCAGGATGACGATCGTCAGAAATTTGGCTTTGGTGTCGCCCATGGCAACGCTCCGTTTGAGTGAGGGATAGGACAGGACCGGCGGCTGCGAGAACTACAGCGCCGACGGCGGAGCGCGCCCGAGGCCACGAAGCGCGGCGCGGGCGGCGTTGGGGTGCTGCAGCGCGAGGGCGACGCCGATTTCGGGCGCGACCTCGGGGTCCTGCTCGCCGGCGACTGCCAGCGCGACGAGGCGCAGGGCACCACCGGAGTCGGAGGCGCGGCCGAGAAGCGGCAGCACCGGGACGTGGGGTTCAAAATTCGCGGTCGAGTCGGGGGCCGCATCGAAGGCGGCCACCGGGGACTTCGCGCTCGGCGTTTCCGTGTGGCGCGTCGGCAGCAGGGCTGCCAGCGCGAGCGCAACGACCGGAAGCCGCCAGAACGCCTTCTTCACTTCGCCGCCTCCGTCTTGTCCGCTGCCTTCTCGTCGTCCGCGGCGGGAGCTTCGACGCTCTTCGTGTCCGCCTCGTTCGGCTTGCCCTCGGCTCCCAGGATCGCGCTCTTCAGGACCCGGATCCGCACGTCGTTCTTCTCGTCGATCTTGACGATGACGTCCTTGTCGCGGACCTGGACGACGACGCCGTAGATCCCGCTCTGGAGCCACACTTTGTCGTTCTTCTTGAGACGATTGACCATCTCCTTCAGTTCCTTTTCCTTCTTCTGCTGGGGGCGGATCATGAGGAAGTACATGACCGCGGCCATCATGAGGAGGAAGGGGAGGAAGCTCATGATCGAGCCGCCGGGGCTTTCGGCGGGGGCGGCGGGGGCATCGCCGGGAGCGCCCGTGGTGGTGGTTCCGCCGGAGGGCGGGGGTGTGGGGCCCGCGGCCGGGGCGGCTTCGGCGAGGAGCGAATGGAGGTGAGGTGTCATGTGGGCGGAGAAGTATACGTGGAAAGGCGGTGAATGCGAGTGCTGAGTGACTCGTGGCGAGCGGCCAGCGGCGAGTGGCGAGTGAACAGCCACGGCAACTCCTGAGGTGCGCCCGAGACGAACTCGCACGGCCCGGACTCCCGGTGTCGTGCGGTTCCCTCGCGCCGAGGCAGCCTTTCCTGGCCGCTGGCCGCTCGCACTTAACGCGCCGCCCGGTTAACATGCGCGGTTCACAGTTCAGGGAGATCGAAATGCGTGTCGTCTGTGCGATGTCCGGCGGCGTCGACTCGAGCGTCTCGGCCGCGCTCCTTGTGGAGCAGGGCCACGACGTCATCGGGCTCTTCATGCGCAACGGCATCGAGCACTCCGGGCATTCCTCGAAGCAGGGGTGCTGCTCCGCCGCCGACGCGTACGACGCGCGGCGCGTCGCCGACCGGCTGGGCATCCCGTTCTACGCGATCGATTTCTCGCGTGAGTTCGCCGGGATCATCGACCAGTTCGTGTCGGAATACTCGAAGGGCCGGACCCCGAACCCGTGCATCGTCTGCAACCAGGCGCTGAAGTTCGGCCGCCTCCTCGACTACGCCGACGCCGCGGGAGCTTCCCACGTCGCCACCGGCCACTACGCCCGCCTTGAAAACGGGCGGCTGTTCCGCGGCCGCGACGCCGCGAAGGACCAGTCGTATGTCATGTTCGCCCTCTCGCGGCGGCAGATCGACCGCACACTGCTCCCGGTCGGGGGACTTCGCAAGGAGGAGGTCCGCGAGACTGCGAAGCGCTTCGACCTCCCCATTTCGCAGAAGCCGGAGTCGATGGAGATCTGTTTCGTGCCGGACAACGACTACCGGCGGCTGGTTCGGGAGAAGACGGAGACGAAGCCGGGGCCGATGGTGGACATGGAGGGAAAGAAGCTCGCCGAGCACGCGGGGATCCAGAATTTCACGGTGGGGCAGCGGGAAGGGCTGGGCATTGCGCTCGGGCGGCCGGCGTACGTGGTCGCGCTCGAGGCCGAGACGAACACGGTCGTCGTCGGGTTCGCGGACGACCTGCTTTCCGGCGGGGTGGTGGTCCGGAAGCTGAACTGGCTGGCGGAGCCGGGTGAAGGGCCGATCGAGGCGTCGGTGCAGATCCGGGCGCATCACGAGCCGGCGCCGGCGATTCTCCACCGGGAGGGCGACTCGGTCCGCGCGGAGTTCCGCGACCCGGTGCGCGCCGTGACGCCGGGGCAGGCGGCGGTGTTTTACCGCGACGACGAAGTGCTGGGCGGGGGCTGGATCGAGCGGGGCATCCCGGGTTAGGTCTTGCCCGGCGGTCCCGCGCCAACGTTTGCCTTTACACTCTTCGCACCCTCCCTATAATCGCAACCCTTCTTTCCCCGGAGACCCCATGCGATTCGCATTTCCGCTGTTCGCCGTCCTTGCGCTGCTGGCCGGGTGCCAGTCCACGAACCCCGGCGTCCCGGACACGCAGGACGACGTCCCCGTTCCGCAGGGATTCCATCGCGCCCCCGACAACGAGGACACGAAGTCCTACTGGGAGCAGCAGGAGAGTTTCCGGCTCTATCGCGTGACGTACGACGGCGAAGCCAAAGCGGGGGAAACGACCGCTTACTACCAGCGCGAAATGCCGCATAACGGTTGGACGGTCGAGACGGCCGCTCCGGACGCGACCGGCGGCGGGTCGATGCTCTCCTACATCAAGAAGTCCGAGCGCTGCAAGATCTGGATCAAGCAGAAGCTCGATAACGAGACGACGCGCGTGACGGTCGAAATCGGCTACAGCAAGTAAGAGGAACGATGCCCACGGCCGAAAACAAGAACGACCTGAAGCCCGACACGAACACCCCCGCCGCCGCGGCCGCCGAGATCGTCGATGGCCTGCCGCCCTGGATGACGGGGTTTCTCGAGTTCCTCAAGAAGTACCAGAACGTCTTCTACGCCATCGCCACGGTGGCGCTGCTCACCTGGGCCGTCCTGAAATTCCAGGCGAAGCGCAAGGAAGAGAAGCTCAACACGGCCGAGTGGGAATTCTCCCAGGCGCAGTCGGTCGATGCGCTCCGCGCCCTGCGCGACAAGTATGCCGGGCTGCCCATCGAGCCCCGCATCCGCTTCCAGATCGGCAACAAGCTCGTCGAGGACGAGAAGCTGGACGAAGCGATCAAGGAATTCGACGAGCTCGCGGCGAAGTTCCCCGAGAGCCTGCCGGGCAAGCTGGCGGGCAGCCAGTCCAAGACGGCGAAGGAAAATAAGGAGTGGAACGCCAAGGGCGGAAAGCTCGACCAGAAGCTCGAGGAACTCCGCAAGGCGTCGGCGGATGAGAAGAAGCCCGACCCGAAGAATCCCCTCACCGCCGTCAAGATCGACGACAAGGCGCTTCCCCGCGTCGAGTTCCAGACGCCGCTCGGCAACGTGCTGGTCGAGCTGGACGAGGACGACGCGCCGAACGCGACGGCGAACCTGATTTCGCTGATCGAGAAGACGTTCTACACGAAGACGTGGGTCTACAAGGTCGAGAAGGATTCGGCCGTGTTCTTCGGGGACCCTATGCCGGACGGCTCCGCCCCGCGCGGGTTCACGATCCCGTTCGAGTCGAGCAAAATCCCGGCCAGCGGCGGCGTGCTTGCGCTCGTCCGCGACCTTCCCGCCGAGGGCCAGCCCGACAGCGACGACCTGAAGAATACCGCTTCAACGAAACTCGTCATTTTCACCGGCGAAGTTCCGCAGTACGCGGGCCGGTATCTCGTGATCGGCCGCGTGGTCGAGGGGATGGATTTCGTCCGCAAGCTGGCGGAGAAGGACGAGATCCGGTCGGCGCGGGTGGTGGTGAAGCGTTCTCACGCGTACGTGCCGAAGGAAAACCCGAAGGCGCCTGACAAAGGTCCGGAGCCGCCGAAGGAACCGGGAAAGTAGCGAGCGATGCCGTTCGTCTACGTCAACGAGCTGAAGCAGCACGCGGGAAAGACCGTCACGGTCCGCGGGTGGCTGTTTAACAAGCGCAGCTCCGGGAAACTGCACTTTCTGCAGGTCCGCGACGGCACCGGCGTGGTGCAGTGCGTGGCGGGCAAGAAGGACGTGGACGAGAAGACGTTCGAGGCGTGCGGCGCGGTGACGCAGGAGTCGAGCGTCATTGTGGAAGGAACGGTGCGGCTCGACGAGCGCGCGCCGGGCGGCGCGGAGCTGGGCGTGACGAAGTTCGAAATCCACCAGCTCGCGGGCCAGCCCTACCCCATCGCCATCCAGGAACACGAGCACGGCGTCGATTTCCTCATGGAGCAGCGCCACCTCTGGCTCCGCGGCCCCAAAGCCGCCGCCACCATGCGCGTCCGCGGCAGGATCGCCCAGAGCATCCGCGATTTCTTCAACGGGAAGGGCTTCACGCTCTGCGACCCGCCTATCCTGACGCCGGCGGCGTGCGAAGGGACGACGACGCTGTTCAACGTGGATTACTTCGAGGAAAAGGCGTACCTCACGCAGAGCGGCCAGCTCTACATGGAGGCCGCCGCGATGGCGCTGGGCAAGGTGTATTCCTTCGGCCCGACGTTCCGCGCGGAGAAATCGAAAACGCGCCGGCATCTGACGGAGTTCTGGATGGTCGAGCCCGAGGTCGCGTGGGCGACGCTCGACGACATCATGAACCTCGCCGAGGAGTTCGTCTGCCACATCGTCCAGCGGGCGCTGGAGACGTGCAAAGAGGACCTGAAGGCGCTCGAGCGCGACACGAAGCCGCTGGAAAAGATTCTGCCGCCGTTCACCAGGATCAGCTACGACGACGCCTGCAAGAAGGTCAAGGCCGCCGGCGTCGAGATGAAGGACGAGGACGACTTCGGCACCCCGCAGGAAATGGCGATCGTCGGCGACAGCGAGAAGCCGGTCATGGTCCACGGCTACCCGACGGCGGTGAAGGCGTTCTACATGAAGCGCAACCCCGCGAACGAAAAGCGGGTCCTGTGTGTGGACGTGCTGGCGCCCGGCATCGGCGAAATCATCGGCGGCGGCCAGCGAGCGGACGATTTGAAATACCTCGAAGACCAGATCGCGGCCAATAAGCTGCCGCGGTCAGCGTTCGAGTGGTATCTGGATTTGAGAAAATACGGGAGCGTGCCGCACAGCGGGTTCGGGCTGGGCCTGGAGCGGACCGTGGCGTGGATTTGCGGGAATGAGCATGTCCGGGAGTGCATCCCGTTCCCGAGGACGATTTACAGGATTTACCCGTAGGTCGAACACGCCCCAATGGATGACATCGAGCGCGTTCAGGCGTCTCCCAGTTACGCCATTTCAGTTCCGAAGCGCCTCAACTGCGAAAACGACGGCGGGGTATTGAGCTATTGGCGGCCCGGCAGCGAAATCGTCTTGCAGCTTTCGAGTCGAGTATGGGCGGCACCGGTGATCAACGTCACTGCCGCGGAGAGTCTCGAGAACCACATCCCCGAGTTGAGCCTCTCCAAGGTCCACGACGAATCCGTGCACCCCGAACGCTGCCCGGACTGGAAATGCGCTGCGGGAAATGATCGCGAGGGAAATCTCTGGCTCATTTGTCACGCCGTCTGGCCGGGCCTCCGTGTACTGGCCACCGTGATCGGACCTGCCACCTTGCCGGAATCGGAATTCGAGTGGGCCCATAACGCAATTCGCTCGATCGAAAAGACGTCCGCAGACCAGGCATAGCGTGAATCGAGCATCTGGAATTTGATTCGTCGTCATTCGTTTTCATTCGCGTCCAAGTCGTTCGTATTCCGCCGTCATTCCGACTTTCGATCCATCATTACGGCTGGAATGAAAGACGAATAAGCACGACTGGACGCGAATGACGACGGATGAAAACGAATTATTCGACCCGCAGCGCCGCAATCGGATCCAGCAGACTCGCCCGTCTCGCGGGGTAAACCCCGAAAAACACCCCGACAAAGAACGAGAACCCGAACGCGATCACCACCGCCCACGGCGAAAACGCAATCGGCATGTCCGGGAAGATCGCGTGGGCTCCCTGCCCCGCCCCGACGCCGAGCAGGATTCCCGCGATCCCTCCCGCCGACGACAGGATCACCGACTCGATCAGGAACTGCGCGAGGATATCTCCCCTTCGCGCGCCGACCGCCTTCCGGATGCCGATCTCCCGCGTTCGCTCGGTGACGGAGACGAGCATGATGTTCATGATGCCGATGCCGCCGACGAGGAGGGAGATCCCGGCGATGCCGGCGAGCGCGTAGGTCAGGACACCCATGATGGTCGTCAGGACAGCGAGCATGTCGCCCTGGTCGTGGACCGTGAAGTCCTCCTTGTTGTCGTGGCGGTTCATCAGGACCGCCTTGGCCTCGATTGCGCCGCGGTCCAGCCCGCCCTTCGTCGGCGAATGCGCGAGGATTTCCTGCAGGCGGTCGCGGTTGAAGATCTCCTGCGCGGCCGAGACCGGGACGAAGATCAGGTCGTCGAGGTCGAGCCCCAGCGACTGGCCCTTCTTCTGCATCACGCCGATCACGCGAAAACGGCGGTCGTCCACGAGGATGCGCTTCCCCAGGGGGTTTTCACCGGGGAAGAGCGCGTCCTTGACCTTGCGGCCGAGGATGGCGACCTGTTTTTCGGAGACGTCCTGGGCGGGGGGGAGGAAGGAGCCGACCTCGACGTGCATGTGGCGGACGGTTTCGAACTCGGCGGTGGTGCCGATGACCATGGTGGAGCGGTTGCGGTTGGAGAACTTGATATTGGCGGTGCCGAAGCAGACGGGGGCGACGGCGGTGAGGTTGGGCGAGCGGTCGCGGATCGCGGTGGCGTCCTCGAGGGTCAGGCCTTCCGTCGTGTCGGCGATCATCGGGGTGCCGCCGGTCGTCTCCGCCTTGCCGGGCGTGATGATGATCACATTCGTGCCGAGGGCCTCGAACTGGTCGGTGACGAAGTGTTTCACGCCGTCGCCGATGGAGACGAGGAGGATGACGGAAGCGACGCCGATGGTGACGCCGAGCATGGTGAGGGCGGCGCGGAATTTATTGGCGACGAGGGTGTCGAAGGCGAGGGAGAAGGTGTCGGAGAGGTGGATGCGCATGGGGGAAAGCTGTCTCACACTCACAGCAACCCCTTCCCTTTCCCTTTCCCATTCCCTTTCCCACCGTGCGCTAAATATTTGCGCGATGTGGGAAAGGGAACGGGAAAGGGAAAGGGAAAGGGCTAACTGCGGGGGGGCAGCACCTCCTCCCTGTCAATCCGCCCGTCCTTGAGGTGCACGATCCGCTCCGCGTGTTCCGCAACTCCCCGGTCATGCGTCACCATCACGACCGTCGCGCCCTCCGCGTGAATCCGGTCGAACACCCCCATGATTTCCGCGCCGACCCGCGAATCCAGGTTCCCCGTCGGCTCGTCCGCCAGCAGCAATTTCGGCCGGTTCACGAGCGCGCGGGCGATCGCGACCCGCTGCTTTTCCCCGCCTGACAGCTCGTTCGGCCGGTGCCCGGCGCGCTTCGCCAGCTCGACGCGCGACAACGCTTCTTCGGCCCTCGTGCGACGTTCGCCCGAGGACACGCCGGCGTAGACGAGAGGCAGCTCGACATTGGACAGCGCGGTGAAGCGCGGCAGCAGGTGGAATGCCTGGAACACGAAGCCGATTCGCGAAGAGCGCACTTCGGCCAGCTCGTTCTCAGTCAGGTCGGAGACGCGCTGGCCGTCGAGGAGGTACTCGCCCGAGGTCGGCGTATCGAGGCAGCCGAGGAGGGCCATGAGGGTGGACTTGCCGGAGCCGGAAGGGCCCATGATGGCGACGAATTCGCCGTCGCGGACGGTGAGGGAAGCGTCGGCGAGGGCGCGGACCTGGGTGGGGCCGGTGTCGTAGGTTTTGGTGAGGGAGAGGGTCTGGATCATTTGGGCGGAACGGGAAAACGACTACGACAACTTCAACTCCCAACTCCAAATCCCAACTGTTGCAACGGTTTGGGATTTGGAATTTGGAGTTGGGATTTGGCACTTGCCCTGGCCGTTTTTCCGCGGCCTCATCTCCCCTACTCCTCCGACATCACCGTGACTTCCTTCCCATCCAGCTCTCCCGTGAAGTCGAGGTCAAGCAGCGAGATGACGGGCGTTCCCTCCGCGATCTCCAGCACTTCCGTCGTCTCCCAGTTCGAGACCCCAGTTTTTATTTCGAGGCGCCGCGCTTTTCCGCCCTCGACGACGTAAACGTATTTCCCGTCCCTCAGGCAGCGCGTCGGCACGAACGTCGCCCCCGGCACCTGCCGCGTCACGATCACGACGTCGGCCGAGAGCCCCGGGCTCAGCTTTCCCGCGGCGGGGATCGCCACCGTCACCAGGACCGTCCGGTTCTTCTCCTTCGTCGCGGTCACCTTGGGCGCGATCTTCGAGACCACGCCTTTCACTGGCTCGTCCGGGAACGCGTCGAACGACAGGCGCGCTTCCATGCCGACCCGGATTTTCCCGAAATCGGTCTCATCGAAGGGCGCCTCGATTTCGAGACGGAGGCTGGTCTGGACTTCGCAGAGTTCGGTGGTGGGGGCGACGGTTTCGCCGATCTCGACGTTCATTTCGGTGATGCGGCCGTCGAAGGGGGCGCGAAGGGTCATCTTGTCGATTTCGACCTGGATTTCGGCGACGCGGGCCTTGGATTCGACGAGGAGGGCGACGGTGCTCGCGGATTTCGCCCTGGCGTCGTCCCAGCGCCAGTGGGCTTCCTGGTACTGCTGCTCGGAGACCATCGGCGTGTCTTCCTGGCGCGCGGGCTTCCACATTTTCTCGATGCGGCGGAACTCGGTCTCGGTGTAGACCTCCCAGGTGACGGCCGTCGTTTTCGCGGCGTCCTGGACGTGGACGGATTCGAGGGCGGAAGCGAGGCGGGCGCGGAGGACGTCGGAGTCGAGTTCGAGGATCGGGTCGCCGGTAGCAACGATGTCGCCTTCCGGGTGGACGATGCGGGCGACGCGCCCGGTGCCTTCGGGCCGCAATTTCGCCTGCTGCGCGGCGGCGACTGTCCCCGCCGATGTCGCCGTCGCGGTCGCTTCCACCATCCCGCGCTTCACCCGCACAACTTTCACCGGGTGAGGTTTCGGGGAGAGCCGCCACCAGCCCAGGGCGATGGCGCCGGCGGCCAGCACGAGCACAACGAGGAGGAGTTTCTTCATGGGACGAGGGCGCCCATGATACGCGGGATTTAGTCGACGACCTTCGTCGGCCGCAGGTCAAACCGCGTCTGGATCCCCAGCAGCGTCCGCACGCCGTCCTCGATCGTGTAGTTGCCGACGTGGATCGGGTCGGACGACCCGGGCGCGAACCGGTACGTGTTGCCGCGCTCCGTGATGAAACCGATGAGGTTGTAGTTGCTGTCCTTCACAAAATAGTCGCGGTGAGTCTCGACGCCCACCGGCTTCATGTACTCCTCGCCCTCGTAATTCTGGCCCTTCAGCTCGCAATCCTGCAGCTCCACGAATCCCAGGACGTGCTCCTTGTCGTCCCAGACCGTTTTGCTGCCGGCGCGCCAGCGGCTGTTCTTCTCCGCGGGCTTGATGCAGTACTCGTCCTTGACCAGGCTCTCGTGGCAGCCGGCAACCGCGACGGCCAGCAGGAACAGCGGGAGGAGGTGCTTCATAGGAGGGAGAATTTAGCGGGTGGGGGGAAGCGAAACAAGCGAAAAGGCGAGGGGGTCGCGGAAAGCCGAATTCGCCGGGGGCGCGTATACTTCCCGCCATGGGTTCCACCCGAATCGCCGTCGTGGGGTCGTCCGGCATGCTCGCCAGCGCGCTGAGGCATGTTTCGGGGGAAGCGGTGGTTGCGTGGCCGTCTGCGAAGGTGGATGTGCGCGAAGAGCGGCGGGTGCGGGAGGCGATTGAGGGGGACCGGCCGGCGGTGGTGATCAACTGCGCGGCGTTCACGGATGTGGACGGGGCGGAAGCGCGGCCGGAGGAAGCGTACGCGGTGAACCAATTCGGCGCGGCGAACGTTGCGGCGGCGTGCGAGGCGGCCGGGGTGCGGCTCGTGCACGTTTCGACGGACTACGTTTTCGACGGGAAGAAGGCGGGAGCGTACGTCGAGTCGGACAGCACAGGGCCGCTCGGGATCTACGGCGATTCGAAACTCTGGGGCGAACGCGAGGTCGCTTCGCGCTGCGAAAATCACCTGATCGCCCGCACCGCGTGGCTGTACGGACCCTGGAGCCGCCGGAACTTCGTCGACACCATGCTCAAACTGACGGCGGAGCGCCCGGCCGTGGATGTCGTGTCCGACGTGCGCGGCTCTCCCACCTATTCGCTCGACCTCGCCCGCGCCCTGCTTTTCCTCGCCACTTCCAGCCTGCGCGGCGTCGTCCACGCCGTCAACGCGGGCAGCACCACCTGGCACGGCCTCGCTTCCGAAATCGTCAAGTCCGCCGGCCGCAACTGCGAAGTCCGCCCCGTCAGCCAGGCGGCCTTCCCCCGTCCCGCCCGGCGGCCCTCAAACTCGGTGCTGGATATCTCGAAACTCGACGTGGCCGGGCACCGGATGCGGCCGTGGGAAGAAGCGCTTCGGGAATACGTGCGCGATTTCGGCGGCGCAGCAGCACGCTGACAGCCGCGCCGCACACGCTTCCATGTCGCCGCGCTTCATGGCGGAATTTCCCCTAGCGGCACCTTTGGCCCGCCGTTAGCATAGTCGCCCCACACCCCGCGGAGACGACATGCCGACCAAACCCGCGCCCCGTCCCGACCTGGCGCGCATTCATCAGCCCATTGCGGCCGAACTCGAAGAGGTCGAGCGCCGCATCCAGTCGCAGATGGCGACCTATCAGGGCGTCGTGGGCGACCTCATGGGCCACGTGGCCAAGTTCGCCGGAAAGCGAATGAGGCCAAGCGTTTGCGTCCTTTCCGGAAGAGCGCTGGGGCCCGCCAATACCGTTCACTATGACGTCGCTGTCGTCGCCGAAATGATCCACACCGCGACGCTCGTCCACGACGACGTCCTCGACGGCGCCGATACCCGCCGCAGCCTCCCCTCCGTCAACACCCGATGGGGCACCGAAGTCTCCGTCCTGTTCGGCGATTACCTCTTCGCCAAGGCCTTCTCCCTCTGCGCCTCCATCCCCAATCGCGACGTCCTCCTGACGATGGCGGAAACCGCCAAGGTCATGTGCCTCGGCGAACTCCTCCAGAACGTCAACCGTTTCAATTTCGCCCTGGCCGAAGCGGACTACATCGACATCGTGTCGCGCAAAACGGCGCACCTGTTCGGGTCGTGCGCCGAGCTCGGCGCGCTCGCTTCCGGCGCCGGCCCCGAAATCCGCAAGTCGATGCGCGAGTTCGGGATCGCGCTCGGGATCGCGTTCCAGATCGTGGACGACCACCTCGACCTCATCGGGGACGAAGCCGAGGTCGGCAAGACGCTGGGAACCGACCTCGACAAGGGCAAGGTCACCCTGCCGCTCATCGGACTATTCGCGCAGCTCCCGGACAAGAAACGCCGCGAGGTTGAAGAGCTGATTTCGGACCCGAAGGCGACCGGCAAACGCGGCATCCTGGTCGATCTCATCGAAGCGCACGGGCTGCGGTCATTCGCGCTCGACCGCGCCGACGAATACGTCGCCGAAGCGAAGGAAAAGCTGTCGGCGCTTCCGCGCAGCTCCTTCCGGGATGCGCTCGAGGCGCTGGCCGACTACGTCGTCGTCCGGCGACACTAGAAGCAGCTCCACGATGAGCGAGCCGCCGCCGGTAATGCCGGCGCCCCCCGACATTTTTCAGCGGGTGTTCAATTTCTTCTCGAGCGTCCGGCTCGGCGTGGCGGTGTTCTTCGGTTGCGCGGTCGCCTTTGCGCTGTCGGCGATTTTCCTGGAAAACCCGTGGACGCTGGTGAAGCACGCGATGTGGGCGCGCATGGCGTTCGAGATGGCGCTCGTCTTCCTGATCCTGAACATCTTTGCCGTGATGCTGGCCGGCTACCCGTGGACCCGGCTCAAGATCGGCACGCTGCTCGTCCAGGCCGGCCTGATTGTCACCTTTGCGGGGATGTTCCTCACGACCGTCAAGGGACGCGAAGGCACCGTCACGCTGCGACCCGGCGAACCCGCCGACCGATATTTCAACGGGCGGGACCGCCTGGTCATCAAGGCCGCTTCCCAGGCGTCGCACGGGGGGCTCGAGCCATTCCGGGATTTCGAGGTTCCCGTGGCCACATGGAAAAGCGATCCCAATCGCGAGATCGCGCTTCCACTCGACGACGGTTCGGTCGTGAAAATCGACCGGTTCTACGGGAAGTACCGTGCGGAAATGAAATGGCGTGAAGCGACGGCGACGGACGAGGAGGCGCACGCGATCCCGGTGGCACGGGTGCAGCTGATGGCGGGCGGGGAGATCAGCGCCCCGGAGTGGGTCTACGACGAGTCGCTTTCCCGGCTGCCGGACGGGCCGCCGCCGATGGTTTTCGATTCGTTCGCGATCACGTACCACCGGGAGATGAACGAAGAAAGTGTCCGGTCGCTTCTGCAGGGGCGCGAAGCGCCGCGCTCGGGGAAACTGATCGTGACGCAGCCCGCGGGGGAACCGCAGTCGATCGAGGTGCAGGACAACCTCGGGAAGCCGATCCCGCTGGAGGGCGGCTACACGCTGACGCTCGAAAGGTACCTTCCCAATCTTTCCGTCGGGGAGGACATGAAGGCGTTCAGCGAAGGGGACGCGCCCGAAAACCCGGCGATCCAGATCCGGGTGATCGGCCCGGGCGGGTTCGACAAGTCGGAGTGGCTGTTTCACCTCAAGGAAACCCCGGCGGCCATGGGGCACATCGGGCTCGAGGACCACTTTCGTTTCCGGTACGAGTTCAACGACCGGCTGACGATCGTTTCGATTTTCCGCACGGGGGCGGAAACGGCGGCGGTCGTGGTGTCGCCGGCCGGCGCGGCGGGGCGGCGGCAGGACGTCCGGTACGGCCAGCCCGTGGAACTGCACGACGGCGTCGGGCTGGCGGTGGTCGGGATGTTCGAGCACCCGGTGCAGGACGCGATCGCCTTCAATGACGCGCCGGCGGCCAATCCCGCGATCCATGTCGTCTGGCAGGGAAAGGGCCAGCAGTCCGCGGCGTGGATTGGCTTCAACGAACACGACCCTGTTCCCCTCACGATCGGCGAAACGACGCTCTTCTTCTCGTGGACCCAGTCCGAGTCCATGCTCCCCTTCACACTCGAACTCACGGCTTCGGTCCCGCGTCCGGACGGCAGCGTCCCCGTTGAAAACACCGTGAGAATCCAGGAGCCGGGCCGGCCTTCCCGCGAACGGGTGATTTCCGGGAGCGTGCCGCTTCAGGTCGGGTCAGGCCTGGGCGCCTGGACGGTCCTGCAGATTTCTCCCGGCGATGGTTCGCACGTCGCCGCAACGTATGGAGTTTCCTGCGACGCGGGGCGCCCCGTCACCACGTTCGGAGTCGCGACGGCGGCCGTCGGCCTGCTCACCCTGGCCTTCCTCAACCCGCTCCTCCGCAAACGCGAGAAATCCGCCGCCCCTGTGCCGTGAATCCGTGCGAAACGGCGCGCCCTCGCGGTAGACTCCCCCCTCTGGAATTGCCCATGCCACTTCTACCCCTCGACAAAGTCTCACCCGGCATGAAAACCGCCACCCCTGTGGTCGATGCGGGCGGTGCGCTGCTCGTCCGCGAAGGCGCCGAGATCACGCCGGAACTGCTCGAGAGGCTCCGGTCTCGCAAGATCACCGTCATCGACGTCCTTCCGCAGGGCGGGCCCCCGCCTTCCGCGGCGCGAAGAATCGCCGCCGATCCCGCGGTCGTGGAAGCCGAGCTCCAGCACGCGTTCGAAAAAGTGGCTGGCCAGCCGGTCATGAAGGCCCTTCTCGACGCCGCGCTCGCCCGGATCCGGGGCGGGAGGAAACCGTGAACGGTCCCGCGGTCCCGCAGGACCGCCTGAGGCGGGTGGTGGACCGCATCCAGGGGCTCCCGACGCTTCCGTCGATGCTCTCCTCGATCAACCAGCTGATGGTGAATCCCCGGACGAGCGCGAAGGAAATCGCGCAGCTGATTTCGAGCGACCCGGCGATCACTTCCAAGGTCCTGCGCGTCGTGAATTCGTCCTTCTACGGTTTCCCGAACCGGATTTCCACGGTGACGCACGCGATCGTGATCCTGGGTTTCAACACAATCCGCTCGATCGTCCTCTCGACGTCGATTTTCGACGCACTCAAAAAAGGCCCGCGCGCCGACGGGTTCGACCGCGCGGCGTTCTGGAAGCACTCGATCGCCACCGGCGCCTGCTCGCGCGTCATCGCCCGCAAGCTCGCCTTCACCGCCCTCGAAGAGTTCTTCATCGCCGGCCTCCTTCACGACGTCGGCAAGATCGCCCTCGACTCCTACCTCCCCGACGACTTTGCGAAGGTGACAGCGAGAGTGCGGGAACTGGACTGCACCATGCTTGAAGCGGAGACGGCGGTGCTGGGCGTGACGCACGCCGACGTGGGCGGCTGGCTGCTCGAGCGGTGGAGCCTTTCGCAGGGTCTGGTCGATTCCGTTTCGCACCACCACAACCCGGCGCTGGCGGGCGCCAACATGAAGGCCGCCGCGATCGTGCACCTCGGCGACATCCTGGCCCGCGCTCTCCAGCTGGGCTCGGGCGGCGACCGCCGGATGCCGCCGCTCTCCGAGGAAGGATGGGCGGCCCTCGGCCTCTCCCCCGACGTCTTCCCCGCGCTCCTGTCGGAAGGCGCCGACGAATCCGAACGCGCCATGATCTTCCTGGAATTCGCGCGCTGATGGACGCCTCCTCCCCGGCGCCCCAGGACACCGCCCTCCAGGAAATCGAGGCTCTTCGCCGCGCCTACGAAGTCTCCCGGTTCGTCCAGGAACGCTCCCGCGAAATCCGCGGCGCGCGGGCGACGTCGGACGTGGTGAAGGCGTTCGCAGAAGCGGCACGGGAGCTGGTCGGCTCGGGGGGGACGCAGTTCTACCTGCGGGGCCAGTCGGGCGAAGGGATGGTCCTGCACAAGACCACGGGGGACACGACGATCCGCCGCCTGGGTGCCGCGCCCTGGCGCCCTTCGAGCGAGCTTCTCGGCTGGGTCACGAAAGAACGGCGCACGACGACCGTGCCGGGCGAGAACGAACGCGACTGGCACACGCTGGTGCCGCTGGTGGTCGCGGGCGAAGTTTCAGGAGTCCTCGTCCTCGACGTCCCGCAGGCCGCCGGCGAGCTCGCCCAGCAGACGGTCGAAGCGCTTTCCTTTCTCGCGGAAGAAGCCGCCGCCGCGCTCATCGCTGCCGAGGAACGCGGCCGGCTCGACGACGAACTCGGCCGCATCGACCGCGAGCGCTCGTTCCTCGCCAACATCCTCGACTCCATCACCAACGGGATCCTCGTCGCCGACCTCGACGGCCGCATCCTCCAGATCAACCGCAACGCCGCCGCCATGCTCGATATCCAGACCCTCGACGTCGTCGGCCAGCCCTTCGAGCCCCTCCTCACCGAGGAGGTCCGCACGGAACTCCGCGCCCTTTTCGACGAAACCGTCCAGGTCGGGTTCGCCATGGAACGCCTCGTCACCACGCACCTCGGCGGCACGGAATTCCCCATCGCCGTCGGCTCCTCCCTCCTCCGCGACGACGCCCTTCAGGCCTTCGGCTGCATCCTCGTCTTCCGCGACATGACCGCTTCACGCGAAATGGACCGCCTCCGCAAGCTCGACCAGATGAAATCGGACTTTGTCGCGAACGTTTCGCACGAACTGCGCACGCCGCTGACGTCGATCAAGGCGTACTGTGAAGCGCTGGCGGGGATGGAGCGGACGCCGCAGGAGCTGGAGTTCCTGCAGGTGATCGAGGAGGAAGGCGACCGGCTGATCGAGCTGATCGAGGACCTGCTCAACGTTTCGCGCATCCAGAGCGGCACGCTCCGCCTGCACCAGGAGCTCGCCCACCCGGGTGACCTGGTGAAGGAAGTCCTGGCGCTCTCGAAGACGCACTCGGACAGGCACACGGTGACATCGAAGGTGGACGCCGACGTGCCCGAGATGATGTTCGACTGGAACCGGATGAAGGAAATCCTGATCAACCTCATCTCGAACGCGATGAAGTACTCGCCCGCGGGAGGGGAAATCTCGGTCGCGCTTTCCGTCAGCGAGGGAAACCTCCGCATCGCCGTCGAGGATCACGGCATCGGGATTTCAGCGGAAGACCAGCAGAACCTCTTCCAGCAGTTCTACCGGGTCGATGGCTCGCTCACGGCGCAGGTGGCAGGGACGGGGCTGGGGCTGGCGATCGTGAAGGGCATCGCGGAGGCGCACGGCGGGGCCATCACGGTCCGCAGCGAGCCGGGGAAAGGATCGGTCTTCACGGTGGTGCTCCCGATCCGCAAGGAACCGCCCCCGGATGCGGCGCCGCAGAAGTCGCCTTTCTCGTAGTCCGCGGCCTCCGGGAACCTTGACGCCCCTTCCCGCCTTGCTCTAATGCCATACTCCTCGGCATTGATGCACACAACTTTCGGAGACGTCGAATGCGCCCGGATGATCTGAAATCTGAGCGACCTCGTGCACATCGAACTCCCCGAAGTCGGCGACACAATCGAAGCCGGGCAGCCTTTCGGCGAGATCGAAAGCGTCAAGGCCGTATCGGACCTGCTGGCGCCGCTGTCGGGTGAGGTCACCGCGGTGAACGAAGCGGTGCTCGAGAACATGGATAACCTTTCCAAGGATCCGTTCGAGGACGGCTGGCTGGTGAAGCTGTCCACGACGGACCTGGACGAGACGGAAGAAATGATGACCCGCAAGGAGTACGACGAGTTCGTGGTTTCCGAGGAGAGCGGGGACGACGACGAGGACGATGCGAAGGGCGAGAAAGAGGAGAAGGACGAAAAGGACGAGAAGGACGAAAAGGAAGAGAAGGGCGGGGACGGCGCCAAGGGCGCGAAAAAGAAAAAGAAGGACGATGACGACGATGACGAAGACGTGGATGATGATGACGACGACGATGACGACGATGATGATGACGAGGACGACGACGACTAACTCCTGAAGCCGGGAGCGCGGGCCCCGCGGCCCGCGTTTCCCGGCAGGCCGTCGCCGCGTCACCCCCGGGGAAGGCGCATCGATCGAGAGGTTCCAACATGGCGGCGGTCGAGAGGGCAGGGCGTGGGTCCCTGGCGTTCCGCGCCCTGGCTGGGGCTGCGCTGCTGGCGATGCTCGCCGGTTGCGTCCTCCCCGAAAATGCGCGCCGGGCGATCCGGCTGCGCGCGTCCCTCGGCGACGATATCGACGCGGCCGAGTTCGAAGATGTGCTCCTCTTCGCGTGGGACCGCCACGTCTCCGGCGCTTCCACAAACCACGGTCGCGCAGTGCGGGAGGGTTTCTGGGTGTTCATCGGGGAATTCGACCCGGACTGTGCTGCGATTCCGTTTCCCGAGCGGGCGCTGCTGATCGAGCGGGCGGGGCGCGGCGCGAGCGAATGCGCCGGGGCGGTGGAGCAGGTGCGGGAAGCGTGGAACGCGCGGTACCCGGGGCAACGGGTCGAATACTCGCAGTTGGCCGAGCGCGCCCTCCAGTGTCTCCTGCCCCGTCTCGATCCGCACTCCGCGTGGTTCCCGCGGCGCGAGTGGGGCGACATGGCGCGGTCGCTCTCCGGCAAGTACAGCGGGATCGGCGTCGTGGTCCAGCCCGGAGATGAGCCCACGATCACCGAGGTCTTCGAAGGCGGGCCTTCGGACGGCCTGCTGCGCAAGAAGGACCTGATCGTGGCCGTGGACGCGAAACCTGTGAAAGGCCTTTCCGCGGAAGAGTACCTGGCGCTCATCCGCGGCGAGGCCGGCACCGAACTGACGCTGACGATCCGCCGCGAGGGATCGCTTCTCGACTTCAAGCTCACACGGCGCGAAGTGCAGGCGAAGGCGGTGCGGCGGATCGAAGCCGGGCCCGCCCACGATGTGCTGGTCCTGCGGCTCTGGTCGTTCACCGACGGCTGCGCCGCCGAAATGACCGAGGCTCTCCGCCGCTGCGTCCGCCCGCCGCGCGGCATCGTCCTGGACCTCCGCAACAACCCCGGCGGCACCGTCGATGACGCCGTCGCCATCGTGGACCTCTTCATCGACCAAGGCGTCGTCATCACCGAACGCGGCGCGCAGACCAGGGTGCTCGAAGCGGAGGACCCGGGCGCGGCGGTCCCGGAAAGCGTCCCCCTGCTCGTCCTCGTGAACCGCTTCTCCGCCTCCGCCTCCGAGCTTTCCGCGGGCGCCCTCCAGGACCACGGCCGCGCCGTCGTGATGGGCGAGACCTCCTACGGCAAGGGAACCGTGCAGGAAATCTACCGTCTCGGCGATCGCGGCGCGAAAGTCACCGTCTCCCGCTTCTACCTCCCCGCCGGCCGCTCCACCCAGCTCGCGGGCATCGCCCCCGACCTGCCTTTCCCCGACCCGGAAGCCGAGAAGCTCGCCGCCACCGGCCCGGGTTCCTTCGAGCGCGACTACGACAACGCCATCCCCGCCGATGCCGTCGATGAACACTTCCGCCGCACCTCCGATCCCGCTCCGCTCCTCGCACGCCTTAAAGGAAGGCTGGGCGCGGGGAAGCGCGTTGACCCGGACATCGAAGCGGAGGACGCGATGCTGCAGGAGGCCGTGCGCCTGCTCGGCGAAGAGCCCGCCGCGCGCTGACCTATTCTTCGAGCGCGAGCGTGGCCAGGACCGCGTCCAGTACCTTCCGGCGCTCTTCCCATTTGTCCTCGCGCGCCGTCATCGACACGAAGACC
>JAIOPR010000107.1 GCA_021413805.1 Planctomycetota bacterium
CTTCCTGGCCGATCGGCTGGATCTGCGCGATGGCGGCGATCACGGCGCTCGGCGTTTTCAAGGAGGTCCAGGCCGCGTGCGTCGGGTTGTCGTTCACGAACGCGAACGGCGCGCACACGACGAGGAGCGCGACGTAGAGCGGGAGGATCCGGAGCGCACGGTTGAAATAGTACGCACGGAGTCCGCCCGGCACCGCATAGGTCGTTCGCAGCGTGAGCGTCATGTAATACCCGCTCACCGCGAAGAACGAGAACAGCGCAAACGGTCCCGCGAACCGCACCGCCCCGGACGTCGCCGGATCGACGTGGGCCGCGATCACAAGCCAGCAGAGCAGGATGCGGAAAGCGCCCACGGGGTCCTTTCAGGGACAGCTCAGGTGCGGCGCGTTGTACCCCGGGGAAGTGAGTTGCGGCAAGCGCGAAAGGGAGGGGTGGACATGGAGGCGCGGTCAACGGCGTTTGCCACAGAGAAGGCGGAGAAAAGGCGGAGAACGGCCGGAGTTCACCCCCTCACGCCTCCCGCATCTCCTCCAGCGTCCCCAGCCGGTAGCTCGTGCTTCTCCCACCGCCCTCGTTCCTCAACAGGATCCGGCGCCCGAGGAGCTCGTGGACGTCGCGAAGCGCCGTGTCGTGCGAGCACTTCGCCAGCCGCGCGTACCGCGTTGACGTCAGGCCGCCCCTGAACCCGTCCATCAGCCGGTTGATCACGCCGCGCTGGCGCTCGCTCACCGGGCGCCGGTTGATCCGGAGCCAAAGATCCGCCTTGCGAAGCGTCGCCGCGAGCGATGCTTCCGCCGAGTCGATGGCGCGACCCATGCAGGCCAGGAACCACTCGAGCCACGCCGTCACGTCGAGCCCGCCGCGCTGCGACCGCTCCAGCCGCCGGTAGTACTCCATCCGTTCCGCTTCGATCTGCGTGGACATCGAGTAGAAGCGCTGGGTCGTCGCGTCGGCCCGGGCGAGCGACATGTCCGCCACGGCCCGGGCGATCCGCCCGTTGCCGTCCTCGAACGGATGGATCGTCAGGAACCAGAAATGCGCCACGCCCGCCTTGATCACGGGGTCCGTCGCGAGCGGGGCGTTGAACCACTCGATGAAGCGCCGCATCTCCACGTCCACCCGGTCGGCCTCCGGCGCTTCGAAGTGCACGCGTTCCCGCCCCGGCGGCCCGGACACCACTTCCATCGGCCCCGACTCCGCCGTCCGCCAGCCCCCCACCGTGATCCGGCGGAGCCCGCTTCGGCCGGTGGGGAAGAGCGCCGCGTGCCACGCCCCGAGCCGTTCCGCCGTCAGTGGCCGTCCGCATTCCCGCGTCGCGTCGAGCATGAGTTCCACGATTCCGTCCACGTTCCGCGTCGCCTTCGGCAGCCCGCCCGCCTCGAGCCCGAGGTGCCGCGCGATCGAAGACCGCACTTCGCGCGCGTCGAGCGCCTCCCCCTCGATCGCCCACGACTTCACCACGTCCCCCGTCAGCGCCGACAGCCCGGTCTCGTCCCGGATTTCGAACCCGAGCGCTTCCAGTTTCCCGATGAGCCGTCCCTGCCGGTGGCGCACCGCCGCCAGCGGGGCGGCGAGGGTGGCGTCGCTCCAGGTGAAATCGGGCCAGCCGGTGTGTTCGTGGATGAAAGGCATTATTAAACGCATATTATGCGTTTATTGTTGCTCAAAGTCAATTCCACTCTCAAATACTACGCAAAATAAGCGTTAAATGATTGGCGCCCGCGTTCTCCTCGTAACCGATCCCGTCCACGTTCCCGTTACCGCTTCGCCTCCGAACTCGAAAGCCGGAAGAGCACCGCCGGCTCCTCGAAGTACGTCACCCGGATGTCGCACAGGATCGGCGACATCGTGACCGGGACGAGCGACGCCACCTCGAACCACCCCAGGTAGTACAACTCCTGCCCGGCCTGGACCGCCGCCTTCACGGGCACGCCGACGCAGCCGTCGTAGTAGTACGAATCGACGTACGAGCCGCCGGTCTTGATGCGGAGGGCCGGGGTGATGTGCCCGAACGACGTCGTGGGCGCCGCGCCGTCGTGGCCGTAGAGGTGGACGTGGAACGGGTGGTAGTGCGAGCACGCCACGGTGCCGATGACAATGCTGTGCGTCGCGGCGATCGATTCGAGCCACGTGAGGCGCTTCTTGTAAACCCCGGCCAGTTCCTTCTTGTACCCCTGCCCGGACTTCCACGTCGCGTCGTCGTAGTAGGTCGCGCTGTGGTAACGGTTGCGGGGGCTGAACGGGCCCTCGTGGCTCCTCCAGTGGTGCATGACGATGTTGTCGATGATGCCGTGCCATCGCGGCGAGCTCATCCCGTAGGTCCCGTCGCTCGCTAGGATGCCGCCGACGTCGAATCGCGGCCCGGTGCCCGTGTCGTCGTTGGGATTCGTGGGGGCGACGTTCTCGGGGAGCACCATCGCGGCGCCTCCGTAGACCGCCTGGCCGAGCTTCGTGTTCACGTCGCGCTGGCCGGGCGCTTCCGGCGACGACATCGACGCTTCGCCCGGCGCGCTGGTGCCTCCGTCATTGAAGAGCATCGCGTTCGCGGGAACGTCAACCAGCGAGCCGTCGGCGAGCGTGGCCTGGTGGGCGCTGACCCACGTGAACTCGACGTGGTGCCACGTGTGGGGCTTCCACGCCTGGTCCATCCACATCACATAGAAGCGGCCTGTCGGGTGGTGGTAGAACTCGAGGCACAGGCGTGTCAGCTCGGCGTAGGCCCGGACGGTGTAGTTCATGCCGCGCGTGCCGCCGACGCCCCAGTCGAAGAGGAACTGGCGCTTGCACGCCATGATCGTGAAGGTGCCGGACCAGCTGGAGACCACGTGCGGCTTGCTTTTCCGCACCCACGTCCACAGGTCGATCTCCGGCTTTACCGCCATCTCGATCGTACACTGGGGCGAGGGCACTTCGTCGGCCCAGTAGGTATGGAAGCGGTTGCGCCGCGTTTCGTTGAGGTAGATTCCCTGGTTCTGGAGGTCGCACCCGTTGTCCCAGAAGTACGCGCCGGTCGAGCCGGGCCGGACCTGGTAGGGCTCCATCGGGCTGGACCAGGAGCTCACGTAGCCGGTGTCCTGCGGCGAGGAATTGAGGGGCGAAGCGGACATGTTGAGGCCGTCGGCGAAGCAGTGCGGCGAGCTGTAGGCGTACTCCGGGTGCCTCGGCGCTCCGCTTCCGCCCGCGTCGTGCCACGCGTAGCGGTGGCTCTGGTTCGGGTAGAGCGAAGCGAGGTTGAACCCCGCGACGAATGAAATCCCGCACTTCTTCAGTTTCGGGTGCGCAATGACGAACCCGCCGGACGAGGCCGCCACCGTCGAGGGACTCGGCGTCCCCTGGATTTTGGTCAGGCTCGTCGGGTCCGGCCCCCAGCACGCGTCCTCGTTGTGGCCCGAGGACGAGCCGTCCTGCGCGGGGCCCGGCGTGACGCCGGCCTGCACCTTCGCGGGGTTGTTCAGGATCAGGTACCCCGTGTAGTCCGCGCACCACGACACGTCGCCCGCCTGGCTCCGGTAGTGCACCGGGTTCGACGCCGCGTTGTAGACGTACTCCGGCATCGAGATCACCGGCGGATACCCGCCTGCCAGCAGGTCCCCCTCCGTGCTGTCCTCCGTCGTCCAGCCGCGGTCGCGCTCGAACTGCTCCTGGGACCGGTACACCACCTGGTCGAACACTTTCACCACCGTCTCGATCTTTTCCTCCGCCATCACCTTCCCGGCGCTGTACACACGCCCGATCCCCTCGATCTCGAACAGGCCGTTCGAGCTGAACGTCCACTCCGTCGAGTTCACCTTCACGTCGCTCTTGTCCATCCGCACCAGGTCCTGCGGCGCCACCGCCGGGTTCGACTCCACCAGGATCAGGTCCGGGCACAGCTTCCGCACGTTCGTGTTCGGGTTCGCGTTCGCGCGGATGAGCGCCTTCTGGAAGCGCGTGATCCCCGGGATCGCGCCGAGGACGTCCTGCTCGAAGTGCATCCAGTCGTTGAAGCACCACGCCCCCGCCGGCGATCCGTGCGTGTACCTCGCGCTCAGCAGGAAATCCGCGACCTTCTCCGCGTCCGCCTTCGTGATCTTCACGTTGATGTTGCCGACGCTTCCTGTGTACTCCTTCACCGCCGCCGACTCGTCCAGCACGAGGTAATCCCAGAAGTCCGCCTCCAGGTCCATCAGCGTCGCGACCAGCACTTCCCTCGAGCACGTGTTGATGTTCACCGGCGTGCGCGGCTCCCCCTGGTAGCGGAACCCGCCGAATTTCCCCGCGCTCGTCTCGCCGCCCGTCGCCGTGTCCGTCCCGAGCCCCGTCACGAACTGCTTGAACCCTCCGCCCTTGCCGGGGTCCTTGACCATGAACGGCCCCGTCGCGGCGAGGAAGCGCGTCGAGGCGATCGACGCGTACGCGCCCGGCACGGAGATCCCGACCATGAACAGCGGGCTTGCGGCCAGGCCGCCGTCCGCTCGCGGGTTCTCCCCCAACGGGTCGATTTCCTCCGCTTCGGCTTCCGCGAGCACCGCCCTCGTCGCCGGCGCCGACGCGATCGCCGAGGCATAGTCACCCCCCGTGTACCCGCTCGCCCCCGTCCACGTGTTCTTGAACTTGATCGTCGTCCCGTCCACCCACCCATGGCAGGTGATGAAATCCCGGCACGCGCCGAATCGCTTCCGCGCCTCCGCCGGGCTCGCGAAAAGCGGATTCCCGTTGAAGACCGCGTCAAAGACCTCGGCCTTGTTGTTGAAGGGCACGCCGCGCTTTTTCGCTTTCGCCGCGACCTGGTCGCCGAGGTTGAACCCGCCCGCGGAGAGCGGCGTCCCGTCGGCGCATTTGAGGATCGAGCCGAGGTTGTTGAGCACGCGGATGATGTTCTGCCCGCCGTCGTTGACGTTGACCATGGAAGCGCAGTCGAGGACCTTGAGGGCATAGACGTCGCCGCGGGCCTGGTAGGTCCCGGGGAATTCGCCGCTGAAGGGCTCGTGGGCCGTGGGGGTCGAGGACTGGGGAAAGGAAATGCCATTGGGCGCGCCGGCCACGAGCCCGTCGTCGAGCGCCGCTTCCAGGGTACGCGGCGGCATGCCATACCCGCGCGTCGGCGTGTATTTCCAGGTCGCTGTCTTCAAGGCGGCCGGATAGGTCAGGCCACCACTTTCCGCGTTCAGCATCTCCCGGTAATACCAGTCGTTCCGCACGTCGTCCCACGCCTGGATCATCGCCCGCCCGCGGATCGAGGCGACGGCCCGCTCGATGCCCGACTGCGCCAGCATCTTGGCGCGCACCTTGTCCACGTAACTGTTCGCGACCGCACGCTCGACGCGCGAGAGGACCGCAAAAGTCGCCGCGAGAAGCCCGAGCACGCCGAGGACGCCGAGGGCGACCAGGAGCACGAATCCGCGATTGTGAATGGTTCCAAAACGCATGGCGCATCGTCCTTTCGAATCAAATCCGCATCCGGGGCGCCGCTCCCGGCGCCGGACTCCCGGAACCACGGACCAGACACCCGCCTGCCCAAGTTGTGCGTTCCAACGGCTGCCGTCTCAGTGATGCATTTCCAGGTTGTACGATCTTTAACAGAATCCGAACGCGCCGGAGCACGGAGATCCGGCTCAAGCCCCTTTTCGCCACACCCTGTCGATGGCGCGAAGAATCCTGCAAAACCGATCGGCCGGCGGCAACTTTTTTCGCCCCCGCCGTTTCACCGGGCCAGAACTTCACAGAACGTCGATTCGCCGTTCCTCCGTCTTTCTCCCGTTGTTCTCAGCGCCCTCTGCGGTCCAGCCGTTTGTCCACCTCAGAATCCTCTCGTGTATCATCGTCTCCCCATGCTCCACGCCCTCATCCTCGCCGGCGGAAGCGGAAAACGTTTCTGGCCGCTCTCCCGCCGCGCGACGCCCAAGCAACTCCTCGCGATTGCGGGGAAACGCACCATGATCGCCGAGACCGTCGCGCGCCTCCGCGGCCTTGTCCCGCCCTCGCGCGTGCACGTCCTCACGAACCGCTCCACCGTCGCCGCCATGCGAAAGGCCCTTCCCGGCGTCCCCGCACGGCAGATCGTGGGAGAGCCTGAAGGCCGCGACACGACGGCCGCGATCGGTCTCGGCGCGGCGCTCGTCGCTTCGCGCGACCCCGACGGCGTGATGGTCGTCCTCCCCGCGGACCACGTCATCGAGCCCGCGGCCGCCTTCCGCCGCACCCTCGCCGCCGCCGCCGACGCCGCGAAACGCGAGGGCGGCCTCTACGTCTTCGGCGTCAAACCGAACCACCCCGCGACCGGCTACGGCTACATCCAGCGCGGCCCCGCCCTCACGAAATCGCGCGGCGTCCGCGTTTTCAAGGTGAAGCGCTTCGTCGAGAAACCCGACCTCGCCACCGCCAAGCGCTACGTCGCGGACGGGGGATTCCTCTGGAACGCGGGGATCTTCTGCTGGCGCGCTTCCGACATCCTCGCCGCGATCGCGAAATACAAACCCGCGATCGGCGCCGCGCTCGAGAAGATCCGCGCTTCGAAGGGAAGTCCCGCGGTCCTGAACCGCGAGTTCCCGAGGATCGAGAAGATCTCGATCGACTACGCGGTGATGGAGAAGGCGCCGGACGTGCGGATGCTGGAAGCGGCGTGGGGTTGGGACGACGTGGGGAGCTGGACGAGCGTGGCGGCGTATTTGAAACGCGATGCCGCGGGGAATTCTGTCGCCGGCGACTTCCGCGGGGTCGATGTCTCGAACTGCCTCGTGCTGTCGGACGGCCACCTCGTCGCCGCGGTCGGCGTGCGCGACCTCATCATCGTCCGCACCAAGGACGCGACGCTCGTCTGCCACCGCGACCGGGCGCAGGACGTGAAAAAGCTCGTGGACCTCCTCGAGGCCGAAAAGCGCGAGGCCGTCCTGTGATCCGCGCCCTCGCTGTCGATACCGGCGACAAGCGCGTCGGCCTCGCCATCTCCGGCCCCGGCGGCATCGTCCTCGGCCTCCCCGTCCTCGAGCGCCGCGACTGGGAAAACGACCTCGCCGACATCGCCCAGATCGTCGAGGAAAAGAACGTCGAGTTCGTCGTCGTCGGCCTCCCCTACAACATGAACGGCTCCGAAGGCCCCCGCGCCGCCATCGCCCGAGAATTCGGCGACGCCCTCGCCGACCGCATCGCCGTCCCCCTCGAATACTGGGACGAGCGGCTTTCGAGCGTCGAAGCGGAGGATCGGCTTCGCGGCATCAAGATGAGCAAGGGCGCGAAGCGGTCGCATGTGAATACCGTCGCGGCGACGGTCATCCTCGAGTCGTGGTTGATGGCGAAAATGAAGCGCGAGGAGCGGTCGTGACGGGATCCCCAGGGATCCAAGCGCTGATTGCCGTCACGATCTCGGAGGAATTCGAGAGTAACGGGCTTTTGCGCATCGTGAACATTGCCTTCGAACCGGGTGCCTTCCGCCTGAGTCTGGATGTTTACTGTCAGCCGACTGCGACGCCTCAGAGGTGGACTGTCATGGGGAATGGGATCCGCGAGATCCGTGGTTTGTGCGCGACGGCGCAGGACCTTGAATTGACCGATGACCCACTTCACCCTGCTTTGCGGGAACATACAGACGACGAGGTCGGTCTCAGTTTCGCCCGTGCGCCGAGTTTGGCTTCTTCGGTGATAGGGGAGCTGGTGTTATCCCATCGTCAGGCCGCGAAACGATTTATTCCCTTTGGGCACTACCTCAACCGTATGCCGTTGGACGAGCTGCTGAATAGCGGGAGCGGCCAGTTGGGGAGCGGTCCGAGATTCCTCATGGAGTCGTATTGCCAGGTCCTGGATCGCTTCGAGATGCGCCCGACAATCGTCCCCGCTCCTCGGCGGTCGCAAGTCGCACCCCTGCAGTTGCTGACTTTTGGCGAGGCGTTCATCGTCGCTGAGAACTTCGTGGCGCGACTTGAAACGTAGTGAGATCCCCGCGGTGTAGAATGCGCCACGCATTCGAATTTCATCGAGAGGAGGCACCGCGT
>JAIOPR010000108.1 GCA_021413805.1 Planctomycetota bacterium
TACCGCCGCCGCGAGGAAGTCGTCGCGATGCTGATGAAGGCCGGGTCGAAGCAGGCGAAGCGGATTTTCGGGGTGGAGAAGAGGATGCAGGGGCGGTAAGGGCACTCCGGAGACGGGAGTCGGGAGGCGAGAGTTTGGAGAAAAGCGCGGCAGCCGGAGAACTGCAGCAAGTGCCAGCACGGCGCCGACGTGCCACTTGAGCGGCAACATGCGCAACGGCGGCAAGACGACGCACGACCCGGGCGAGCGCATCTCGAGGACCAACTTCCCGCCCGTCAGCCTGGCGAACCGACGTCTGCATGCACCGCCATTCGCCCGACTGCGTCAGCAACTTCTACAAGCACGACGACGACCTCGTCCGCCTCTTTAGCGGGAAATTCGGCAAGCCCGGCCTCTCCATCATGGCGGCGATGAAGAGCACGGGATGTTCGAGGTCGCCGAGGCCTGGTACACGGAATTCATCCCGCAGATCCGCGAGATCCTCGAGAAGGCGAAGAAGGACGGGAAGAAGGACGCTGCCGAAGCGGCGGGCAAGGTGGTCGAGGAGATCATGAGCCGGCCGGAGCACAAGTGGCCGGAGGATTTCAAGAAGCCGAAGGACAAGTAGGAGGGCCGCCGCAGCCAACACAAGCCCTACAGAAATTTCTAATCGTCCCCACTATTCCCGCCCCCGCTGTCCGGGCGTACTCGATTTCATGCACGCCGACATCGTGTGCCTCTTTCGTCACGCCCGCTTGCGCGACGCGGCGTACCAGCTCCAGCTTCCCGGCGCGGTCGGGTCTTCCGTGCGGCGACCGCCTCAGGTAGAGGTTCGCGGCCGGGGCGGGGCCGACGCGGGGGCATTTCAAACTTCCTGCTCGTTACTTTTCGATGTTTTCTTCCCGGATCTTCTTGCCCACGATTCGCTCCGCGCAGTACCACTCGTGGTTTGAGTCCCCCTTGAGCGCCTTCGTGTAGCGGCGGAGCTGATAGAAGACGATTCTCCAGTCGGCCCCGACCTTCTCCGCCGCGGCCACCTGGAACCAGTCGTACTCTTCCGTCCAGCTCTTCACGTAGATCCATTCGCCGTCGATCCGCTCGCTGCTGCGTCGTTCGGACTCGTGCTGCTTGTCCGCATTGATCACGACGCGCTTGCGGGCCCCCGATTCCGTGGCGGGGTCGGCGAGCACCTTCTCCGCGATCGCCATCAGGTCGGCGCTCGTGGAGCGAGCCTCCGGCAGACGCGCATTCTCGTACGCGGCCTTGGCGCCTTCCTCCACTTTTGCGTACAGGGCGAGCAGTTGGGGCAGAAGCGCCTCGTATTCGGGGTCGGCCTTCGCCAGGTAGTCCTTCATCACCTGCAGGCGAGCCTGGCAGCCCTCGATCGCCAGGGGAACGTCCTTCAGCATCCTGTTCACCTCAGTTTCATCCTCGAGCATCCACGCCGGAACCTCGTTGGGCGGCAGGATGTTCCTCACCTGCTCGATCGCCTGAAGGGCGACGCCCGGGCCGGTTCCGCTTCCGGTTTCGAAGGAGTCGATGGTCCGGTTGATGCCCCGCTTGATCGCCTCGGGCATGCGCTGCTTGAACCAGGCCTGGAGGCTCCTGATCCGCTCGTCCTTCGCGTACTCAGGATGATCTTTCACGAGCCGGTCCAGCTCAGCGAGTCCCTTGGGCGGGATGGCATCGAGCGTCTTGAGCCTCGTGATCCACTCGCGGACGCGCCGGGCCGTCAGGGGAGCGTCGAGATCGCACTTGAACGACTTCGGGTCAAAGTAACTCGAAAGCTCGTCGAGCCGGGCGCTCACGTCTTTCACCGCGGCGGCGGCGGTCGCGTCCCCTGCTTCCCTGAGATCCTTGGCCTTCGCTGCGAACTCGTCGACGCGCTGCTTATAGGCCGTCAGCCACCGGCGGCACCAAGCCACGTCCGAACGCTTCGCATCCGTTCCCTGAAGTGCCTTTTCCATTCTCGAGATAGCGTTGTAGAAGTCCTGGACCTTGTACTTCCTGACGTAATCCTCCACCTTTGCCTCGGCCAGGGCATCCGCCGACTTGTCGAGGTTCGGATAGAAGTCCTGCTCGATCGAGACGACCCTGGTCTTCAGCGCGCTGTCGACGGGGGGGCGCTCGCCGCGAACGAGCTTGAACTCGGCATCTTCGGCGCCGACGGCTCCGCACAGTCCAAGGAGTAACGTCAGGAATGTCGCGTAGCGCATGGTTCATCTCCGCTGGCATGAGAGGTTGCGAGGCACCCCCGTAAGTGCGTTTTCGAGCCACCCTCGAGCCGTCGCATCCTAAGTAACTCCACCCTGAATTCCTATTAGCTGTTTCGATGGTTCTGCCGACAACTCGGGGCGTGAGAAAAATCCCCGCGGACCAGGCGGCGTCGGCCCCGTGTTGATTGTTGAAGGGTTTTTCGGTTTAGGGACGATCGGCATGACGTGGTTGTCGAGGCCCATTTCGA
This sequence comes from Planctomycetota bacterium, assembly GCA_021413805.1. GTDB lineage: Bacteria > Planctomycetota > MHYJ01 > WSZJ01 > WSZJ01 > WSZJ01. The sequence goes on from JAIOPR010000108.1 coordinate 2,444, forward strand.
TCTCCGAATCGAATTCGTTTCTGATACCCGGACGTCCACCTTAGACTTTTCCTGACACCCGTCGGCGCTTCGCATGACCACCTTCCTAAGCGGCCCCCCTGTCGTCCGCCTCGTCAACGCGTTCGAACGCCCGTTCGAGAACGCCGTGGCGACTGCGCGCACCTGCTATTCCTCGAAGGGCATCATCACGCCCGAGGACGTCGGCGGGGACAAGGAGAAGTCGGATGCCAAGCGCGCGGAGAAGGCGGAGCGGCGCGACTCGCTCGCAAAGTCGATCTACGAGGCCGGCCACCACACGACTCTTCAGCATGCGCACTTCCAGTTCGCGCTGGACCGGGTGTCGCGGCACTGCATCTGGGCGTTCCTCCACTCGCACCCGTTCTACAACTCGGAGCAGGTGAGCCAGCGGTACGTCGAGGTGAAAGAAGGGAGCTACGCGGTGCCGCCGCTGTCGGGCGAAGCGCTGAAGCTCTACACCGAGACGTGCGACGCGCAGGTGCGGAGTTACCAGAAGCTGATCGACGTGCTGACGCCGGTGACGGGCGAGGAGTACTACAAGCGCTTCAACGGGCGGCGGTACAACCGCAAGTACGACAAAGAGGTGAAGAAGAAGGCGCAGGAGATCGCGAGGTACGTGCTGCCGGTGTCGATCTTCGCGTACATGTACCACACGGTCAGCGGCCTCACGCTGCTGCGGTACTGGCGGATGTGCGAGCAGCCCGACACACCGGCCGAGACGCGCGAACTCGTGCGGCTCATGGTCGAGGAACTGCTCCGCGCCGATCCGCTCTTCAAGGTGATCCTGGAAGAGCCGATCCCGGAGGCCGAGCTTCCCGAGACGGCGATCCAGCAGAAATTCCGGCCGTCGCCGAAGGAGTTCTGCCGCGAGTTCGACGCGAAACTCGGCGGGCGGACGAGCGTCCTGACGGGGTGGAAGACGGACAACGAAAAGGGGCTGGCGGACGCCGTGCGCGAGGTCTTCGGGCTTCCGGAAGCGCGCATGACCGACGACGAAGCGATCCACGCGGCGCTCAACCCGCGCTCCAACCGCTTCTTCGGCGAGTCGATGAACGTGACGACGCTCTCCCACCTGTCGCGTGCCCTGCATCACCCGAACTTCACTTTCAAGAAGAAGCTCTCGCACACGGCGGACTCGCAGGACCAGCGGCATCGGATGACGCCGGCGTCGCGGCCGGTGTTGTTGACGCACCTGCATGACGAGCCGGACTTCGTGGCGCCGGAGCTGATCCATCTTTCCGATGACGGGAAGCGGTTGTTCGACGAAGCGATGACCCGGGCGTGGGACGCGTTTGGGAAGTTGAAGGCGATGGGCGTGCCGGCGGAGTTCGCTTCGTACGTGCTGCCGAACGCGGTCGCGGTGCGCTTCAGCGAGTCGTCCGACCTCCTGAACCTCCACCACAAGCTGAAGGCGCGGCTCTGCTACAACGCGCAGGAGGAGATCTGGAAGGCGTCGAAGGACGAGGCGGAGCAGATCAAGATCGCGAACCCGGCGATCGGGAAATACCTGCTGCCGCCGTGCGGGTTGCGGTGGATGGCGGGGATCAAGCCGAGTTGTCCCGAGGGCGACCGGTATTGCGGGATTCCGGTGTGGAAGATCGAGTTGGAGCAGTACACGCGGACGATTTGATCTCTGCGGCAAGAGCCGTTTGCCGCTGGGCTCGCATCTGCCGCACCTCTGTTCTTCGAAATGCGTCCGAAAAGTTGTAAACTGGAGCCGTATCGAGCCTCACCCGTGAGGGCACAGGGGGTGCACCGGAAGGAGGACGTATGAAGACCGTGTTTCGTTCGTTCCTGCCCACGCTGGCGGTCCTGTCCCTCGTCTTTTTCTCGGGCCCGGCATCCGCCGGGATGATCGCGACGCCGAATGCCGCCGGGAATGATGTGCCGGCGCACCGGGCCGCGGTGGAACGGCTGCAGTCGCGACTCGCGGAGGCGGGCGAAGTGCTGCCTCCCGCGGCCTTGGAATCGCTGGACGCGATGCCCACGGCGGACCTGCTCGCGATGGCCTCGGCGGTGGAAAGCACCGTCAGGGCCGGGCACCACCACCACCGGTGGGTCTGGTTTACCCTCGGGATCTTCGTGGTGCTGGCCTGGTTGCTCGCGGACGGCGTCGGGCACCATCACCACCACCACCATCCCTGGGACTAGCCCCCCGATTTCCCTAAGGTTCGCGCCACCCCCACGACGATAGAGAGCGCAGGAAGTACCAGCCTGCGCTCGGCGCGGAGAGGGGTCTCATGGCGCTGTCCTGGCTCGACTGGGCCATTATCGTCGCGTACTGCGGCGGTTTCGTGGCCCTTGGGGTGTATTTCAAGTCACGGAGCGGGAAGAGCCTTTCCGAGTTTTTTCTTTCGGGACGGTCGCTTCCCTGGTGGCTTGCCGGGACGTCGATGGCCGCCGCGGCATTTTCGGCGGACACGCCGCTCTACGTCACGGCGTTGACGCGCGAAGGCGGGATTGCGGCGAACTGGCAGTGGTGGTCGTTCGCGTTCTGCCATGCGATCAGCGTCTTTCTCTACGCGCGGCTGTGGCGTCGAAGCGGCGTGATGACGGAAAACGAGTTCGCGGAGATCCGGTACTCGGGCAAGCCCGCCGCGGTCCTTCGCGGCTTCAAGGCGTTCCTGTTCGCCGTGCCGATGAACTGCATCCTGATGGGCGGGCTGCCGACGCTGGGGTTGGCGAAGGTGCTGGAAGCGACGATGGGCTGGTCGCCGTGGTCGTGCATCGCGTTCGCATGCGGCGTGGCGCTGGCTTACACGCTGGTCAGCGGTTTCTGGGGCGTCGTCTACGGTGAGCTGATCCAGTTCGGCCTCGCGATCGTCGGCTGCACGACGCTGGCGGTGCTCGCGGTGTCGAAGGCCGGCGGGATGCAGGCGGTGAAGGCGGGCGTGATCGCGGCAAAGGGGCAGGCGGCGCTTGATTTTGTCCCGTCGTTCACGTGGACCGGGACCTTCCTCGACTCCGCGCTCGCGATTTTCATCATCTACATCGGCGTCCAGTGGTGGTCGAACAAGAACGCGAACGCCGGCGGACTGCTCGTGCAGCGCATGGCGGCGTGCAAGGATGAGAAA
>JAIOPR010000109.1 GCA_021413805.1 Planctomycetota bacterium
CGCTGAAAGTGCGAACCCGTTCGCCCAGCGCGAGTCGATCGTGATGCTCGGCGAACTCGGCGGGAAGGAAATCGCCGATTTCCTCGCGGACCTCGCGCAGCGAACCGCTTCCGACGGCCTCAAGAAACACATCGCAAAAGTGACGGCCACCCTTCCCGCGAAACCGCTTTCCGCGGAAGCGCTCGTGCTGCTCGACCGGGTCGTCAACGCGGACGCGGAAGGCAAGAAGCGGGCGGCGGTCGTCCTGTCCGAAGAATTCGGCAAGCCGGCTGCCGAGGCGCTTCACAAGGTCGTCAAAGACCTCGTCTCTGACGACGACGCGCGGACGTTCGCCGCGCTGGCCATCGTCCACATCAACGCAGGCAGCGTTGCGGACCTGGAATCGCTGTGCGTCCGCACGAACCACAAGACGCTGCGCTACTGCGCGGTGAAGGAACTTGCCGATAAGGGAGCGGAAGGCGAGGCGGTGCTGCGGAAGCTCGCGGCGGACCCGACCGAGCCGCTTAAGAAGCAGATCGACGCGCTGCTGGCGCCGCCGGAGAAATAGTCCTTGGCGGTCCCGGGCTTATCGCCACAGTGGCCCGAGGTCAAGCATGCCCGGGTCGCAACCACCGCCGAAAGGCCGCCCCCATCCCGGTGAGGAGCGAGGCTCGTACACATTAGCCCACATTCCGAAAGCATCGCCGCCGCAGTAATCTTCGGTGTCGTGGAACTTGCGCGACCAGTCTTCGCCCAGCGGCAACCGCACGCTGGCAATCCTGATACACGGGGCGACACCCTCCAGGGAGTGCCACGCCTGGAATTCCGCCTCTGCCGGATCAGCGATTCGATAGCGCGCCGGCGCCAATCGCTCTTCCCGGGGAATCGCCCCGGAATCACGCGACTCAACACGCGGCGGCCCTGCGCACGCTGAAAGCAGGACGCAGAGCGCGGCGGCCGGGAGGCGTTTCATGCGGTCTCTACTGAAGCGCCCTCACGAACTTCTCCAGCCGGTTCAGGCCCTTCTCCAGCGCCCCCATGCTCGTCGCGTAGCTGATGCGGATGTGCTTGTCGGTGCCGAAGGCGACGCCGGGGACGGCGGCGAGTTTTTCCTTCTCGAGGAGAATCTCGCAGAACGTGAGCGAGTCGCTCACCTTCTTGCCGCCGATGGACTTGCCGTAGAGGCCGTCCACGCGGATCAGGATGTAGAAGGCGCCATGGGGTTCCGCTGCGGAGACGCCGGGGATCTTCTTGATGCGGTCGACGCAGAAGCGCCGGCGCTTGTCGAACTCGCGGATCATGCCGTCGGTGAACGAATCGTCGAGGATGAGCGCGGCGAGGGCGGCGTGCTGGCTGGGCGTCGCGGTGTTCGCGGTGGCGTGTCCCTGGAAACGGTCGGCCGCGTCGATGATCTCCTTGGGCCCGGCGGCGTACCCGACGCGCCAGCCGGTCATCGACCAGGTTTTGGAGAAGCCGCTGACGACGGCGGCCTGGGAACGCAATTCGGGGACGAGCGCGAGGATCGAGTGGTGCTTGCGGCCGTCGTAGACCATGCGCTCGTAAATCTCGTCGGAGATCACGAAGATCTTCTTCTCGACGCAGAACTTGCCGATCGCGGTGAGTTCCTTGTCGTCGTAGACCGCGCCCGTCGGGTTGTTCGGCGAATTGACGATGATCAGCCGCGTCTTCGGCGTCCACGCCTTCTTCACCGCCTCCGCCGTCAGCGCAAACCCTTTCTCCTCCGGGCACGGCACGAAGACCGGGTTCGCGCCGGCGAGCTTCGCCATCTCCGGCGTCGAGAGCCAGTAGGGCGAAGGGATCAGGACGTCGTCGCCTTCCTCGCAGAGCACGAAAATCAGGTTGAACAGGCACTGCTTCGCGCCGACCGACACCATCACGCTCGTGTGGTCGTACTGCAGGCCGTTCTCGGCGTGCAGCTTCTCGGCAATCGCCCTTCGAAGCGACGCCATCCCGGCCGTCGCCGTGTACTTCGTGTGGCCGTCGCGGATCGCCTTGATCGCCGCGTCCTTCACCGGCTGCGGGGTGTCAAAGTCCGGCTCTCCCGCCGAAAGCGAGATGACGTCCTCTCCCTTTTCGCGCAGCGCCGCGGCCTTCGCGGTGATCGCGAGCGTCAGGGACGGCGGGACAGCCTTGATGCGCGGGTTCATTCGCGGAGTTTCTTGACCTCGGCGGTCAGCGCCGGCAGCACTTCGAGCACATCGCCCACGATCCCGTAGTTCGCGATCTTGAAAATCGGCGCGTCCGCGTCCTTGTTGATGGCGACGATGAATTTCGAAGAGCTCATCCCCGCAAGGTGCTGGATGGCGCCGCTCACGCCGCACGCGATGTACAGCGTCGGGCTCACGGTCTTCCCCGTCTGTCCCACCTGCTCCTCGTGCGGCCGCCACCCGGCGTCCACGACAGCGCGCGAAGCCCCGGCAGCGCCTCCCAGCGCGGCGGCAAGGTCCGTGATCAGACCCCAGTTCTCCGGACCTTTCATCCCGCGGCCGCCGGAGACGATCACGTTGGCTTCCGTGAGTTCGATTTTCTTCGAAGCGCTCGCCAGGATTTCTTTCACGACCGCGCGGAAGTCCGTGTCCCGCGCATCCAGGGGAAGATTTTCGACGGCGACGGTTTTCGATGCATCCGGCGCCGCCGCTTTGAACACGTTCGGGCGCAGGGTCGCCACCATCGGCCCGCCATTCACCGCCAGCGTCGCGTACGCCTTGCCGGCGTACACCGGCCGCTTCGCAAGGATCTGCCCCCCCTCCACATGCAGTTCGGTGCAGTCCTGCGCGACCGAGGTCCCGAGCATCGCCGCGACATGCCCGGCGAGATCCTTGCCGAGGGCAGAAGCGCTCATCAGGACGGCCGAGGCCGAGCCCGCCTGCCGGGAGACGATCCGCGCGTAGGCCGCGTTGGCGTAGGTCTTGAGCTTCGCGTGGTCCGCGACTTTCACCGCGTCCGCGCCGTACTGGCCGAGTTCCTTCGCCGCGTCCGCAATCCCCTCTCCCGCCGTCACCGCGTGCAGCGGCACGCCGAGCGCGGTCGCCAGCCGGCGACCTTCGGAAAGCGCTTCAAACGAAGCGCGCTTGAACTTGCCGTCACGCTGTTCGACGAACACGACTACCGGGCCGGGCATGGGCGTCTCCTTGGGTCATGTGGCGGACTCGCGGGTGCGACGGGTGGCGGACCGCGCCCCGCGTACTTCGGACGGCTAGATCACCTTCGCTTCTTCCCTCAGCAGCTTGATCAGCGCGGGCACGGCGTCCTTCCCTGTCCCGACGATGCGCGGCACGGGGCGGGCGGGCGGATTGTCGAGGCGGACGAGCACCAGGCGGGGTTCTCCCGCGACGGCCGGCTTTTCCTCGAGCGGCTTTTTCTTCGCCGCCATGATTCCCTTGAGGCTCGCGAAACGCGGCTCGTTCAGACCCTTCTGCGCCGAGAAGGCCGCGGGAAGCGCGACTTCGACGACTTCGACGCCGCCCTCGACGGGCCGGTGGGCCGTGGCGTTGCGGCCATTGAGCTCGAGCTTGGTGATGGTGCTGACGAAAGGAATGCCGAGGAGCGTGGCGACCATGGCGGCGACCTGTGCGCCGTCGTCGTCGATGGCCTTGTTGCCGAAGAGCAGGATGTCGAGCGGGCGCCCCTTGAGTTCGGCGGCGATCGCCTGTGCCGTGGCGATGAAATCGCGTCCCTGCGAGCCTTCCTTGAGGTGGATTCCCTTGTCGGCGCCCATGGCGAGCGCCTTGCGGATCGTCTCGGCGGACTCAGGGCCTCCGAGCGCGAGGATCGTGACCTCGCCCGCGCCGGCTTTCTCCTTGAGCTTCAGCGCTTCCTCGACCGCGTACTCATCGTAGGGGTTGAGGACATACTCGACGCCGGCGGGATCGATGGACTTGTTGTCGGCGCCGACCTTGATGCGGGCGCTCGAGTCCGGCACCCGTTTCACACAGACCACGATGTTCATTGTAAACCCCTGGTGTGTAACAACTTGTGGAAGTGGCGGGCCGGCGGCGAGGCGCCGTGAAATGCATCATAGCCCTCCCTCTAAGCGTGTCAACCTTGCGAGGAAAATACCCGGCGATCTGAATTCCTCGCGCTTCTTCAGACCGCACTCAACGCTTCACACGAAATCGCCGCATCCTCACCCCCCCTCCGCGCCCGCCGTGTAGAATCCGGGCCCGTGAAATTTCTCTCCCGCATCCGCGAAGCGCTTCATACCCACTCCAAGGCCCGCCACCTGGTCCAGGGACTGCTTGTCGCGCTTCTCGCCGGCACCGCCGTCACGATCGCCGGGGCCGGTCGGTCGGGCATCCTCGAGAATTTTGAGCGCCAGACGCTCGACCGGCGATTCAGGACATACCAGCTGACGCGTCCGGCTGACTCGCCGATCGTCGTGGTGGAAATCACGGACAGCGACCTCGACAATTTCACGACGAAGCGCCACATCAACTGGCCCTGGTCGCGCGAGGCCTACGCGCTGGCGACGGACTGGTTCAAGGCCGCCGGGGCGAAGGCCGTGTTCTTCGACATCTCGCTCGAGGACGGCCACGGGCGCTTCCCGGAAAAAGATGTGAAGCTGGCGGACTCGATGAAGGCATCGGGAAACGTTTTCCTTCTCGCCACGTTTGATACGCCGCTTCAGAAGTACCCCGAACGGCTTCCCGCCCTGATGAGCCGAGCGGCGGGGGATGCGCCCCCGTGGATGAGGGTGTGCGCGACGGCGACGGCGCCGATGGACGAGTACCTCCCTGAAGCGCGCGGGATCCTGAACCCGATGTACGGTGTGAAAGAGAAGGACCCGGACGGCATCGCGCGGCGCTACCCGGTCGGGGTCGCGTTCCAGGGGAAGGCATTCCTCTCCCCGGGCGTCGCGCTCGCCGCCGAGATCCTTGGCAAACCGGTCGTCTTCGAATCCCGCGGGTTCCGCATCGGGGACCTGTTCGTGCCGGTGGATTCCGACGGGCTCCTCCAGGTCAACTGGACCGTCGGCCCGCGCGGCTTCAATCCCAAGCCGTACACGCTCGGGGGCGTCATCGACAATGCGATCGCGCTGAAGTCGAAGAAGGCCGCGCTGTTCCCGTACGAGCCTGCAGACTTCAAGGACAAGGTCGTGTTCGTGGGGGCTTCGGCGGAGGGACTGTTTGACCTCAAGGTGACCCCGCTGGGGACGCAGCTCGGCGTCGAGCTCCACGCGATGGCCACGGACACCATCCTGAAAATCGCTTCCGTTCACCGTGTATCGCGCGGCCTGACGGCGCTCGGGACTTTCGGGCTGGCGCTTTTCGCGGGGCTCACCGCGATGACGTTCCGCATCCGCTGGTCGGTCCCGCTAGCGGTACTGGCCGGTGCGGCGTGGACCGCGCTCGCGTGGCGCCTTCTCGGCCACCATCACATCTGGCTCGACCTGGTCCACCCGCTTGGCGCGCTCGGCCTCGCCGAGCTTGGCGCGACGCTCGTGAACTACGCCGTCGAGGGACGCCAGCGCCGCGACATCCGCAACAAGTTCGGGACCTACCTCACCCCGGAGTACGTCAAGCTGCTCGAAGATGATCCTTCGCTGTTCAAGCTCGGGGGCGAAGAGCGCGTCGGCACCGCGTTCTTCAGCGACCTCTCCGGCTTCACGGCGATGAGCGAAAAAATGACGGCCGGGGAACTCGTCGCCCGCATGAACGAGTACCTGACCCTCATGACGAAGTCCATCAAGCGCTTCAAGGGAACCGTGGACAAATACGAAGGCGACGCGATCGTGGCGTTCTGGAATGCGCCGATCGTGCAGCCCGACCACGCGGTGCTGGCGTGCCGCGCGGCGCTGGACAACCAGAAGGAACTGGCAGGGCTGCGCGAGCGGTGGATCCGCGATTACGGCGTCACCGTTGTCGCCCGAATCGGCTTGAACACGGGGAAGATGATTTTCGGGAACATGGGAAGCGACGACAAGTTCAACTACACGATGATGGGCGACCCGGTGAACCTCGCGGCGCGGCTGGAGAGCGCGAACAAGGACTATGCGACGTTCATGATGATCGGTGCGGACACCTACGAACTGGTGAAAGACGCGATGGAGTGCCGGGAGCTGGACCTGCTCAAGGTAAAGGGGAAGCAGATTCCCGTGACGGTTTACGAGCTTTTGTGCGAAAAAGGTGCCCTTGACCCGCGGACCCGCGAGTGCATGGACCGGTACAACCTGGGGTTGCAGGCGTACCGGATGAAGCAGTTCCATGCGGCGGAGCAGCGGTTCCTCGAGGCGCTGGAGATCAACCCGAACGACGGGCCTTCGAAGCTGTACGTGGAGAGGTCGAGATCGCTGGTGGCGAAACCACCGGAGCCGGGATGGACCTATGTTTACGAGAAGAAGGACAAGTAACGTCCCTTAGAGGAGATCAAGATGCGCAGATTCGTGGTTCTCGGCGGGTGGTACGCGCTGCTCTTCGCAGCGAGCCTCCTCGCCGACACCGGGAAAGATGCCGAGTACGAGGGCGACGACCTCGCGACGGTCAAGGCGGGGGACATGCTGGAGCCCACCGGGAAAACTTCCGAGGGGTACGTCGAGGTCAAGATGGGCGGAAAAACCGGCTGGATCTCCAACTCGGACCTGTTCACGGTGAAGGAGCAGGAGAACCTCGCCAAGACGAGCGGCGCGGGCGGAAACGCGGTTGCCGGGGCGAACGAGGGGGCCTTTGTGAAGGGCTTCGACCCCGAGGTTGAAGGCAAGATGCGCGAAGACCACCCGGACCTGGACCAGATCTTCAAGGACGAGATTTTCCCGTGGGTCTGGACGGTGCGGGGCGGGGTGAAGGAAGGGTACCAGGCCAGCAGCGAGCTGGAGACGGTCGAGGAGGCGCAGGAGAAACTGCTGATCCAGGGCAAACCGGACGAGGCTGCGAAACTGCAGCCGCAGATCGACGCGCTGCGCTTGAAAGTGCAGCCGTACAGGGACCGGTGGCAGGCCGAGCTTCGCCAGTTCCGGCAGGCCGGCAAAGTTGGCGAATTCGCGGTGAGGAAATAACCATGAAAAAGACAATCCTCCGGAACGTCCTGCCGGCGCTGATTCCGTTTGCCGTGCTGGGCTGCGAAATGATCAACAACATCCTGCACGGGAACGTGAGCGGCGCGATCGGGAGCGGCACGGAGATGGTGAACGCTGCCGGGCAGAAGCAGAAAGAAAAGGCGGCGAGGAACCAGGACGAGGTGAACATTTCGCAGGAGTACTACATCGGGCGCGGCGTCGCCGCGAACGTGTTCCAGAAATACAAGCCGTGCAAGGATGAGAAGCTGAACCGGTACGTGCGCCAGGTGGGCGAGAACGTCGCCAAGGCGAGCCGGAGCGCGGAGATCCCCGACGGCAAGCAGCCGTACAAGGGTTTCTTCTTCATCGTCATCGAGGACAGCCACGTCAACGCGTTCTCCGCGCCGGGCGGGTTCGTGTTCATCACCCGGGGCGCGCTGGCCGGGATGCGCACGGAGGACGAACTGGCCTGTGTCCTGGGCCACGAGATCGCGCACATCGTGGACCGTCACGGGGTCAAGTACATCCTGGAGCAGCGCGACAACGCCATCCCGTTCGAAGTCATCGGCGAAGTCGTGGCAGAGCGGACGCCCGGGCTGGTGGGCGAGCTGGCCAAGAGCCTGGCCGGGATGTGCGGGGACCTCGCCAACAAGGCCATGGGTGGCATGGGTGAGAAGTACGAGAACGCCGCGGACCGCTGGGGAACCACGATCGCCTGGAAAGCCGGCTATGACCCCAAGGCCATGCCCGAGTTCCTGAACCGGACGCACCACGGGGAGGACCTGAAATGAAAAAGCACTTCAAGATCGCCGTCGCCCTCGCAGGAGCCGCCTTCGCAGCCGGCTGCTCCTCCGGTTATCCCTCCACCAAGGACCGCGTCGAAAATGTGGAGCGCACCATGCGCAACGAGAAGATGACCGGGGACCGGAGCGAAGTCCGCGATAACCGCTTCTTCACCGACTCCGGAATGACGAAGCCGACCCAGCCCGACCCGGTGCAGAAGAAGTAATGAAGAAGATCAGCAGCGATTCACCGATCACGCCCCGCGCGGCCAGGGGTCTTCCCTGGCCCGCGGCGGCCGCGGTCGTCCTGGCCGGCGCCCTGGCGGCCAGCGGCGTGGAATGGACCGTTTCCGTCCGCCGCGCCGAGGTCAAGGACTCCAAGGGACCTTTCGTGCGGCCCCGAACCGATCTCGAACAGGGCAAGTCCTTCGATGGCGTCCTGGACGGCGAGTGGGTGCGCATCACCGAGAAGGGCAAGGAGGGTTTCGTCCTCCGCTCGCAGGTCGCGACCGAAGACGAGGTCCTGAAGGACCCGTTCCTGTCCATCCGCATCGGCGGCACGTTTTACCCCGAGGATGTGCAGGCGGCCGACCCGATCGTCCACGACTGGCTCTCCAACCCGGTGATCCGCGACACAGGAAGGGCCCCCGGGGCGTGGGCGCTTGAAGATTTCCGTTCGGCCGGCGGGCTGGGGGGTGGCAAATGAAGCGACTCCTCCAGGCGACGGCGGCGGGCGCGCTGGCATGGCTGATCGCGGCCGGCTGCGCTTCGGAAACCAAACATGATCCCCCGCTCGACACGACCGCGCCGCTGACTCCCGCAGAGGAGTTTGCGTACGGGCGTTCGATCGCGGCCCGGTTGTCGCGGGCGCACGAACTGGCGACGGATGCCAGGGCACGGACGTACGTGGCGGAGGTCGGAGGCGTCGTCGCCGCGGCATCGGGACGGCCCGACCCGTACGACGGGTGGCGTTTCTACATCGTCAAGGACGCGAAGGTCGCGACCTGGTCCGCACCCGGCGGCTTCGTGTTCGTCACCACCGGCGCGCTCAAGGCCGCGAAAAACGAGGACGCCCTCGCCGGCATCCTCGCCCAGGAAATGGCCCATTGCGCGCTTCGCCACGCCCTCGAGGGCGAACGCACGACCGACATCCGCCCGACGCAGGAGTCGTGGCCCTTCACGCCCGAATGGGGCAAGGAAGCCTTCCAGCAGATCTGCGACCGCGCCGCGGAGAAGGCGTCGGCCGGGTGGACTGAAGCGCAGGAAGAGGCCGCTTCGGCGTGGGCGCTGGCCGCATTGAAGACGGCGGGGTACGCGACGGAGGCGGGTGCGGTGCCGGAGGTGCGTGTGAAGCGGTTCGGTGAGGAGCTGGCGGCGGTTCGATGACAGACCGCGCGACACGCGACAGGCTCAGCCTCCTTCGCGCCGCGCAGGCCCTGGCGAGCGAGAAGGACGTCGAGCGCCTGCTGGGCCGGATCATGGACGAAGTGACGCGCGTGGTGGACGCGGACCGTTCCACGCTGTTCCTGCTCGACGCGGACCGCCACGAGTTGTGGAGCAAGATCGCGCAGCGGTCGGAGGTAGCGGAGATCCGGATCCCGCTCGGGCGCGGGATTGCGGGGCACGTGGCGAAAACGGGGACGGCGATAGCGATCGCGGACGTTTACGAGGATCCGCGGTTTACGCCCGAGACGGACCGGGCGACCGGGTACCAGACGAAGTCGGTGGCGTGCGCGCCGATGCTGACGCCGGACGGCCGGACGCTCGGCGTCATCGAGGTCATGAACAAGCGCGACGGCGCGTTCGACGGCGACGACGTCAAGCTGCTGGCGGCCTTCGCCGCGTTTTCCGCCGTGGCGATCGAGAACGCGCGGCTTTTCGATGAAGACTCCCGCAAGGCCGCCCAGATTGCCGCGCTGAACAAGCAGTTGCGCGAGCTGCTCGACAAGCAGACGAAGAAGCTGGCGGTCGTCGAGCACGAACTCGAGTCCTCGAAACGGGAACTGGGCGAGCGTTCGCAGGCGCGGAACATCGTGGGACGGTCCCCGGCGGTGATGGACCTTCTCAAGCTCATCGACCGCGTGGCGGCGACGGACGCCCCCGTCCTCATCCAGGGCGAGAGCGGCACGGGCAAGGAGCTCGTCGCCCGCGCCCTCCATTTCGGCAGCCGCCGCGCCGCCGCGACCTTCCAGTCCGAGAACTGCTCGGCCGTGGCGGACACGCTGCTCGAAGCGGAGCTGTTCGGGCACAAGAAGGGCGCGTTCACGGGCGCCGACCGCGACCGCCCCGGGTTGTTCGAGGTCGCGAGCGGCGGGACGCTCTTCCTCGACGAAATCGGCGACATGTCGCTCGACATGCAGAAGAAGATGCTGCGCGCGCTGCAGGAAGGCGAGATCCGCCCGGTCGGCGCGCGGGACAACAAGAAAGTCGATGTGCGCGTCGTGGCCGCGACGCACCGCGACCTTGACCTGATGATCAAGGAAGGCACGTTCCGCGAGGACCTCTTCTACCGCCTCAACGTCGTCCGCCTCCGTATCCCTTCCCTTCGCGAGCGCCGCGAAGACATCCCGCTTCTCGTCGATTTTTTCCTCGACCAGACCGCGCGCGAATCCGGCCGGCCGCGGTCGCGCATTTCGGACCGGGCGATGAAGGTCCTCGTCCGCCACTCGTGGCCCGGCAACGTGCGCGAGCTCCAGAACGAAATCCGCCGCGCGGCGATCATGGCGGACGGGCTGATTGACGAAGAGCATCTTTCGCCGCAGGTGCAGGGGGCGGCGGGCCCTGACGGGCTGCCGTCGGGCGGGACGCTGAAGGGCGCGAAGCTCGCGCTGGAACGCCGCATGATCGAGGCCGCGCTGAAGCGGTCCGACGGCAACGTCGCCGCCGCGGCGCGGGAGTTGGGCGTGCATCGACCGCAGCTGAGCGTGCTGATCGGCAAGCATGGCCTCGCGAAGAAGGCGGAAGCGTAATCAAAGACGTCGCCGCGTCTGGAATTCGTACGGTTTCGCCGGATTCCGGGAGGCGCCCCGAACGCTGCAACTCCTTTCCCTACAAGCATTTCCGGATTTCACCCCGCCGGGGCATACCCGTTGCTATACATGATCTCCGCTGGAATGGTGCGGGTCGGGTCGGCGGGGCCACTGGCGCGGACCTTAGCTGACCCGGCCCGTTATCCAGCACTTGCCCGGGGATTGTGTCCCCGGGCTTTTTATTTGCACACCCCGCAGGCGGCGGCGCCCGGGGCGCCCCCCCGGCCTTCTGGTACAATTCCGCCGGATGACCCGACGCCTCCCCACCCTCTTCCTCTTCGCCGCCCTCTGCGGCTGCTCCACCGGTCCCGACCCGAACACGGCCCATCCTTCGCGCCCCGAGGACAAGTTCGACGTCACACGCCCCGGCTCCTCCTTCCTGAACGGCGCCGTCGTCGTCGGCCGCATGGCGCTTCCCGGCAAGGACGAGCCCTGCGAGTATTACGACGCCGAAATCGAGAATCGCGGCGCTTCCCCCCTCACCCTCGAAGTCCGCACGGTCTGGAAAGACGCGCGGGACAAGGAACTTGGCGCGGGCGACTGGCAGCCGCTCGACCTTGCCCCGGGCGGCAAGAAGACCGTCAGCGACGAGACCACGCAGTACCCCGAAGCGCGCTTCGTGAAACTGGAATTCCGCCCGCGCCCCTGAACCGCTTTCCACTCGAAAGAGAGATCCCGCACTGAAACAGAGCCACCAGACGGTCATGAGGGAGAACGTCCTGCTCGTCGGCGTCGAGCTGAAGAACAACGAGGGGGATTTCGAAGAGCGGCAGCGCGAACTGGCGATGCTGGTGAAGACGGCCGGGGCCACGGTCGTCGGGCAGGTGGTGCAGCGCCGGGAGAAGCCGGACGCGGGGCACTACGTGGGCGAGGGAAAGGCGCTGGAGATCAAGGAGAAGGCGGCCGAGGTCGAGGCGGACACGATCGTGATCGACCACGACCTGTCGCCGGCGCAGGTGAAGAACCTGGAAAAGACGATCGGGCTGAAGGTGCTCGACCGGACGGAGATCATCCTCGACATTTTTGCGACGCACGCGCGGTCGAAGGAAGCAAAGCTCCAGGTCGAGCTGGCGCAGCTCGAGTACACCCTTCCAAGGCTGCGCGGGCAGTGGCAACACCTCGAGAAGATCGCCGGCGGGCGCGGCGGCGGCGCCGGCGGCGCGGTCGGCGGCATGGGAACGCGCGGCCCCGGCGAAAAGCAGCTCGAGGTGGACCGCCGGATCGCGCACGAGCAGATCGTGGGGATGAAGCGCGAGTTGAAGGAAATCGACACGCGGAGAACGCGCGAGATCAAGGCGCGCGGCGACAATTTCACGGTCGCCCTCGTCGGCTACACGAATGCCGGCAAGAGCACGCTCATGAACCGCATCACGCACTCCGACGTGCTCGTCGAGGACAAGCTCTTCTCCACCCTCGACACGAAAACGCACGTCTGGAAACTGCGCGGCGGCATGAAGGTCATGGCCAGCGACACCGTCGGGTTCATCCGGGCGCTTCCCCACCACCTCGTCGCTTCGTTCCACGCGACGCTCGAAGAAGTTATTTACGCGGACCTCCTGATCCACGTCGTCGATGCTTCCGCGCGCGATGCCGCCGGGCACATTGCGGCGGTGGGCGCGGTGCTGGCGAAGCTGAAGTGCCAGGGGAAAGACCAGCTGCTGGTGTTCAACAAGCTCGACTCGGTCGAGGACCGGCTCGAGTACGAGATGCTCCGCTCGAAGTTCCCGGGGGCGATCGAAATCAGCGCGAGGACGGGGAACGGCATGGAGGCGCTGGACGACGAGGTCGCGGTCCGCCTCGACCGGCGGCTGGTGGAGGTCTCGCTCGACGTGTCGGTCGCGGACGGGAGGCTGCTCGCCTACCTTGCGGAAAACGCGCGGGTCAGCGAGCGGACGCTCGACGGCGACACGTGGAAAATCAAGGCCCGGCTCGCGCCGTGGCACGCGTCGAAGCTGAAGCGCACCTAAGCAGGTCCATCCATTCCCCTCCCCACTCCCCGCGCGCGCGGGAAGGGCTGGCGTCGCGTGCCGCGGGGCGACTGTTTCCCGCGCTATCAGAATTTCTGGGTCTTTGGCGTTTTCGGGAGGTCGCTCTTCGCAAGCGACCACCGCGGAACGACGCGCATCAGCTCGAACTTCGTCGTGTCGAAGCCCTTCAGCGAAGCGCGCAGTTCCTCGACCCGGTGGCCCGACCCCGCAAGCAGGGCGGACACTTCGGCGTCATTGCGGACCTGGCTTGAGATAACCAGGTCGCCGCCGGAGCAGAGGCCGACGAGGCGGGCGGTGATGTTGACGGTGGAGCCGAAATAATCGAGGCGGTCGTTGAGGGTGACGGCGATGGCGGGGCCGAAGTGGATCCCGGCCTTGAGCATGAGGGGGCGGCCGCCGGCCTTGGGCTGGGCGAGTTCCTCGGAGGCCTTGAGAAGGGCGCGGACGGCGGAGACGGGGCGCCGGAAGATCGCGAGCACGGCGTCGCCGATGGTCTTGACGAGCGCGCCGTCCTCTTCCGCCACGTGGCGCTTGAGCACGTCGAAATGCTGCATGACGAGGCCGAAGGCGCGGGCATCCCCGAGTTCGTGGTACATGCGGGTGGACTCGAGGAGGTCGGTGAAGAGGACGCAGAGCGAGCCGACCTCGATTTCCTCGCCGGGGCGGAGGGCTTCGCTGGCGAAGAGGTCGCGGAAGACCTGGAGGCCGGTGACCTCGGCGGCGGTGACGGCTTCGTCGGACCACGCGGTGCGCTCGAGGAGGAGGATCTGGGGGCGCGGGGTGCGGTTTTCGAAGCGGACGACGGAGTTGGGGGCGAGGAGGGACTCGCGCTCCGGCCAGCCGTCGGCGCTCGCGGCGAATTCCGCAGCGGGGGCGCCGCCATCGGCGACCCGGATGCTCTGGCCCCCGCGTTCGGAGCGGGCGCGGACGCGGTAGGTTCCGGGCTCGAGGGCGAGCTCCAGCGAGCGGTTTTCGCCCGGGCCGAGCACCTGCTGCGCCGCAATGTGCGGCGTGACGCGCGGGCCGCCGACGCAGAACTCGGCGACGTCGATCTTCCGCACGGACGGGTTCGGGCGGAACGTCAGCTCCACCGAGCGCTCGAAATTGACCTCGAAATCGATGTTGCAGGACTCGCAGTGCACCTGCTTCTGAATCCCGGAAAGTCTCTCGCTCACGCCCTTCGCCCCACGGCACGACGGGCAGAGCATGTCCCACCGGAAATCCAGCAGCCCCGCGCGGACGGCGAAGAGGCACAATTCCAGGACCTTGCGGCGCGGCACGCCCCATTTTTCCGCCACGGCGTACGGCCTCAGCCGCATCAGCGTCAGGTCGTCCCCCGTTTTCACGAGGCCGATCAGCCGGTCGATCATCGCCTCATCCCGCCCGCTTTCCCGCAGGCCCTTCGCAATCTGCGCCAGCCGCCCGTCCGCCCCCGGCGCCAGCGTCACCGCCGCCGGTTCGATCGCCGCCGGCTTCGGCTGCTGCGCGAACTCGTCGTACTTCCGGAAAACGGCCTCGAAGGCGGGCCGGCTTTTCCATTTCATCTGAAGCGGGATCACGACCTTCCCGAGGAATCCGCGCGGCGTCATCCAGATCTGGTAGACGAGGTGCGTCCCGCCCCCGGTGCGCGGCTCCAGCTCGGCGGAAACCCGGATGCGCTCCATCGGCCCCGCGTGGTAATTCCGCACCACCCCGAACTTCCGCGGCGCCGTCCACTCGAACGGCGCTTCGTCCCACTCCATCCGCATCCCCGCTACCGTCATCTCCAATCGCTCCGCGCCCTCAGCCTTCACCGCCGAGCGCTTCACCCCCGGGATCCCCGCGTCCGCGTTGAAACGATTCGTATCCGCGATGTACGGCCAGAGTTTCTCCGGCGGAGACTTGAGGTCCCATTCCCAGCGGAAGTGGATTTCCTTGTTCATGGCTCGTGGAAGGTACGGGCGGCGACCTTCGCTGGATGGCAAGATTAGTGGCTTGCGCGTCGCTTGGGAAGCTCGGGCTGGGCGCGACGGTTTGGTAGCGATTCCCCGTCGCGCCACTATAATCGGGCGCATGTCCCTCCTCGACGACCTCTGGGCCCAGGGCGACCGCGAAGGCGTCCTGCAGCGTTCGCTTCCGCTCATGCACGAATCTCCCGTCCTGTTCGGCGGGATGGAAGGGCTGCGCCAGCCGTTTCTGGGCGTGGCGGTGAAGGCATGGGACGAGGGCGGGGTGCTGCCTCGCGTAAAGGCTCTTCGCCCGGTCGAAAATGCGCTGCTCTTCGCGCTTCGCGACCTGTACTCGACCTGGGCGGCCGGGCTCGAGGTTTCGGCGCCGGCGGCGGGGGAAGAAGCGCTGTCGGTGTCGGGGGTGATTGACGACGTCCCGGCGCTGGATTCGGGAATCCTGAAGGTGCTGCAACTGGGGTCGCGGTACCTGACGCCGGAGGAAATTTCGGCGCTGGCGGCGCTGGCGGACAAGTCGGTGCGGGACGTGCTGTGGGGGCTGGCGAAGGCGGAGACGTCGGCGCGGGGCCGGAACGCGGAGCGCGCGAAGCTGCTGGACAAGTTCGCGCTGGCGCGGGCGACGGGAAAATCCGCGGAGTCGCTCGCCGCGTGGGCGGTGACGGCGCGCGAAGGCGTCTCGGTGCTGCCCTCCGAGATGGATGCGGGGATCGGCTGGCCTTCCGGCACTGCGGGAAAACGGATCGCCCAGGCGCGCGAGCACGTGCTCAAGCGGCTTCTCCAGGGAAAACCGGTCTACGAGCCCGAGCCCGGCGCGCCGTCGTTCGAAAAGCTGTCGCGCCTCGTGGACGACGACCTGCCGAAGGCGGAAGCGGACTCGGTGAGCGAGTATCTCGAGGGCTCGATGCCGGCGACGAAGGCGACCGGCCGGATCGCGCGGCTGTCGGCGCTCATCGCGGACGCCGTGCTGGGCACGTGGGAGCCCGAGAAACCCCCGGCGGGCGGCGGCCTCCCGGTCGCCGACCTCGCCTCCTGGTCCGCCGGCGGCCGCGCCGACGTGGACGCCCAGATCGCTTCGTCCGCCCCCGAACTCGCCCGCGCGATCGACGTCTTCCGCGCGCTGGCGTCCAGGGAAGGCCGGACCCTGGCAACACCCCCGGCGGACGCGCTGCCGAAGCGCACCGTGACCGCAGCCCCGGCCGTCGCCGCGATCGCCGACGACAAGGTGCCGAAAATCCAGCTTCGCGGCTGGCCGAACCGCCTCGAGATCGTCAAGGTCCCCGAGGGCGTGAAGATCGACGACGACGGGCACGTCAAGGCGTTCGCATGGAAGGCCGGCGACCGCGACGTCCTCGCGGACGTCTCCTCGACCCAGGCCGGCGTCGGCGTCCGCCTGCGCGTCCGTACCGGTGGCGCCCCGACGGGCGGCATCGCGGTGGTCGTGTCGGGGAAAACTTCCCGCAAGACCTACAGCACGCGCCCGACCGACACCACGGGCGAAGTCGTGGTCCGCGGAATGCCGCTTCAGTCGCTGCGCATCGAAGTGGACCACCACCCTGTCGATGTCGTGATCGAATCCTGACCGTCGCCGCGTCGCCGGAGTTCCATTCATGAAGTTCGACTTCATCAACCTCCCGCCGCGCCTTGCGGACCGCCTGGGTCTGCCGCGCGACAAGTCCATCCCCGTCACTCCGGAGACGCGCGCCGCGCTGACGAAAGAAGGCCCGTCGGTCGAGGCGATTGTCCTGGGGTGCGAGGCCTACCTTGCGATCGACCCCGACGATGTGGATTACCGGAGATTCCTGCGCCGCTACTACCACCACCGCGGCGCTTCGCTCGGGAACGAAGGAAGGCACGAAGAAGCGATCGAGCTTTTCGGGCGCGCCCGGCTGCTCGATCCCGAGGACCCGCAGGTCCACGCCGATTTTGCGCAGGCGGCGCTGGAACTCGAGCGACCCGAGGATGCGATCGAGGGACTCCGCGCGGCGATGACCGCGGGCGGAAAATCGCCGGAGCTTTACGACTCGCTGGCGCGGGCATTTGCGATGAAGGGCGACCACAAGGGCGCGCTGACGGCGGCGGAGCTGTCGCGAAAGGACTTCCCGGACGCGCTGGTGCCGCTTCATACCATGGCCACGGTCCTCTACCACGCAGGCGACAAGGCGGGTGTCGAAAAGGTCCTGTTCGAGGCGATCGCGAGGGCGCCGGACGACGCGCTGACGCTGGAGAAGCTCGGCGTCTGGCTCCGCGAGTGCGGGCGATTTGACGAGGCGGGGCGGGTGATCCGCAGGGCGCTGGAACTGGCGCCGACGGAGCCGCGGCTCCTGTACCAGCGGGGGATGATCGAGTTCCGGGGAAGCGACCATGCGGCGGCGGAGGCGACGTTCCGGGAACTGATGCGGGCCCGGCCCGGGGACCTCGATGCGCGCACGGCGCTGGGCCTGCTGCTTCTCGAGAAGAAACGCGTCGGCGAGGCCGAGGAGATTTTCCGCGAGTCCGCCAGCCAGTCCCCCCGCGATTACCGCGCCTGGTTTCACCTGGGCTACCTGTGCAGCCGGGACGCGGCGCGCGTCGAGGAGGGCATCGCGCACTTCGGCCGCATGCTCGACCTCGGGCCGCACGACCGCCACGCCGTCCACACCGCCTACATCGTCGCGTCCAATTCCGCCGTCCCGGACGCCCTCGCCGTGGCCGCCAAGGCCGAACGCCTGATGCGCGAGATGGGCGAAAACCCGGGCACCCTCGAGGCCCCGTGAACGCCGTCAAGGAAGGCCCGCCCGTCGCCGGCGCCACGCAGCCGTCGGGGCGCTACAACCTGCTCACGTCGCTCGCGCTCATCACCCCGCTCTTCCTCGTCTACCAGGTCGGCGTCCTCCTCACCTGGCCGATTTACAACGGCGCCGACCTCATCACCGCTTACCTCGTCCTCCACCTCAACCTCATCAGCTACATCGCCGTCAACGTCGCCGTCGCCGCCGCCTGCTGCGTCATGGCCGCCAACAGCTCCGGCAAGGAACGTGTCGATTTCAGGATGGTCGTCCCCCTCATGCTGGAGAGCGCTTTCTACGCGTTCTTCCTGGGAAGCGCGATCATCTTCGTGATGATGAAGCTGCTCCACGTGCCGGCGCCGCACATGGGAGGACCGCCCGGCCATGGCCCGATCGCGTCCTTCGTGATGAGCGCGGGTGCGGGGGTCCACGAGGAGCTGCTCTTTCGACTCCTGCTCATGAATGGCCTCGTTGCGCTGTTCAAGGGGATGAAATTCGGCCCCGTGGAGTCGTTCCTCTCGGCGCTGCTCTTCTCGAGCACGCTCTTCTCGGCGGTCCACCACCTGGGGCCGCTGGGCGACCCGTTCACGGTCTGGGTGTTTGTGTTCCGCCTCCTGGCGGGGGCTGCGTTCGGGACGATCTACTGGTTCCGCGGATTCGCGGTGGCGGTGTACACGCACGCGCTCTACGACATGTACGTCCTGATTGTGAGGTAGCCGCCCCGCAGAGAGGCCGAGCAAAAATCCCGCGGGCCCAGGCTGCGTCGGCCCAGTGACGGTTATGAGACAGTTTTCCTTTTGCGGGCCGACTCCGCCCGAGCCCACGGGATTTTCGCTCGCCCTGGGGTCATTTGAGTGAGGCTTCG
>JAIOPR010000114.1 GCA_021413805.1 Planctomycetota bacterium
GGACGAGCTGGGGGAGCCGGCGCCGGTGGTGGAGCAGAAGGACGGCGCCGGGAATGTCACGAAGCGCACTGAGACGACGGTCCGGGCGAAGGACAAGTCGAAGGTCCTGGTGCTGGAGATCTCGCTGGCCGCGGACGGGAAGGTCACGGCCGCGACCGAGACAAAATACGACCGCAAGGGAAACGTGCTGGACGTGCGTCAGCGCAAGATCGACAAGGACGGAAAGCTGATCGCCGTGGAGGGAAACCCGACGGCATTCGGGTGGCTCTACGACTGCACGCTGGTGCCGCTTCAGGGAACGATGTTCGCGCTCCTCGGTTTCTACATCGCGAGCGCGGCGTTCCGTTCATTCCGGGCGAAGTCGTTCGAAGCCGGGCTGCTGCTGGTGACGGCGACGATCGTGCTGCTCGGGAACGTGCCCTTCACGAACTACATCTGGGCCGAGGGGCTGGGGATCCACCATTTCCACGGCGTCCGGCTTGAGACGACGGACATCGTGACGTGGATCATGCAGACGCCGAACACGGCGGCGCGGCGCGGCGTCGGGTTCGGGGTGGCGTTGGGCGTCATCGCGACGTCGCTCAAGATCATTTTCGGCATCGAGCGGGCGTACCTCGGGGGGGGCGACTAATGGAAGCCTTCTCCAAATTCGTGCTGTCGCTCGACCGGCGGTGGATCTTCCTCGTCCTGCTGCTCGTCCTTTTCATTCCCATCGCGTGCCCGCTGAACCTGCCCGGGCTGAAGCCGTCGCCGGGAGTGACGCGGATGTACGACTTCGTGGAGAACATGCCCGAGGGGAGCACGATCCTGATTTCGTTCGATTTCGACCCGGCGTCGAAGCCCGAGCTGGCGCCGATGGGCGAAGCGATGCTGCGGCACGCGTTCCGGAAGAAGTTGAAGGTGGTGGCGATGGGGCTGTGGGTCACGGGAGTCAGCCTCGAGAAGGAAACGGTCGAGCGGATCGCGAAGGAAGCGAATGTGACGTACGGCGACGACTACGTGAACCTGGGCTGGAAGGCCGGGAGCGTGGCGGTGATCACGGGGATGGGCGAGGACATCCACAACACGTTCCCGACGGACGCCAAGGGGAACCCGGTCGGCTCGCTCAAGATCATGCAGCGGGTGCACCGGCTGAAGGATTTCGACCTGGTGGTGTCGCTCGCGGCCGGGACGCCAGGCATTGACACCTGGATCGCGTACGGGTCGGACAAGTACAAGTTCAAGATGGGCGGGGGCACGACGGCGGTGAACGCCCCCGCGATGTCGCCCTACCTCCAGGCCAACCAGCTCGTCGGCCTGATCGGCGCGATGCGCGGCGCCGCAGAATACGAATTCCTCCTCGACAAGCCCGGAGACGCCATCCGCGGGATGGACGCCATCTCACTCGGCCACTACCTCATCGTCGGCCTCATCCTGATGGGGAACATCGCGTATTTCTTCACGCGAAGCCGGAAGGGAGTCGCGGCATGATGGCGATCCTCGGCGTATGGGTGGCGGTCGGCCTGACGCTGTTCATGTTCTCCTTCCTGTACAAGGACAACCCCTTCTACAAGGTGGGCGAGAACCTCTACGTCGGCATCACGATCGGCTACAGCCTCGTGAAGCTGATTTTCGAGACGTGGATCCCGAACGTCTGGCGCGTCGTGCACCCCGAGGCCGGCGTCTGGTTCGAGAACCACGAGTGGTGGCTGATTCTCCCGCCGCTTTTCCTGGGCTCGCTCATCCTCACGCGTTTCGTCCCGAAATACGCCTGGCTCTCGCGCTGGACGTTCGCGTTCGTGGTCGGCTACGGCTCCGGCCTCGCGATTCCCGCGGTGCAGAAGCAGGCCGAAGCGACGGCTCACCCGCTTGTGACGCACATCGAGTCCTTCGATTCGGCGGACAAGGCCGCGACGGAGGCCGAGAAGAAGGCGACCGACCTGGCGGCCTCGAAAGGCGCGGGGAGCGACGAGGCGATCAAGGCCCGGATCGACGCCGACGAATACCGCGAGAGGGCGAATGCCGCGAAGGCACGGAAGGACGCCGTGTCGGCCGCAGGCGCGCGCGCCGACAAGGCCCGCGCCGCCGCGAACGACGCCCGCAAGCAGGCTGACGAGATGGCCAAAAAAGGCCCCGCCGATTCCGAAGAGGTCCATGCCGCGCAAAAGAAGGCCACGCTCGCCGAGCGCGCCGCCATCGGCGCCGAGATGGCCACCTGGACCGCCTACAGCAAATCCGAATACTCCGTCCTCACCGCCTGGGGCGACTTCACCACCATCGTCCTTTTCATCGGCGTCTTCTCCGTCCTGTTCTACTTCTTCTTCTCCATCGAGCACAAAGGCCCCGTCAAGGTCTTCTCCCGCCTCGGCATCATCTTCCTCATGATCTACTTCGGCGCCTCCTACGGTTACACCGTCATGGGCCGCCTCTCGCTCCTCTACGGCCGCCTCGTCATCCTCCGGGACGCCTGCTATCCCTCGGTCGGCTTCGCGACCCCCGTCCTCCTCGTCGCGATGATCACGGTCCTCGTCGTCCTGCACTTCCAGAACAAGGACAAGGAAGAAAACGCGTGATCCGCGTCGCGGCGATCTTCCTCCTGACCGCCGCCGCGCTTCGTGCGCAGTCCTTCGAGAAATTGGAAGTCCTCGATGCCCCGGGCGACGCCGGCGGAGCGGCCTGGGTGATCTGGAAGCGCCTCCCGGCCGAGAGCGACGAAGAAGGCGCGAAGCGGATCACCTATGTCGTCTCGGTGGCGAAAGATGCGACCGGCGATTTCGAGGAGGTCGCCCGGTTCCCCGCGACCGCCAAGTTCATGAGCGACAACACCGAGGCGTTCGGGTGGTCGAAGAAGACGGCGGACTGGCACGCGGTAAAGGTGGACGCGCCGGGGTACGAGGACGGGTCGGCAGCGAATTTTCCCGTCTATGCGAAGGTCGTCGCCCTTTCCGCGGAGAGCGAGATCGCCTCCGGCACCGCTTCCGGCATCGCCCGCCCGAACTGGTTGACCGCTTCCAAGTTCAACGTCTTCGTGTTCATCGCCCTCCTGGGCGGCGTCATGATGTTCCTGATCGCCCGCGCCCGCCGGAACAGCGAGATTTTCGTGCGGCGCATTCCCGGGCTGGACGCGATGGAAGAAGCGATCGGGCGCGCGACGGAAATGGGAAAGCCGATCCTGTTCCTGAACGGCCTGAACGACATGAGTTCGATCTCGACGATCGCCTCGACGGCGATTCTGGGGCAGGTGGCGAAGCGGGTGGCGACGTACGACACGCAGATCCTGGTGCCCTGCTTCGACCCGGTGGTGATGGCGGTGAGCCAGGAGGTCATGCGGGAGGGGTTCATTTCCGCGGGGCGTCCCGACAGCTACCGGCCTGACTCCGCGTTCTTCGTCACGAGCGACCAGTTCGGCTACGTCGCGGCGGTGGACGGGATCATGATGCGCGAGAAGCCCGCCGCCTGCTTCTACATGGGCTACTACTACGCGGAGTCGCTGCTCCTCGCGGAGACCGGCGGCACCACCGGCGCCATCCAGATCGCCGGCACCGATTCCGTCACCCAGCTCCCGTTCTTCATCGCTTCGTGCGACTACACGCTGCTCGGCGAAGAGCTGTACGCCGCTTCCGCGTACCTGTCGCGCGAGCCGATCCAGCTCGGTTCGCTGATCGCGCAGGACTGGGGCAAGCTGTTCGTGCTGGCGGCGATCGTGATCGGGACCGTGCTTGCGCTGTTCCACGTGCAGACGTTCGTGCACATGGTGGCGACCTACTGATGCTGCATCTCAAGCGCACCGTCCCCCTCGCGATCGCGTTCCTGAGCGGAATCCTGCTCCTGATCCAGTATTTCGTGCCGCACCCGTGGTCCGCGAAGTTCCTGCAGTACACATCGGACTGGCAGGTGACGCTGGCGTACGCCGCGCTGCTGCTCGGAGTCGGCTCGCTGGTCCAGTCCCACGTGACCAAGGCGCGGCGCAAGGCGCCGGGGTGGGGATTCTCGGCGGTGGCGCTCGCCGCGTTCGGGATCACCGTAGCGATGGGCATGTGGTGGAGCGTCCACACCGCCTGGCAGAGCCGCACCGACGCCTCCATCGTCACGACCGGCTCCGGCGAGGGCAGCCCCCTGTCCTGGGTCTACAACAGCCTCCTGTTTCCCATGGGCGGCGCCATGTTCTCCATCCTCGGCTTCTTCATCGCCAGCGCCGCCTTCCGCGCGTTCCGCGTCAAGTCCCCCGAGGCCACCCTCCTCCTCCTCTCCGCCATCGTCGTCATGCTCGGCCAGGTCCCCCTCGGCGCCCATCTCCCCGGCATCCCCCAGCTCTCCGCCTGGCTCCTCTCCGTCCCCACGACCGCGGCGAAGCGCGCCATCGGGTTCGGCGTCGCCCTCGGCTCCATCGCGACCGCGCTTCGCGTCATCTTCGGCATCGAACGCGCCTACCTGGGGGGCGAATGAGCCCCGAACTGAAAAAACTCGGCCCCCGCTGGGTCGTCTTCGGCATCCTCGGACTCGTCGTCACCGTCTCGCTGCTCTTCAAGCGCTCCACCGAATTCCCCGGCACGCCGGTCGTGAAGGGCGTTTACGACGCGGTCGAGGAGCTTCCCGAGGGCTCGCCGATCCTGATTTCGTCGGACTTCGACCCCGGCAGCGAAGCCGAGCTGGTCCCGATGATGAAGGCGATCCTCGCGCACTGCTGGCGGCGCCACCTGCGCGTCATCGTGATGAGCCTCCAGAGCCCCAATGCGATGCCGCTCGCCCAGGGAATCGTCGAAGAAGCGGCGCGGGACAACGGCGCGAAGGAGGACGAGGACTACGCGCTCATGAACTACAAGCCCGGGAACCTCGCCGCGGTGCTCGCCATCGGCCAGGACTGGGCCTCGCAGTTCCCCGAGAGCTACAAGCACCGGAAGCTGGCCGACATCCCGGCGATGAAAGGCATCACCAGGCTCGGCGATTTCAAGTACGTCCTCTGCATCACAGCAACCACGTCCGTCGACTCCTGGCTCCTCGGCGGCGTGACCAAGTACGGCATCAAGCTCGGCCTCGGCTGCACCGCCGTCATGGCCACGGACTATTACCCGCTCCTCGATACCAAGCAGATCACGGGCCTCCTCGGCGGCCTCGCCGGCGCCGCCCAGTACGAGTCGCTGGTCAAGCTCCCCGGAAAAGCCACCGACGGAATGCCCACCCAGTCCCTCATCCACGTCACCATCATCCTGTTCATCGTCGCCGGCAACATCCTGCACTTCGCCGGGAAGCGCCGGAAACCGGAGGCCGCATGAACCTCTCCGTGTTGACGATGCTGGCGCAGGAGGGCGCGACGCCGCCGCCGAGCGTGTGGCAGGGCCACACGGCCGCCGTCATCGGCCTCTGGCTCGCCGTCGGCTTCACCCTCGCGATCTACACGTTCCTCTACAAGGACAACCCGATCTTCAAGTTCGCCGAGCACGTCTTCGTCGGCGCCTCCAACGGCTACCTCCTCTGGCAGGCCTGGCACCAGACCGTAAAGCCCAACCTCGTGATGCCCCTCTGGCACGCCCTCCGCGCCGCCGTCCATCACCCCGCCGGGCCTCCCCAGCCCAACGAGACCCTCTGGCTCATCGTCCCCGCCGTCCTCTGCCTCTTCCTGTTCCTCCGCTTCATCCCCAAAGCCGCCTGGCTCTCCCGCTGGTCGTTCGCGTTCTACGTCGGCGCCTCCGCCGGCAACATGATCCCGCTCCAGGTTGTCGCCTACATCTTCAAGCCCATGGATTTCCACCTCCGCTACGGCATCGTCGCCCACGACGCAGACGGGCACTTCGCCTGGCTCGGCAGCTTCAACCTCCTCGCCACCCTCGTCGGCGTCATCGCCGTCCTCATCTATTTCGTCTTCTCCATCGAGCACAAAGGCCCCGTCAAGGCCGTCGCCCGCACCGGCGTCATTTTCCTCATGATCGGCTTCGGAGCTTCCTTCGGTTACACCGTCATGGCCCGCCAGTCGCTCCTCATCGGCAAGGTGCAGAATCTGATCGACAACGCGCGCAGCGAAGCGACCGAAGATGCAAAGTCCAACGCGCCGCCCGACAACCCGCCGCCGAACCCCCACCACGCCACGCTCTGGCTGCTCGTCGCGATCATCGCGGCCGTAGTGGCGCTGGAGATGGCGAAGAAGGGGCGGGAGGGCGGGGAAGTGCCGCAGGGCGCGGCGCCGCCTCAAACCGGATAATCCGGCTCGACGTGCGGTTGGTCCCCTACAATAACTCCCTTGAAACAGGCCCTACTGCTGACCCTTTTTGCCGCGAGCCTTTGTGCCGCGGAATCCCCCATGCTTACGCCTGGCTTGCTGCCGCCGGACGAAATCCAGAAGCGTGCCGTCGCGTTCAGGTTCGAGCAGGGTGTTATCGGCGGGACGCTCCACGACTGGATCGACGCGGATATGCGGTCCTGGAATCTGGCGCTATCGACGGACACGCAGACGAGCAGTGTCCTCGGCGGGAACGTCTTCCAGACGCTTTTCCGGCGCGATCCGGTCACGATGGAATGGCGGCCGTGCCTCGCCGCCGAAGTGCCGGCGCGAAGCGAGGACGAGGACGGGAGAGTGTGGGTCGTGAAATTGCGCGCCGGGGTGGCGTGGCACGATGGCAAGCCCTTCGGCGCCGACGACGTTATGTTCAGCTACAACGAAGTGGCGCTGAATGAATCGATCCGGAGTTCCGCGCGGCCGTCGTTCCAGATGATGGTGAAGGACGAGGCGTCGGGAAAGCTGGTGAAGAAGAACGTCCTGCTGGAGAAGGTGGATGACCTGACGGTCCGCTTCACCCTCCCTCAGCGGTTCGCCCTGGCGTTCGAGGTGTTGAGCGGGGCTTACATCCTTCCCCGGCACCTCCTCGGGAGTCGCGTGAAGGACGGGACTTTCGCGTCGGCATGGAACGCGGAAACGCCTCCTTCGGAAATCGTCGGGACCGGCCCTTTCATCCCGGAGGTGTACAAGCCCGGGGAGAAGGTGGTGCTCAAGAGGAACCCTCACTACTGGGAAAAGGACGAGGCAGGGGAATCGCTTCCCTATCTCGAACGCTGGGAATTCCAGGTTGTGGGAAGCCCTGATGAACAGCTCAAACGATTCAGGAACGGCGCGCTCGATTACCTCGAGGTGCGGACTGGGGATGTCGATCTGCTTGCGAAGGGACTGGCGGGCGGGAAATACGACTTGGTTTCCAACGGGCCCCGACCGGGCTGGAGCTACCTCGCGTTCAACCAGAACCCGCGATCGCGTCCCGACGGCACGCCGTACGTCGCGCCCCACAAGTCCGCCTGGTTCCGCGACGTACGATTCCGCCGGGCGGTCTCGCACTGCATCGACCGCGACCGGATCATCCGCGAAATCTACTTCGGTCGGGCGACGGCGCTCTGGGGTCCGTGCTCCCCGAGATTTCCGGAGTTCTACACTGAGGACGTGGCGAAGTACCCGTTCGATCTCGCGAAGTCCGGCGCCCTGCTCGACGACATGGGCCTCAAGGACACCGACGGCGACGGAGTGCGCGACGACGGGAAAGGCCATGCGGTCGAATTCCAGCTCGCCGTCGTGGCCGATCAACCCGCGCTCGCCGCGATGGTCAAGATCCTGGCCAAAAACCTCGGGCAGGCGGGAATCCGGCTCGTTCCCGATTTCGTCCCCTTCAACCTCCTCGTTCGCCGGATTTCCCAGGATTGGGACTGGGAAGCGGTCGATCTCGGGTCCACCGCGAGCGCTGAGCCGTTCCTGGGCAAGTCCATCTGGAAGTCCGGCGAGGCCCGCCGCCTGTGGAACCCGAAGGCCGATCCCGCTGCCGCCGAGACCCGCGACTGGGAACGCCGCCTCGACGCGATCTTTGACGAGGCCTACACCCACTGGGACCCGAAGGCGCGATCCTTTGACCGTTCAAAGGACGTCGAGCTCGCCCACGAATGGCAGCGCATCTGCGCCGAAAACCTCCCCCACATCTACCTCTTCACCTCCACCTCCGTCTACGCGATCTCACACCGCCTCGGCAACGTCCGCACCACCCTTAACTCCCTCTTCGACCCCGAGCGCCTTTTCGTCCGGGAGTAGGATGCGACTCTCCTTCTCTCCCCGGTCCCGCGGGGGCTAGAATCCCCCGCGATGAAGCGCCTCATACCCCTGATCGTCGTCCTCGCCGGCTTCGG
>JAIOPR010000115.1 GCA_021413805.1 Planctomycetota bacterium
CTGCCACTGCGCCGACACCGCGAGGTAGTCGTCCGCGCAGATCACGCGGTCCAGCCCGTGGCTCACCCCCGACCAGGCCACCAGCGCCCGCAGCGCGAACGCGGCCGTCAGCACGGAGACCAGTTTTCGATTCATCTCAACGCGCCGGCTATTTCTTCTGCGACTTGAAAAACTCCAGCACTTCCTTCATGCACGTGTCGTGCCCCCGCCCCGGCACCATCACCCGCGAAACGTTCTTCCACCCCTTCTCGTCGCAGATCTTCTTCGCGTTCTGCCATCCCGGCTCCAGGTTCCCCGCAAGGTTCTCGTCCTTGTCGCCCTGGAAGACCTTGACGGGAAGCGTCTCGCGCTCGGCGGCGGTCGAAAGCTCGAGCGACATGTAGAAGTTCGGACAGGCCGGCGCCGCGCAGACGAGAAGGTCGGGGTGGCCGAAAATCATCCGCCACGTGAGGTTGCCGCCCCCGGAGAATCCCGTGATGTAGATCTTGTCCTCGCCGTTGAACTCCTTCCGCACATCGTCGAGCACGTTCAGCAGCCCCGCCTCGTCAAAGCGAAACCGCTTCTCGCTGTCCTTGTCGAACGGCTCCATGAACTCCCACGTGTACGTGTACTTGCCTTTCATGTCGGCCAGTGCGTTCGTGTTCGAGAACCCCTGCGGCGTGATCAGGATGCAGTTGAAGTCGCCCCGCTGCTCGCCCCAGTTCTCGATCGCCGGCTTGAAATTGCACCCCGCCCCCTCGACGTAAACCATGATCGGCCACTTCTTCTTCGGGTCCCAGTCCTTCGGCAGCACGAGGTAGTACTGCATGTCGTGGTTCGAGGCTTTGCGGAGAAGAGCCTTTTTCTCGCCCTCGTGCAGTTCGACTTCCTTGAGCGCCTTCGCCCGCGCCGGGTCGGTCTGCACCCGCTCCGCGCCCGAAATCAGCCGGTAGGCATGGTCCCAGTCCTTCTTCCCCAGCGCTTCACGCCACGCCGCATCGATCAGCGGCCCGACTTCCTTGGGCGCCCACTCGTAGGCCCGGACAAAATATCCGTCGAATACGGTGTCGTCCTTCGGGGCGTGCTTCTGCTTGGACAGGTCGATGTACAGCGGCGCCACTTTCTTCCCGAATGCGGCACTTTTCGCTTCCCACTCCTTCTTGTCCGAAGCGGAAGCCGCGGAATCGCCGGCCAGTTCCGGCTGAAGATCCTTGGCCTTCGCGCACGCCGGGTCCAGGACCAGCGCTTCGTCCACCAGCGCCCGCCCCTCCGCCATCAGCTTCTTTGGCTGCGCCCACGCGGCCATGTCGGCCAGCCCGGCGGCGATCGTCTTCTTGAGTTCGACGTCCTTGGCGACCGGGGCGGCTTTCCCGTCCGCGAACGCCAGTGAGGCGGCCATCACGAGCAGGGCGAGACGGCGCATGGATCTTCACTCCGGAAGGGGCCGAAGCGGGAGATTAGCCGAAAACGCGGAGGAGATCGCAGACTTCCAGTCTCCGGGCTGAGCGTTACTTGTCGCTCGAGCCCCGCGGCGGACGGAGAAGCTTGAGCTCCTGCTCCGCCTCTTCGATCTCGGCCGGCCGGGGCCGCGCCTCGGGAGCCGCCTTCACCGCCTTGTCAAAGTTGTCGATCGCGCCCTCCTTGTCGAGCTCGGCGAGGCACTTCATCCCGATCGCGTAGAACGCCTTCGCCCGGCGCGTTTCCTTCGGGAACGTGCCCTCGGCATCGGCGAGTTCAATCAGCCGGTCGCGCGGGATGACGTTGGCGAGGTACTGGGCCATCGCGAGATCAAAGCAGGGATCCTTCTCGCCTTCGAGCGGCTTGACGCGCGCCGCGAGTTCCTTCGTCGCAGCGTCCAATTTTCCATTGCGGGCCTGCGCCGCCCAGAGCCGGATCGCGAGCGGCAGGATGATCGTCTCGTAGTTGCTCCCCGGCTTTTCGTTGAGCTCGATCGCGTGCCGAAGATCCTTTTCGGCTTTGTCCCAGGCGTGATGACGCAGATGAAAGTGCCCCCGGAGGTCCGTCGCCCAGGCGTTCTCCGGAAACTTTTCCTGCAGCACGTTCAACTTCTCCTCCGCCTTGGCCAGGTCCCCCTCCCGCTCCCAAAGCTCGGCCAGGTGCGACAGCGCCGCCGCATCGCTCTTCGGCGCCGCATCCAGGATTCCTTCCCAGTCCGCGATCGCGCCCTTGAGGTCCCCCGCGCGCTCCTTCTCCATCGCCGCGATCACCTTCGGGTCCCGTTCCCGCCCGCTCTTGCAGGCGACGGCCCCGCGCCTCGGGGAATCTTCCGCCGCCCAACAGACGGTCGCGGCGAGGACGGAAATGACGGCGAAGGCAACGGGATGCGAGCGCTTCATCGATGGGCATATTAGCCCCGGAACAGTCCGGGGACAATCTCGTCCCCGAAACGCGCGAGGCTGATCGTCCCGGCCGCTCCTATTTGCGATCGATCTCGATCACGATGTCGTTTTCATCCCCCTTGAGCGGATCGAAGGAGCCCAACCCGCCCTGGTCCCCGTCGACTCCCACGGACCAGATCTTGAGGGTTGTGGGCGTTGCCAGTCGCTGAAGCGACTTCCGGCTGAACGGGTCCTCGATCGGCGCCGGCGGCAATCCCTGCTTTTCCCGGATGAGGCAGCGAAGGAGGCGCAGCCGGGCGAGGCATTTGCGATGGGACTGCTCCGCGGCGCCGTAGGCCAGAAGGAAAGCCTCCGAAATCTTGTTGCGCGATTGCAGGCACTTCTTCTCGTGCGCTTCCCACTCCTTTTTGGCGGTTCCCCACTCGAGTCCTTCTGTTTTCCTGGCGACCTCCACCAGCGCCTGAACCTGCCCAGCCGCCTCCAACGCCAGGAGCTTCCACGAAAAACACTTTCGCCAGGCTGTCATGCCTCGGTCGCGGCTCCCTACGCCGACGTTTTCGGAAGGTATTTCGCCTTCCGCGAGCTTGCGAAGCGAGACGCAGTCGAGGATTGCGTTCGCTTCCGTCGATTCTGCGAGCGAGGGAAGCTGGCGGTCAACTTCGAGCAGAAGTCGATCGGCGCGCTCAAGCTGGGCGGAAGTCCATGGGAGATCCACGAGGAGTCGGTGCAGTTCCGCGGTTGAGTACTGCAGGATCGCCAAGCCGATCAGGTGGTCGAGCATGTCGGGCCGACTGACATCCAGCGCGAGTTGAAGGACGACCGCCAGCCGGTCAAGGGCCCTGTCCAGGTTGCCCTCCCGCCCCCACCGCCGCGCATCCGCGCAGAAATGGCGCGCGACATTCCTCGCCTCGACGGAATCGGACTTCGCATCGACGCCCTTCTCCCACTCCACCGCCCGCCGAGCCCGCTCGCGGTGTGCAAGGGCCGCAATCCGATCCATCGCCGGAGTCGCGGCGTCAAGAATCGCGGTCAGCCGGATTTCCGCCTCGGCCGTGATCGGTTGGTCGACACACTTGACGAGAAGGTCCTCGTCCGTGGAGGAGAGAGACGGAAATCCCAGCATCGCCCCCGGGTAGTCATCCCAGGCATTGCCCGGCTCGGCCGTCCCTTCCAGCGGCGATCGGAGGCCCTTGACGGCCTGCTGCCGCGCGATATCCGCCTGCAGTTTGTGCGCGAGCATTTCCCAACCCGAGCGGGAGGCCATCGCCGCGCCAATGACGATGAGCGGTATCGAGACCACAACAAGGAGGCCAAGCAGGAAGAGGAGATGCAGGGGTGTCACCACCGGCCGCCGCCGGGGTTTCTCCGCCGGCGTCGCGTCGGCCGCGCTCATCGGGTGTTCCTTTCAATGGAATCGGCCGCAGCGCCGGGCTAATCAGCGGACTCACATCGTACACCCTGGCGATCGGCTGCGCCCACGCCCGCCGGGCCTCCAGCGGCGCCTCGTCGGTGTCCGCTTCTCCGCAGGACACCGGGGACCCGGGAGTGCGAAGAACGCGCTTTCAAGAACCCTCGCGTCCGGTTGCGAGCAATCACTCGTTGCCCACGTCCTCAATCGCCCTTCTTCCCGGAGAATCTCTGGAACCCTGCGGCGAAAATCGTCTACCCGCGTACGGCGACTCGTACCATGTCGCCGTGCACGCCGAAAACGCTTATCTCTTCCGTCACGCCCTTCTCCGCGACGCCGCGTACCAGCTGCAGATGCCCGGCGACCGGGCGCGGCTGCATGGGATTGCGTTTGACCTGATCGAACAGCTGTGCGGCGGACGGCCGACGGCGGCGGCGCTGGACGTGCTGAGCGACGACCCTGCGCCGAGGCACGCCTGCGACCCGTTTGCGCGCGAGCTGGCCGAGCACGCGGCGGCGGCGGGGATGAAGAGCGGGGTCCGCGCCGAATACCTGCGGCGGGCGGCGGAATTTGCGCAACGGCTCTTTGCGACGGCCGACGCCGAGCGGCTCTGGACCGACATGGCGGGGCTGCTCCAGGGACTCGAACGCGCGGCGGCGCTTCGATTCGCCGGCGTCGAAGCGTGGCACGGGGGGCGTCCGCGGCGCGCCTGGGAGTTGCTGTCAGAGGCACGCGAGATCTGCCGGGGGGCGGGAGACGAAGGGCGCGAGGCGGTGATCATGGGAAACCTGGGAACCGTCCTCCGGACCTCAGGCCGGATGGAGGAGGCCGAGAAGCTGCTGGAACCTGCGATCGAACGCTCCCGGACGGCCGGTAACCGGAGGGCCGAAGCGCGCGACATTCTGAACCTTGGCAACATTTACCACGCGACGGGTCGGACGGAGGCGGCGCGGCGAGTTTTTGTGGAAACGCTGACGCTGTGCGAGTCGCTGGGTGGGGGGAGAGTCGCGGCGATGGCCATATCGGACCTCGCGACACTGGAGACGGCCACCGGGCACATGGACGAGGCCGAGCGGCTGCTTGACCACGCGATCGAGATCCAGCGGGAGCTGCACGACACCCGCGGCGAGGCGCTCGGGCTGGAGAACCTGGCGATCGTCCACCGCGCGACGGGACGCACGGAATCCGCGGAGCGCCTCTACGGCCTCGCTATGGACATCCACCGCCGCACCGGCGGGCGCTTCGACGAGGCCTCGGTGCGTGCCATTGGTTGACCCCTCTTCCGCACCCGCTAGAATGTGAAGCTCTCTTCCCCGCCATCCGCATTTCCTGGAAACCGAAACCGTGAGCGCCGCGTCCATCCCTGCTTTCGTTCCATCGCGCCCCGGTTCAGACACTTCACCTTTCCCTCGGAGCTGACCTATGCCGACTTTCCCGCCGACTGATGATTTTGCGCGCCGCCATATCGGGCCGACCCCGAAGGAAATTGAGGAAATGGCCGTCGCGTGCGGCGCGAAGTCGCTGGACGCGATGATCGACGCGGTGGTGCCTCCTTCGATCCGGCTGAAGAAGCCGCTGAATCTGCCGGCGGCGCGGAGCGAGCGGGAGGCGGTTGCGGACCTGGCCGCGATGGCGGCGGAGAACGAGGTGTGGCGGTCGTACATCGGGATGGGGTACCACGACTGCGTCACGCCGGGAGTGGTGCTGCGGAACATCATCGAGAACCCGGGGTGGTACACGGCGTACACGCCTTACCAGGCGGAAATTTCGCAGGGCCGGCTTGAGATGCTCCTGAACTACCAGACGATGGTGAAAGACCTCACCGGGATGGAGATTTCAAACGCTTCCCTGCTCGACGAGGGCACGGCGGCGGCGGAAGCGATGACGATGTCGCACCGGATCGGGCGGAACGACGCGCGGATGACGTACCTGGTGAGCGAGCTGTGCCACCCGCAGACGATCGAGATCGTGAAGTCGCGCGGCGCGGCGCTCGGGATCAAGGTCGTCGTCGGCGACCACCGCAAGTTCGCGTTCGGCGGCGACGTCTTCGGCGCGCTGGTGCAGTACCCCGCGACCGACGGGTCAATCCTGGATTACGCGCCGACTTGCGAAGCGGCGCACAAGACCGAGGCGTTCGTGACGGTCGCGACCGATCTCCTCGCCCTCACTCTCCTGAAATCCCCCGCGGAATTCGGCGCCGACATCGCCGTCGGCAATTCGCAGCGTTTCGGCGTCCCCCTCGGCTACGGCGGCCCGCACGCGGCGTTCATGGCCACGAAGGAATCCTTCATCCGCTCGATGCCCGGCCGCCTCATCGGCGTCTCGAAGGACAAGGACGGCAACACCGCGCTTCGCATGGCCCTCGCCACCCGCGAGCAGCACATCCGCCGCGAGAAGGCGACGTCCAACATCTGCACCGCGCAGGTCCTGCTCGCCGTCACCGCCGCGGCGTACGCGATTTACCACGGGCCGGACGGGGTGAAGAAAATCGCCGGGCGCGTTCATGCGATGACGGCGGCGCTTCGCGAAGGAGTGAAACGCGCGGGGTTCGACGTCGGCAGCGCGCCGGCGTTCGACACATTTACCGTCAAGACAGGGCCAAAGACGGACGAGATCATGAAGCGCGCCGCCGCGAAGAAAATCAACCTGAGGCGTTTCGACGCGCAGACGCTCGGCGTCGCGCTCGACGAGACGGCGGGCGACCGGGACATTTCGGACCTGCTCGAGGTCTTTGGCGCGAAGGACACGCTCGAGGCCGCCGCGCGGGCCGCAGGGACGATGGCCCTCGGCAAACCGTTCGCGCGGACGTCGTCGTTCATGACGCACCCGGTCTTCAACCTGTACCACTCGGAACACGACATGCTCCGCTACCTCCACAAACTGGAGGCGAAGGACTACACGCTCAATGCCGGCATGATCCCGCTCGGCTCGTGCACGATGAAGCTGAACGCCACGGCCGAGATGGTCCCCGTCACGATGGCCGGGTTCGGGCGGCTCCACCCCTTCGCGCCGGTCGAGCAGGCGAAAGGCTACCAGCGGCTGTTCAAGGATCTCGAGAACTGGCTCGCCGCGATCACGGGATTCGACGCGACATCGCTTCAGCCCAACGCCGGTTCACAGGGCGAGTACGCCGGGCTCCTCGTCATCCGCGCTTACCACGCTTCACGAAAGGAATCCCACCGCGACGTCTGCCTGATCCCGCATTCGGCGCACGGGACGAACCCGGCAAGCGCAGTCATGGCCGGACTCAAGGTGGTCGTGGTCGAGTGCGACGAGGCCGGGAACATCGACGTCGCCGACCTGAAAGCCAAGGTCAAGGAGCACGCCGCGAACCTCGCGTGCCTCATGGCGACGTATCCGTCCACGCACGGCGTTTTCGAGGAAGCGATTTCCGAGGTCGCCAAGGCGGTCCACGACGCGGGCGGCCAGATGTACATGGACGGCGCGAACCTCAACGCCCAGGTCGGCCTCACCCAGCCCGCCCTCATCGGCGCCGACGTCTGCCACATCAACCTCCACAAGACCTTCTGCATCCCGCACGGCGGCGGCGGCCCCGGCATGGGACCGATCTGCGTCCGTAAACACCTCGCCCCGTTCCTCCCCGGCCACCCGGTCATCAAGTGTGGCGGCGAAAAAGCGATCGGCCCAATCAGCGCCGCGCCCTGGGGAAGCGCTTCGATCCTCACGATTTCGTGGGCCTACATCGCGATGATGGGACCCGACGGCCTCACGCTCGCCACGAAAGTCGCGATCCTCGCCGCCAACTACGTCGCCCGCCGGCTGTCCAAGGCCTACAAGACCCTTTTCGTCGGCAAACAGGGCTACGTCGCCCACGAGTGCATCCTCGACCCCCGGCCGCTTCTCAAGACCGCCCACGTCTCCGGCGAGGACATTGCGAAGCGCCTGATGGACTACGGTTTCCACGCGCCGACGCTGTCGTTCCCGGTCGCGGGCACGCTGATGGTCGAGCCGACCGAGTCGGAGCCGAAGGCGGAGCTGGATCGTTACATCGAGGCGATGTTGCAGATCTACGCCGAGGCCATGGAAGTCGAATCCGGCAAGGCCGACGCGGAGGACAACGTCCTTCACAACGCCCCGCACACCGCCGCCTGCGTCACCGCGACCGAGTGGACCCACAAGTACTCACGCCAGAAGGCGGCGTTCCCGACCGCGGCTTCGAAGGAGTTCAAGTACTGGCCGACCGTTCGACGGGTGGACGGGCTTTTCGGCGACCGGAACCTGGTCTGCGCGTGCGGCTCGCCCGAGGAGTATGCGGCGATGGGAAAGGCGGAGGCGGCGCCCAAGGGAAAGGTTGCTATGAAGGAGAAGGCCAGGAAGTAGGCGGGATAGAGAGCCCGCGAGCCACGCGCACCAGGATCCAGCCTTCGATGACGTCCTCGAGTTCGCGGCGGCATTCCTCGACCGACGCAGCGGACGTCCACACGCCGCGCAACGCGGGAACTTCGGCGTAGATCTCACCCGAGTCCAGATTCGAGTATCGGGCCCCGGCCAGGACGGAGGTGATGTATTGACGCAGCACGGTTGTGAATTGTATCCGGGGCGTGGCTGCAACAGGCACGGGCGGCCTCCGTCAATCCGGCAACTGCCTCGCGACCCGCACAGCATCCTCGAGCGTCGGAAGCCAGGCGTCCTCGGCCGCCTCGCTCGAAAGCGCCTGGTTCACGATCAGCCAATCGTCCACGGGCGCTCCCTCGACGTACTTCCCGAACAGGTTGTAGATCGAGTAGTAAGCGAACTCCACGTCGTCCGGGAATTCCAGGTCGTCGTCCTGCATCGCCGCGATCGGCTCGGCATAGCGGTTGCCCACGTCGCCCGGGTCGCTTCCCGTTTTCGCAGCCGTGAGCGCGTCGTAGGGCAACGCCGTGTCCACCTTCTGCAGGGTTCCGCAGACGCTCTCGCGGTATTCCAGAACCGGGTTTCCCGCGATGTAACGGTTCCATCGATCGAGGGCCTGCTCACAGAGCGCCAGGTGAACCGCGCGTTTCTTCTCGGCGGTGAAGGCCAGGAATTCTTCGGAGGCCGCGCTCATGGATGCTGGAAACGTTACTTCGTTTGGGTCGGCGCCGTGAAGCGCAACCCGATTACAATCGGCCGCCTAAAAGGAGAACACTGCATGCCCGCGAAGAAAACCGCAGCACCGCGCAAACCACGCAAGAAAAAGGGTCATACCGAAGCGAAGTCGAAAGGATTGTCCGCGGGTGAGTGTGCCGCGACGGCCGACGCTTCGCTCGCAGACAAGATCACGGCGGCCGGTGGCGCCGTCCTCTGCGGCTACCGCGAACCGCTCGGCGGCACGCCCGTCGTCCTCGCGGCGCTTCCCATCGACAAGGTCGCCCCGACGCCGTTCCAGCGGGACCTGTCGGACGCACATGCGAAGCGGCTGACAGCGACGATCGGGAAGATCGCGCGGTACTTTGACCCGATTGTCACGGTGCCGTCGGGCGACGGGTTCTGGACGCCGAACGGGCGCCACCGCCTCGAAGCGATGACCCGGCTCGGCGCGAAGACGATCATCGCGCTTGTCCTCCCCGATCCCGAGATCCAGTACAAGATCCTCGCGCTCAACGTCGAGAAGGCGCACAACCTCCGCGAGAAAGCGCTCGAGGTCATCCGGATGTACCGCGCGATGGCCGAGGACATCGAGGGACTCGAGAGCGCGCACGCTTTCGAATTCGAAGAGCCCGCCTTCGCCACGCTCGGCCTCTGCTACGAGAAGAACGGCCGCTTCAGCGGCGGCGCGTACAACCCGATCCTCAAGCGCGTGGACGGGTGGTTCGAAGCGCCGCTCAAGAAGGCGCTGCCGATGCGCGAAAAACGCGCTGCGAAGATCGAGAAGCTCGACGCGCGGGTCACGGAGGTGATCCAGGCGCTTCAGGCCAAGGGCTTCAAGAGCCCGTACTTGCGTGCGTTTGTCGTCGCCCGTGTCAACCCGTTGCGGTTCATGAAAGTGATGCCGCCGTTCGACGAGGCGCTGGACGACATCCAGAAGCGCGCGGACCGGTTCAAGGTGGAGAACGTGAAGCAGGAGGACATTGCGGCGACGGCGGGGGTGGCGGCGGAAGAGGGATAGCCTGGCGAACTGACCGATGCTAGAATGCCTCACAGTGACTCACTGTGAGGCATTTCCATGAAGCAGATCACCCTTCGCGACCTCGACGAATCGACGTCGCGTGCCGTCCGGGAGCTGGCCGAACGTGAAGGGATCAGCCTGAACAAGGCGGTCCTCCGGCTTCTGAAGTCGGCAACAGCTCCCCGGGAGCGACCTGGGAAGCGGATCGGGCATGCGCTGGACAAGTACTTCCGGCAGTGGACCCGTTCGGAGTCGAAGGCCTTCCGGAAGGCGGTCGCGGTGTTCGAGCAGATTGACCCGGAGCAGTGGCGATGAGGCTGCTCTTCGACACCAACATCTATTCCGCGATGATGGACGGGGACTCGGCGATCCAAAAGCTTGTGCATACAGCGGAGGCGGTCGTCATGTCCGCCATCGTGATCGGCGAATTGCTCCACGGATTCCGCTGCGGCACGCGGTTCCGCCCGAACCTGGCGCGGCTGGAGTCGTTCCTTGAAGAGCCCCAGGTGGAGTTTCTCGCCGTCACCCGGGCGACGTGCGACCGCTTCGGCCTGGTCATGGCGAGCCTTCGCGGAAAAGGGAAACCGATCCCGTCGAACGATGCCTGGATTGCGGCTCACTCGCTGGAATCCGGCGCCACGCTGGTCTCCCGAGACCGGCATTTCAGCTGGGTGCCGGGGCTGGACCTGCTGATCCCCTGACCGCACGTCACTTCGCCAGCGCTTCCCCGCGGAATTCCTCGATGCCGGTTTCCGCCCGCGACAGCCGCACGGCGCATGCCAGCCGGTGCCCGTTCCCGAGGTTGGTGGTCTCGGCGGGCGAGCCGACGCGGTAGGTCGAGCGCGCGAACAGCGGGAACTTCTGCCAGCTTCCGCCCTTGATGACGCGCCATTCGGGCCATCGGTCCATGCCGGGGTCGTTGAGGCAGCGGTCGGAAGCATTTCCGCCGAGGCCGCGGACGCCGTAAGGGGATTCGTCGAAGGGGAAAGAGTCGACGGGGGTGGGGCGGGGGACGCCCTGGAAGGAG
>JAIOPR010000116.1 GCA_021413805.1 Planctomycetota bacterium
TTCCCGGCGCAGGAGATAGCGGCCGAATGGTTGCGGCGTGCCGTTGAGCGGCGTTTCGGCACTGAATATCGAAGCGACGCCGGAAGGAGTTCCGGTGCCTGCCAGTCGGCCATACTGCATGGGATTGAGCCCGCCGCCACACTCGGGGCAGCGCGCTTCCGCGGCGGGCGCCGCGCCGTCCACGCCGAAAGCCTTGTTGCAGGGAACGCAGGAAAGAAGCCGTGTGCCATGAAGCGGGGTGGGGGCGCTCAGGAGATTTCGAGGGCTTGCAGCCGGCGGCGGCGAAGCCACGGTGTCGCACGAACGGGCCTCCGCGGCCTGTTCCGCCGTGAGCAGCCCCCGGGCCGTCATTTCCGATAGCCAGTCGTGATTCAGGCCCATCCGTCCTCCCGGAAACTTGCCGTCCGTTCACACTCCGGGATTTCCTCGACAAGAAGCGCCACCTGGACGGCCAGTGCGTCGAGGATCGCGGCCTCAGGGGCGCCGGGGCCTTTCTCGCTCTCCTGGCCGGTGACGACCATCACCCCGAGGTCCTTCCCGCCCCGGCTGAGCCCGCGAGACCAGCCATCCGCTTCTTCGCGCGGCATGGCCATGACCGAAGGAGCGGGCTCGTCCGCCGTTCCCGCCTGGGACCATCCTTCCTCGCTGGCATGGCAGATCATCGCGACCCGGGTGCCATCCGGGCGGTAAACGGCGATGCGGCGCGCGGAGACAAATTCGCGGATGCGCTCGAGCGTCCGTTCAAGCCGGGCGATGGGGCTTCCGCCGGCGCCGAATTCGAAGATGACCTGCATCAGCAGGTTCATGACCCTGTAGTCCCGGCTCGGCTCGCCTGAAAACAGGCCGCGAAGCGCATCTGCCCTGGACCCGTCTGCGGAGAGTTCCGGCGACCACGCCGTGACCCTGTCGCGCCCGCCGCGCTTCGATGCATACAGGGCTTCGTCCGCCCGCTTCACGACGTCCTCTGGTGAAGGATCCCGAAACGGTTCGAAGGCGGACACGCCGATGCTCATGGTCATGGGACCTGGCGGTCCCCCTGCAAATGCCGCTTTGAGTGCCGCCCTCAGTTCCTCGGCGACGCGCAGCGAGTGCTGCAGGGAACAGTCCGTGAGAATCACCGCGAACTCTTCGCCCCCGTAGCGTGCGACGAGGTCGGAGGGACGAGTGTGTGCCCGGAGGAGCTGCCCGGTTTTCCGGAGGACATCGTCCCCGACGAGGTGACCGTGCGTGTCGTTGACTTGTTTGAAGAAATCGAGGTCGAGCATGAGAAGCGCGAGGGGATGCGCTTCGCGGCGTGCCCGCTCCGTTTCGAAAGCAAGCGTGCGCTGGAAATGTCGCCGGTCTGCGAGGCCTGTGAGGCCGTCCGAGATGGCGTCCTGGTAAATGGCGGCGTTCACGAGCGCCGCGGCGGCGAGGTTTCCCATGGCCGCGTAAAGCGCGTAGTCCTCCGCCGAGAGAGGCTTTCCCGGATCGGGCCTGTCGATGTAGATCACCCCGATGACATCGCGCGTGCGCGTCCAGTTCCGCCGCCGGTTGGCTCTTCCTTCCCGTCCCGACTTCAGTTCCGTCACCGTCATCGGCAGGCAAAGCGCCGCGCCGATCCCCAGGCGCATCATGCTCGAGTCCGCATCCAGCGGCAGATCTCCCCCACCGCGGACATAGACGCATTTCCGTTCCTTCACCGCCTGGCGGACGAGCGACATGGAGATGCTCGTTTCTCCCCCGGACTCAATTGACTCGCCCGCAGAATTCCGGCCAACGCGCATTTCGAAAGTGCCGGCGTCGTCGATCAGGAAGAGAAACCCCCGGCTGGCGCCCAGGAGTTCGATGGCGGCGCTGACGATGGACTCGAGGATTTCCTCAAAGTCCAGGGTCGCCAGGAGACGGGAGACGCTCGCGAGGGCATGAAGCGACATGTTTCGGCGAAGGGTCACCACGCCGGAATTGGTGGAGTCACAACCGTCGCGGGATTCGGCGTTCATCGGGACGCCACAAGAGAAAGCCGGTGCCGGGCGCGGCGCAAACGCCCGACGTCGCCGATCCTGGCCACTGTGGAAAGGGCGAATGTCTCGTCGGCCTCGGCGCGGATCCGGTCAAGCGTGCGCGTCGGCGCGACGTTGACCGCCGCGACGAGCCGAAGCGGGCTCCGGGAGCGCACGCCGCGGATGGCGGCGACCATCGTGGCGCCGCCGGCGAGGCCATCGGCAACGAGAATCACGTTGCGGCCTTCCGATTCGCAGAGGGGAGTCCCGGGCATCATGGCCACGCGCCGCTCGACGAGCTTGAGGATGTGGTTCAGCATTCCCAGGGCAAATCCTTCTTCGGTTCCCGGGTTTCCGTCGCCTGCGCACTCCATGGCCATGTGGCCGGTCTCGGAAACGGCCCCGCGGCACTGGCCGTT
The DNA here is from genome assembly GCA_021413805.1 of Planctomycetota bacterium. GTDB lineage: Bacteria > Planctomycetota > MHYJ01 > WSZJ01 > WSZJ01 > WSZJ01. The sequence continues at coordinate 2,402 of JAIOPR010000116.1, forward strand.
CGCGGAGGGGATGTCCATCCCTTCGACGAAGATCCGGTCCACCTGCCCGCCCAGCCGGTTCGCAATTTCGGTGGCGGCCGGGAGGCTTTCGGAATTCAGCGCCAGGACGAGCGGAGCCGTGAGGGAGCAGGTAACGAGCTGCTCAGCAAGCCGGTTTCCTGCGGTCAGGAGATCGTTCTGAAACATGGTTCGCTCCGGGGCTCGGGTCTGGTGGCGGTGTCGTGACGGTCGCGAGAAAAGCTCCGCGGATGCACCCGGGCATCCGCGGAGTTTCGGGCAGGATTGCTAGAGCAGGACTTCGACTGCCGACTTCTTCCAGTCCGACCGGAGCAGTTCGGCATCGACCGTCGAACGCGCCTTCACGGTCAGGACGACGTGGCCCTTGCGGACGTGGTCTTCGATCAGCTTCACGTGCTTCTCGGGGATGCCGAGGCCCGCGAGGCCCCCGACGATGCCGCCGATCGCCCCGCCCGCCCCGGCCGCCGCGAACGCCGCGACAATCGGGCCCGCGACGACAAGGCCCAGCCCCGGAAGCAGGATCGACGCACCCACCGCCAGGATCACGCCGATCGCTCCCACCGTCGAACCGATGATGCCGCCGACCGCCGCGCCCTCGAGTGCCTTGTTTTCGGTCTCCTGGCGCTGGACAAAGAAGTGCTTCTTGCGGGCTTCATCCGTGACGGTGACGGAAATTTCCGAAGGGCTGTACCCGCGTGCGATGGCGGCGTTCCAACCCAGGTCTGCGGTCGTGCGGTCGTGGAAAATGCCGGTCACGATCGTCGAGATCAGGACCTGCGGCACGGCAACGATGGTCGTCTGCATGTTCTCTCCAGGAATGTGCGCGCCGGGAGAGGCCGCGCGAATTTGAAGACAAGGACCGGCGGGAATCGTTTCCCATCCTTCGAAGACCGCCTTGAATCGCAAAGCCCATGCCTAGCCCTGTCCTCCCCTCGATGCCGGGAGGCGGCCGCAGGTACGGCAGAACTGGCGAGAAGCAATTACCCGCCCCGTGAAAGAACGACCTTCCCCGGCAAGAAAAGCGCGTGCCCCCTCCCCCCCATTCCTCTTCCTCGCCGCCTTCATTCAGGCCATCGCACCCGCTCGCCCGCCATTTGCTTCCTTTACCAGGAGACCCTTCATAACCCGGACAGGAGAACGACCATGGGCGGGCCAGCGAAACAACCAATGACGGAAAGCCGGGTGGAACTCGTCAACCTGCGCATCCGCGTTGATAAGCTCGAAGAATCCATGAGCGAATTTCGACGCAGGGAAGTCTCCACGGAAGAGGCGTTGCGGTTTGCGGAGGGGATCCTGGATACCGTCCGCGACCCGCTTCTGGTGCTTTCGGGCGATCTCCGGATTTCGTCCGCCAACCGTGCGTTCTACGACTGTTTCCAGGCGACGCCCGAAAACACCCTCGGGAAACACTTGTACGCGCTGGGAAATGGCCAGTGGGACGACCAGCGGTTGCTGCTCTTGCTGAAGGAAGTCATCCCGGGGGATCTGCACATCGAGAACTTTGAGATGCACAACGATTTCCCCGTGATCGGCCGGAGAGTCATGTTCCTGAACGCCCGCAGATTCGACCGCGACAACTTCGGTACCCAGTCCATTCTGCTCAGCATGGAGGACGTGACCGAGCGCAAGCTCGTGGAAGGTGACCTGATGGCGGCCGCGGTCACGGATCCGCTCACGGGCCTGCAGAATCGCCGGGGGATGTCCGCCCAGGCAGGCCTGCTCATCGAGAAATCGCGCGGCCTGGGCAGGGGGTTCGACCTGATCTGCATCGACGTGGACCGACTGAAGACGATCAACGACCAGTTCGGCCATGCAGAGGGCGACCGTGCCATCGTGGACGTCGCGTTTGTACTCCGGGCGGTCTTCCGTCAATCAGAGATCATTGCGCGCGTCGGTGGCGACGAATTCGTCGTGGCCCCTGCGGGAGAACAGGGTGAGGACCACGAGGTCATTCTTCTCCGTCTGAACCAGGCCATGGAAGCCCATAACCTGGCCGTTCCGCGGCCGTTCACCCTTTCACTCAGCGCCGGTATCGCCGGCTACGACCCGGCCACCGACAAAGCGATTGACGACATCCTCGCCGCGGGAGACGCCGCGATGTACGAACACAAACGCCGCCGTCGCGGGGATTAGACGGGGACCCTCCGCCGCGCGGCAGCCCGGTTACAAAAATGCAGCGGCGCCAGGACCCATTTGGCCCCGACACCGCCGCAGAATTTCAACTTTACTCTACGAGCGTTGCGCCGATCGCCCTCTTCCCGCCAGGAGACTTATCAGCGCGACGAATAGAGTCGCCCCGATGATCGCCCAGACGATCGGCATCGCGACTCCGCCGATCTGGAGCATGAAGAGCTCGGGGAGCCCGAACTGGCGCGCCATCCAGGTGCCCAACAGGGCCCCGACAAACCCGACAGCGACGGCCGACAGGCATCCGCCGTGCGAGTAGCCGGAGATCGACTGGCCGATCGACCCGATGATGCCGGCGACCAGGAGGAGGACGACAAGCTCGAGAATGGTCATGGTTCAGGCCCTCGCAGTCTTTCCCATGGGAACGAACAGGATCGCTCCCCCGGCGACGATGCAGATCACACCCGCCCACAGCGGGACGTCAAAGTAGCCCTTCTCGCTGTACTTGATCGTGAAGAGCCCGAGGTCGGTGCTGTGGACTTTCTTGGTGTACTCGAAGCCCTTGTAGACGAGCCCCAGGATGCCCAGGGTGATGAGAACGATGCCCAGCATTGCGCGTCCGTTCATGGTGAGTCCTCCGCAAGTTACGGTTCTGGTCCTGGAACGTCTCCTGGTTCACAACCCCCGTGCTACTTGCCGCGGCGGAGGAACAACCCGGCGATGACACCCAGCCCGGCCCCGACTCCAGCCGCGACAAACACGGACTTCCACGGCGAGCCCGTGACGGTGTCGTTCACTGCGTCGCGGGTGTTGCGGCCGATCGTTGTGGCCCTGTCCTTCAGGTCGTTGAATTTCTCCGACGCCCCGTCCTTGATCGCGAGAAGCCTCTCGGACGCCGCATCCTTCATCGAGCTGAGCTTGTCCGAAGTCACATCCTTCAGGGCGGAACCCATTTCCTTGATGTCCGTCACCAGTTCCGAACCCTTCTGACGAAGCTGAGAAACGTGGTCGTTAGACATGAAATCCTCCTTTACCGAGAGTTGGGTCCTTCGCCACCGAGGCGAGGATCAGCGGATCCGAATGAGTCGCATCCGCAGGACTTCCCATATCGCAACCGCCGTGCCGCCCGCCGCTCCCACCCAGGCCCCAGCCGCCGGACCGCCAAGCGCCCCGAAATTACCGGTTTGGGAACAAATTGCCTGCGGCAGAAGGCGGCGCCCGGGGAAACCAGACATTTCTCCAGCCATGGAGATCCCCCCGGCGCCAATCGGCACCGGGGGATGAAAGTTCGGCCTACAGGGGGCGCTTCGCGTCCGTCGTGCAGCAGTGCCCGTCTTTCGCGGACTGCGGCTGCGTGGCGCCCTCAGGCTTGGCCTGGTGAGTGAGAAGCGACCTGAGGATCCAGGCGGTCTTCTCGTGCTTCTGCAGGAGGCCTGTCAGGAAATCTGCGGTCCCGGCGTCCTTGTTATCGTCCAGGCACTGGGGGATGTCCTTGCGAAGCTGGCGCGCGACCGCTTCGTTGTCGGCAAGCAGGTTGGCGAGCATCGCGCACGAGGACGGCGGTTCGCCGGCCGGCTCGGTGAGGCGCGCTTCGTTCAGGAATTCCGCGAGCGTGGCGATGGGGTGTCCACCGAGCATGCGCACGCGCTCGGCAATCTCATCGACGGCGGATCCCACTTCCTCGTACTGCTCCTGGAAGAACTTGTGGAGCTGCAGGAAGGACGGACCAGAGACGTTCCAGTGGTAATTCCGGCACTTGGTGTGGAGAACGTACGAATCCGCGAGCACGGCGTTCAGGATCCGGATCGCGCCATGGCGGTGTTCCCCGGAGAGGCCGACTTCCGGGCGCGTCTCCCTGGGAAGCGCGGCGGCGTGGTCCTGCTCCGGGGTGTGCAGGTTCCCGTGCTTGCCGTTTCCTTCGACGACGGGACGGACCTTGGGACGGTCGTGGGTCAGGACGGCGACGTTTCTTTCGGACTTCATAGCTGTGCCTCTTTCATCGGGGTTCTTCCGCAAGTCACCATGCGACATGTTGAAATCAGGGATTCTCGCGCCACTCCACCGCGCCGAAATGTGAAGCGCCGAACAGCAGCGTGTAGACGAGGCTCACGCTTCCTTCCACCTGGTGCCGGTCCCCCGGGCCCGTGTAGAACGCATCGCGCCGCGAGACCGTGTACTGCAGCCCCACCGCGTGCGGTCCCCAGATCCTCACGGTCGTGCCGAGCTGGACGCGCGCGACGTTTTCCGCACCGTGGCCGTCCTCCGACCCGACGCCCGTGATCATGTAGTCGCGACAGAGAAGATCCACCCGCACCTTGTCGTCGAGAATCAGGCGGAAACTCAGCACCGCTTCGGGCGAAACGCCGTAGTGGTAGTCGCGTTCCCCGCGCGGTGCGATCGTGCCGCCCGCGCCAAAGCCGAGACCCGCGAGAGCGGTGGTCTGAAGCGCCACGTTCTTCGAGATCCACCACTGGCTGGAAGTGCCGAACGCGAAGCCGGTGTTGGAAGCGCGGAACAGCTCCGGGGAGATGTAGTCGTAGACGCCGTACAAACCCCAGATTCCGCGGTAGTCGCTGCCGACCTCGTAGGCCGCGCCGAGGATGAGCCCGTGGAGCAGTAGGCTCTGGAGCATCGCCTGACGGAGCGAGCTGATTTCGACATCCAGCCGGAAATAGTCGAACGGCCGCGTGTAGGTGTAACCCGTTTTTCCGGGCTGCCCGTACACCATCGAGAATTCCGCGATCGCGGCGCCGTGGTGAAAATTGCTTGGCACTCCCTGGTCCGTCACCTGCGCCGTCCAGAGGCCGCCGATGGAAAACCGGGTGAACACCGCCGGGGAGTGGCTCGGGTAAACGGTGTCGAAGGTGTGCCCGAACGCATTGCGGTTGAGCCCCGTCGGGGGAGAAATCACCGCGGCCGCAAGCTCGCGGAGCACGCCGGGGCTGCCGTCCTCGTTTTCCAGGACCAGGTTGGCGATCCGGTAGAGCGCTTCGCCCAGGTACGTCCCGGCGAGCGTCGTGGTGATCATGTCATTGACGGAGGGACGCGTCCTTTCGCCGGCGTATTCCCAGACGAGGCTGCCCGCGAACGCGTAGACAAACGACTCGTAGAACGAGAGCCCTGCGGACCGCGCGAAGCCGTAGTAGATCGACCCGGCATACGGGTGGAAGAACTGGTTCATGGTGTACGCGTCGTCGTCGAAGACCCAGCCGTGGCGGACGTTGTACTTGAACGAGGACCAGGAGGAGTCGTAGTCGTCGGAGGCCTGGAAACGCCGGTCGAACTGGTTCAGGGCGGCCTCGAACGCGAGGATTTCGCCCGCCGGGATGAGGTAGTTCGCGGCGGTCAGGCGCGGGGCCGGGGGCGTTTCCTTCAGCTTCTCAGGATCGGGTGAAGCGACGGCCGCGGGGGGCTCCTCCGCGAAGGCCGGCAAAGCGACGACGAGAAGGGCGAAGGCCAGGGCGACGATCAGGCGCATGAGGTTCGTCCGGATGTGGCCATGCCGGGGGGCAGGCGCGAGGAAAGAGGAGGTACCGAAGCGAAGTGCCCCTGGACGAAGAAACGTGCGCCAATGCGGGACCCGCTTCGGAGGCAGTTCGCAACGGGCGTGCCTGTCGCGTCACGGTCCCCGAGGTCCGCCGGGGGCGGCGGCGTACGTTGGACTTTCCCAAGCGGAAACTTCTACCGCGTAGTACTTCCCGGCCGCGGGTCGCCAGGGCTCGAGTTGATATCGGCCAGGGGCAAAAAAGAAACCCCCGATCACCGGGAGGTGACCGAGGGTTTTGAGATCAAAGGCGGTTCGTGCTACGGCTTGGTGATGACGTTGCTGTCCATCGTGACGGCGGCCGTCTGGGAAAGGGCTCTTCCGTCGATCGTCGCCCCGGTATTCACCGTGATGGAGACGTGGGAGAGGATGTCGCCCTTGAAGATGCAGGTAGTGCCGATGGTGGCGGAGCTGCCGACCTGCCAGTAGATGTTCTGCGGGAGAGCTCCCCCGGCGAGGACGATGGAGGTGCCGGGGTCTGTGGTGAGGGTGGTGCCGATCTGGAAGATCCAGACGGCGGTGGGTCCGGCGACGCCGGCGTCGAGCGTCAGGATACCGAGAGGGCCGGTGCCGGACAGTTTGACCGCGGTCGCATTCGTGTAGAGGCCGGGAGCCAGCGTCAGCCCGCCCAGGTTGCCGGGGCAGACGATTGAGTCCACGGACCGGGAAGC
>JAIOPR010000118.1 GCA_021413805.1 Planctomycetota bacterium
CATTGAAATCGCCGGCCCGATCGCCGTGGACAGCCGCCAGGAATTCCGGATCGAGTACGCCGTCAAGGGCACGCTCCGCTGGGACCTCGCCACGGGCCACCCCGTTTCCCTCGAACTCCGCGGCGAGGCGAAAGCGTTCGAGGGAAAGGTCAAGGACGCGCACGGGGAAGTGGCCGGGCGGATTGAGGGGAAGGGGTCGGAGTTCGGGGTGAAGGTGGAGTATTCGGTGAAATAGAGGGGCGGGCCCCTGCGGCGGATCGTATGAAATACATTCTTATTGTTATTATTAATGACGCGAATTTTGAGCGGTAATATTCCTATCCATAGTTCATAACATGATAATATACATATGCTTATGTCATATTATGGCGCGGGTCGAGTTTGGCACGTGCGTTGCAAAACAATGCATCGTACGACAAACCAAACAACCCAAAGGAGAATGACCATGAGCGCCACCACGATCGCAATGAACTGCACCTCGCCCGCCCCGGCCCGGATGTCCTCCGACGCCCGCCCGATGACCGGCGGCGCGACCTTCGCCCTCGTCGCCGCCTGGACGCTCTTCGCCGTCGCGATGTGCCTGCCGGTCGCGAACGGACTCCCGGGAATCCTCTTCGTCGCCGCGAACGCCATCCAGCTGATGATCGGCTGCACCGGGAATATCGGGAGCCTGATCGTGGGAACCTCCTTCCTCCCCAACGTCGCGATGTTCCTCAGCCCGCTCCTCTTCGTCCCCGCCATCCGCGGCAGCAAGCTCATCGGCCTCTTCCGCATGATGGGTGCCCTCAGCGTGCTCGCCGCGATGCTTTTCTCGGTGATCTTCGGCTCCACGAAGGGCGGCATCGGGATCGGCTACGCGGTCTGGACGCTCTCGATGATCTTCCTCGCGGTCGGGATCTCGACGGTGAGCGGCTCGCAGAAGCGGGCGTAGTCGGGACGGAAGGGACGAATCGCGGGCCGCGCCTCCGGGTGCGGCCTGCTCCGTTTGATGGTGCGCTGTCAAGGCGCGGGGGGGTGAAAGCCGATCTTTCTTTAGCCCGCGTTCCGCCCCGTTAACCCGCTACCGAGCTGCGCCTTTCATGAAAAAGCACCGCGTCTGGGCCGAGATCGACCTCGACGCCCTGGCCACGAACGTCCGCACCCTGCGGCAGCATGCGGGGCCGGGGGTGAACGTGCTGGCGGTGGTGAAGGCCGACGGGTATGGGCATGGGGCGGCTCCTTGCGCGCGCGTGGCGATCGAGGCCGGCGCCTCGATGGTCGGCGTCGGCGACTCGACGGAAGCGCTCGAGCTGCGCGAAGCCGGAATCCTGGCGCCGATCCTGGTGCTGGGCGCGGTGATCGAAGAAGAAATCGGCTGGGTCGTCTCGTACGACATCACGCCCACGATCCATTCTGCGGGGATGGTGCCGCGGATTGCGGAGGAAGCGCGGCGGCAGGGGAAGCGCCAGAAGGTGCACCTGAAGATCGACACGGGGATGGGGCGGCTGGGCGCCTCGGCGGTGCGGGCGCTCGAAATCGCGCAGCGGATCGTTTCCGACCCGAACCTGGAACTCGAAGGGCTCTCGACGCATTTTTCGTCGAGCTACGGCACGGACCCGCATTCGATCGAAGCGACGCGGGAGCAGGTGGCGCGCTTCGATGCGGTGGCGGCGCAGCTGGCGGCGGCGGGGATCCGCCCGGAGTTGATGCATCTCGCGAATTCGGGCGGCGCGATCGGGCTGTCGCGCATCCCGGGGAACATGATCCGCCCGGGGATCGCGCTGTACGGGATCGACCCGGGGCTTTTCCGAATCCACGACGTCGCGGTGAAGCCGGTGCTGTCGCTTCGGTCCCAGGTCGCGTTCCTGAAAGGCGTGCGCGCCGGGACGACGATCGGCTACGGCCGGACGCACCTGACGCGCAAGAAGACGCACATCGCGACGCTTCCCGTCGGCTACAACGACGGCTACCCGTACATGCTCTCGAACCGCGGCTGCGTGCTGATCCGCGGCGAAATCGCGCCGGTCGTCGGGACGGTCACGATGGACTACCTCACCGTGGACGTCGGCAACATCCCCGGCGTGCAGGTCGGCGACGAGGTCGTCCTCCTCGGCCGCCAGGGCGCCCACGAAATCAAGGTCATGCACCTCGCCGAACTCATCGGCACCATCCCGCTCGAGATCACCTGCGGCCTGGGCAAGCGCGTCCGCCGCGTCTACGTCTCCGAGAACCGCCAGCATTCGAAGTGGCACCGCTTCAGGGAGGCCGCCGCCGAGGCGACGGTGACAGGGCGCCCGGAGTAGATGGTCGGCGGCGGAAACGCCAAACGGCAAGAAGCCAACTCTCAAGGAAACTCCAAGCACCAAACGCCAAGGACGGCATCTGGGTGGAGGAGATCGCCGCTATACTTCTTCCCATGAAGCCCGCCCTCGCCGCCGCCGTCCTCGCTGTCGCCGCCGTCCTTCTCGCGGGTCTCGCCCTTCGGCGCGAAGCCCGCCGTGGCGAAGAACTCGAACGCAGGATCGCGACGCTGGAAGCGGATCTCGCGGCCGCGAAGTCGAAGGTCGCCGAGCCGATCGCGGATGCGCCGAAGCTCACCTCGCCCGTCACGAGCTCTTCGCCCCCCACCGAACCGGCGAAACCGGGCGCTGACCCGCGGCTGGCGAAGCTGGAGAAAGAAGTCGACCGACTCGAGGACAAGGTCCGCGACCTCAGCCGCGCCGCGCGCACTTCTATCGACGACGAAATCGCCGGCCTCCCCGCCGAAAAACTCTGGGACAAATCCCAGATGGCGCTGCGCGATAAGCTCACCGAGCGCGCCGATGCGCTTCTCCGCTCCTTCCTCCAGCGTTTCCCCAACGATCCGCACGTGGCGGAGGCCCTCCTCGCGCTCGGCAAATCGGAAACGTTCGTCGGGGACTATGCGGAGGCGAAGGATTTCTACGAGCAGCTTCTCCGCGATCTCCCGGGGTCCCCTCAGGCGCCGTACGCCGAGTTCTACCTGGGGATGAGCCTCATGGAGACCGGCGACCTGGCCGGCGGCACGGCGCATTACGAGAAATCGGTGGAGGGCCTGGCGGGGAAGCCGTACTGGCAGGCCGCGGCGCTGTACAACCTCGGGGACGCGTACCAGAAAAAGGGGCAGCCCGAGGTGGCGAAGGAGTACTACCGCAAGGTCGGGGCGCAGTTCGGGGCGAATGCGGAAGCGAAGGACATCGCCGAGATGGCGGCGGGGGCGCTGAAGGGACTGGAAGGGAAGTGACCTACTCGGGCCGCCGCACCGATGTTTTTCTTTCGCGCTTCACGGCATACATCGCGTCATCGGCGCGTTTGTAGAAATCCGAGAGCGTTTCCCCGGGATTGAGCTCGACGACGCCGACGGAGACATCCGCCCCGAACGCTTTCAGGCCGCCCGGGCCTTCGAGAGCCAGTTCGCGCAACCTTCCGACCGCTTCCCGCGCCGCCGACGAGTCCGCGCCGCACATCAGGACGGCGAACTCGTCCCCGCCGAGCCGGTAGGCGAGGTCATTGCCGCTGCGCGACTCGTGGGCCAGCACGGCCGCGACGCTGCGGAGGAGGGCGTCTCCGGCGTCGTGGCCGAAGCGATCGTTGACGGGTTTGAACCCGTCGATGTCGAGGAAGGCGAGGGTGAGGCGGATTCCCTCGCGCTGGGCGCGGAAGACTTCGCGGTCGAGGTCCTCGTCGAACGCGCGGCGGTTGGGAAGCCCGGTGAGGGCGTCCGTGCGCGTCATCGCCGCGAGGCGGTCGGCCTGGCCCGCCAGCGCGCGGATGCACCCCAGGACGAAGACCCCGAGGATCGCTTCGGTGATCCACTCCCGCGGGGTGTTGGGAAAACGCCCGGACTCCAGCCAGTCGGTTGCCGTGGGCAGAAGGGCCAGCGCGTAGGCCCACCGCATCCGGGCGTTTCGACGGGGCGAGGTTGAATCTGAAGAGTTCATGCCGTCCGTGATACGGAGATGAAGGCGACGGGGCGGTCGGTTCAGCGGCTTTTCATGGAGATCTCATCCGCCGAAAATGCAGGCCCGGCTACTGGGGTTCCCCGCCGCCGCCCTGACCCTGCCCGCGCTTCCGGCCGCCACCACCACCACCCTGGCCGCCGCCGCCGAATCCGAAACCGCCACCGTTTTTCTTCATCTCGTCGTACGCCGCTGACTGCTCGGCCGTCAGCATTCCTTTCACCTGCGCATCGGCGGCCTGCACGGTCGCCTGGATCTTCGGGCGGACTTCTTCGCGGTTCTCCGGCGTGATGGTGCCTCGCAGCTCGCGCACCTGGTCCATCGCCGATGCCAGCACGGTGCCGATCTGCTCGGCCTGCTGGTCGGTCAGCTTCAATTGCTCCTTCAACCGCGCCACCATCCACTCGTTCTGGCGTGCTTCCTGCTTCGATTCGCGCTCTTTCTGCTGCTTGTCCAGCACCGTCTGGACCTCTTTCTCGAAAGCCGCCCGGTCCGCTTCGGTCCAGGCCGAGGGATTCACGGAAGGGCCGCCGGTGGGGGCGTCGGAGCCTCCGGCCTTGCGGGCGACCGGGGAGTTGCTTCCCGGGTCGAAGATGGTGCCGGAAGCGGAGTCGCCGGTGGATGCCGGGGTGGTGGGGGAGTCGGAGTGCGGTGCGGAGGTCTCGGTATGGCGGGTGGAATCGGCAGGCGTCGCCGTCGCGACGACAGGCGGGCGTTCGCTGAGGGAGGTGACCTTGTTTTCGAGATCGGCCACCTGTTTACGGAGGTCGCGGACCGCGATGGCGCTGAATGAGAGGCCGGCGAGGAGGGCGATGAAGAGGGCGGCGGCGGCGAATTTCATGGGAGTCCTGGGCGAAAAGGGGGGCCGGGGCCCCGCGGGATTGCTTCTCTAACACCCGGGAGGCGGCGGAGTTTCGACGACTCCGAATTTTACTTCGGCTTCCGTTGGACGCAAGTACATGGGGTGCAAGGAGTTGGCGTCGGTGGCCGCGCCGGCCTGAAGAGCCTGCCAACCGAGCCGTGCCACCACCGACCCTTTGGGGACGCACCAGTCCGCCGGGCCGTGCGCAAATTTCGCGAAAACCCCCGGGTACTTCTCGACGCCGCTTCCGAACACCGTCGTTTCCGGCGCGAGCCGCGCGGCCAGTTCCGCCGGGGCGTACGCTCCCGGCCCCTCGGTCCTCAGCCATACCCAGTCGCGGCGATAGGCAGCGGCGTAAACCTGGTCCCACCGCGCGTCGAGAATCGGGCAGACGAAATCCTCGAGATCCTCGGCATTCTCCGCGAGCACGTCGGTCGACATGATCGGCGCGACCGGGCAACGGATCGCAAAGGCCAGCATCCGCGCCGCCGCCACGCCGACCCGCACGCCGGTGTATGACCCCGGCCCCACGTCCACCGCTACAAGCCCCAGGTCCTTCGGTGTGATCCCCGCCTTCCGCACCAACCGGTCCATCGCCGGCACGAGCGCCCGGCCGTGCACCATCCCTTCCTCGAAAGATTCCTCGCCGAGGACCTCGTCGTCGTCGGCAAGCGCAACGCCGCCGCGAGGGCCCGAAGTTTCAATCGCGAGGATGAACACGTTCTCTCGACCTCAGGAAAGGAGAAGACATGAGTGTCGGGTGTGGACACGTGAGTGTCTAGTGAGAGTGGCGAGCGGCGAGCGGCCAGCGGCGAGGAACGGCAAGGGCAACGGCCAGTGATCAGCAATGGTGCGCAGACATGAGAGAGCGGACTTTCAGCATGGCTGGTTATCCGACTCATGCTGGCAAAGGGTGGGGCGTCGCAAGGCCCCGCGTCGCCGCAGTCACTCGCCGCTGGCCGCTCGCCGCTCGCCACTCGGCACTTGCAGTCCGGGACATGATCCCTCGCTTTCCATATAATCCCGCTTCCCATGCTCCCCTACGGAAGCGAAGAAATTCTCCTCGGCAAGCTCGCTCTCGCCCACGGCCTCGTGACGCGCGAGCAACTCGACTTCGCCGTCGCCGAACAGGAAGCCTCCCGCCGGCCGCTCGGCGAAGTCCTCGTCGCCCGCGGATTCATCTCCGCCGTCGACCTCGCAACCCTCCTTGCCGAGCAGGACCGCAATCTCCAGAAGCGCCACTCCACGACGCTGATCCGCAAACAGGACTCGCTCTTCGGCAAGGTCGCCGTCGCTCTTCACCTCGTCCGCCCCGAGGACGCTCACCGCTGCGTCCGCGAACAGGCGATGCTGGGAGACCTCGGACGGCGCGTGCGCCTGGGCAAGATCATGGTCGAGCGCCACTTCCTCACCATTGAGCAGGTCGGGCAGATCCTCGAGTACCAGAAGAAACAGATTCTCTGCTGCGACGCGTGCGACACGCTGTTCAACGCGCCCATCATCGAGACTTCACAGGTCTTCAAGTGCCGTAATTGCGGCGCCGCCCTCGCGGCCCCGAGCAGCGTGACGCACTGCGACGTCGAAGAGCTCTTCCTGCCGACCGACGACACGCAGATCGCGCCGGGATCGCGCCCGGGGCCGAACACGCCGTCGACGAAGCCGGAGGAAACGACCGACCCGCCGCCGGGCACGCCGAGCGCCACGAAATCCACGATACCGCCGTTGTCGGGACCGCTTCCCGAACACGACGACTGGTTCCTGGTGCGTGAAGGGCGGCCGGTGGGTCCGTTCGAGTACAAGGCGATGAGGAGGATGGCGGAGCAGGGGATCCTGGCGCCGACGACGTTCGTGTGGCGGCCGGAGATGGACGCGTGGCTGGCGGCGGGGGACGTGCCGGAGGTTGCGGCGGTGTTCACGAGCCCCGCGAGCGAAACGGCGATCGTCGCGCCGCCGGTGGGGGCGATGCCCGAGGGCGTGTCGCCGCCGGCGCTGGACGGATTTCACATCTCGGGGTACCTGGGGAAGGGCGGTCTCGGCCACGTTTTCCGTGCGAAGCAGATCGCGATGGACCGCGAAGTCGCGATCCGTTCGCTCGACCTGGCGCTGGCGAAGAACACGGAATTTACGGACCGGCTGGTCCGCGATTCCCGCGCCGCGGCCCGCGTCAACCACCCCGGCATCGTCCAGTGGATCGACATGCGCCAGGGAGGCGGAACCTGGCACTTCATCAGTGAGTTCGTCCAAGGCCCGCGCGTTTCCGACCTCGTGGCCAACGGCGGCGCGCTGGCGGAAGGCCGGGCGCTGGAAATCGCGCGGCAGGCGGCGCAGGCGCTCGACGGGGCGCACCGGATCGGGGTGATGCACCGGGATATCCGGCCGGAAGCGATCCAGATCACGGAGGACGGGCAGGCGAAAATCTGCGATCTCGGGCTGACGCGGCGCCCGGGGCACTCCAAGGACGGCTCGCCGGGGACGCCGCCGTTCAGTGCGCCGGAAGCGCGCGCCGGGCGGGGCGATGCGCGCAGCGACATCTACTCGCTGGGGGCGACGCTGTACCAGATGGTCACGGGCTCCGCGCCCCCCGACACGCCGGGCGCCGACCCGCGGTATTTCAATGCCGCAGTGTCACCGGCCACGGCCGCCCTGGTCGTGCGGATGATGTCGCGCGAGCCGGAAGCGCGCCATCCGAATGCCGGGGAAGCCGCGAAGGAAATGGACGCGATCCTGGCGTCGTTCCAGGCGGCGCGCCCGCCGGCCCCGATGGCCCCCCCCCCGGGGTGGATCGGGTCAACGTCGCCCACTCCGCCCGTCGGGCCCCCGGCCGCCGCGCCGG
>JAIOPR010000071.1 GCA_021413805.1 Planctomycetota bacterium
GGATCTGCCGAAGAACCTGCTGTCGATCATCAACAAGATGATGGCGCGGGACCCGGAGCGCCGGTTCCAGTCGATGGACGACCTGGTGAAGGCGCTCGAGCAGTACAAGATGGGAAAATACAAATCCGAGTCGCCGTCGACGCGCCCGACGTGGGATGAAGATGACGAGGAAGGCGCGAAGCCAAAGGTTGCGATTGAGCTCGCGGCCACCGCGGAAGAAGAAGCCAAGCAATCGGCCGCGATCGCGCCGTCGGGGGCAGCGGGCGCTTCTTCGCCGGACAACATCAAGCTGAGCGGCACGCGGGTGACGCCGAATCCCGCGCTGGGGATGTCGGACCTGATCGGCGCGAAGGCGATCGGGGCGATCAATGCGAAGAAGGCCAGCAAGATGCTCCCGGTGGTCACGCTGGTCGGGGCGATCGTGCTGGGGATTGTCTGCTGGATGGTCTACAAGAAGCTGACGGCGCCGGAAGAAAAGAAGGCGGCGCAGCCGTCCCATACGACCACGATTGAGGACATTGGCCCGCGGGTTGCCGCAGGGGAGCCTGAGGCGAAGGAAGCGTTCGCCGACGCCGAGAAGCTGGAGAGGAGCCCGAACAAGCAGCGGGCCGACGTCCTCAAGGCCTACCGCGACATTGCTTCCCGCTGGCCGGAGACCGTCGCGGGGCTGCATGCGGGGGACGCCCTGAAGCGGCTGGACAAGGAGTGGGTCGAGGCGGTCGACTCGCGGCTGGATGAGGGCAGAAAGTTCCTTGCGACGCTTGCCGATGTCGCGCCGATGACGCCGGCCATGGATGCGGCAACGAGGGCGCGAAGGGAAGCGCAGAGCCGGGCGGACCTGGTTGAAAAGGTGCGGACGCTGGACAAGGAAATCGACGCCGCGGCGAAGGTTCGCAAGGACAAGATCCTGGCGGCGGCCCGGGAGTTGTCGCGCCAGGCCCGGTGGGTGGACGCGATTGACGAGGCCCGGAAAGTTTTCATCCTGGAGTATCCGGACTACGAGGACGACGCGATCAAGGAGATCGGGACGTGGCGCAGCAACTGGCGCGCGGAGCGGGAGGCGGCCAACGGCCGATGCGACGGCATCCTTGAAAAGGCCGTCGTGATTTTCCGGGGCGTGGACGACCCGAAGATCGAGATGCAGCCCGACCGCGCGGCGGAACTGGTGGCGGCCCTCACGAAGGATTCGTCGAACCTCGCGATCAAGGGAATGGTGGATGAGTACGCGGCGATCTACCGGGACGGCGCGCTGGTCGTCGATGCCGCCTTCGAGCAGGCGAAGTCGATGGCGGGGCAGAAGTTCAAGTTCAGCAAGGCGGCCTTCGCGAACGACGCCGAAGTGACGATCGTGGACGTGGCGCGGCCGAAGGTCCAGGTGCAGCTCTCGAACGGGAGCAAGATCTACACGAAGCCGCTCGTCCACGAGGACATCCTGAAGCTGGCCAGGCTGGCCCTGGGCGGGACCAACGAAGGCAAGCTCAAGCTGGCCTGCTACATGTTTGCAAGGGGAGAAGCGGCCGAGGCCCTGCGGAACGCCGCCGGTGTGCCGGGCGAAGCGGCGGAGAAGATGCGGGAGAGGATTGAAGATTTCCAGATCCGCAAGCGCGAGCTCGCGGTGAACGCAAAGGACCTGATTGCCAGCGGGGGCGGCGGCTGGAACGAGGGGGCACAGAAGGGCGGATGGGCCCCGAAGGAAAAGAACCAGGAGCTCGAAGCTTCGGGGGACCTGGGCGAGCGGCTCCTGGGGCCCGCCCCGGAGTCGAATTACATCTTCGAGGTCGAAGCGCGCAAGGTCCTCGGCCCCAACGGCATTGCCGTGTACTTCAAGGCGTTCAACCTGAGCTACCAGTGGCACATCGGGGACGGCGGGAACAAGTTCTCCGTGGTCCGCGGGCTGCCCTCCACGCAGACGACCGACACGATGGCCCTGGGCGACCCGGTGGTCGTGCGGGTCGTCGTCCTGGATGACAAGGCCATCGGCTACCTGAACGGCGAACGTCGATGGGAGATCACCCGGGCGACCGCAGGCAACCCCACTCCCGGACCCGGCGCAGGACTCGCCGTCTTCCACACCCTCGTCCGCTTCCTCCGCATCCGCCTCTGGGAAATCAAGTAGCGAGGAGGCGCGGTGGGTGCGGCACCGGACGGCGGGCGCGCAATTTTCATCAGCGACCTGCACCTGAGCGATCGGCACCCGGGGCGAAGCGCGCTGTTCTACCGGTTCCTCGAAGAGCGGGCGGCGGGCACGGGGACGCTCTGGCTGCTCGGCGACTTCTTCGACTACTGGATCGGCCCGGCGCACGTGCAGCTGGGCGAGCATCGCGAAACGCTCCTGCGCCTGCGCGCCCTGGCCGACGCCGGGACTACCGTGAAATTCATCTGGGGGAACCGCGATTTCCAGGCCGGCTCGGAGCTGTCGAAATTCGCCGGGGTCGAGGTGCTGGGCGAGTCGGTGGAAGCGACTTTCGGCGCGCACCGGACGCTTCTGATCCACGGAGATTCGTTCTGCTCACGGGACCGGGGTCACCAGGTGTTCCGGGCGGTGACGCGGAACCGGGTGGTGAAGGCGATCTACCGGGCGTTGCCGTCGGGGGTGAGCCTGGGTATCGCGAAGCGCCTGAGGGCGCGGAGCGAGGCGGGGGTGGCGCGAAAGTCGGCACGGACGATGAGTTTCGCGGACGAGGCGATCCGCGAGGCGTTCGCTCGCGGGGTGGACACGATCGTGTGCGGGCACTGCCATGACGCAAAGGAAGTAGAGTTCGACCTCGGGGGGAGGATGGGGCGGCTCTATACGCTGGGGGCCTGGGAAGAAGAGGCGGAGTATCTGGAGTTCGACGGGCAGGAGTTCCGGCGGCGGGTGTTCCCGGAGCGGGCCGGCGGAAAGGCGTGAGGAGTCAGCCTCTGCGGCATCCAAGAGGTGGCGCGGGGCCCGGAGGGAAGAAATGGCCATCGACATGGTTCAGGTATTTCGGGCCGCGGTCGGCGGGCGCGCGAGCGACGTCGTGATCACGGCAGGTTCGCCGCCGATTTTCCGGGTGAACGGGGAGGTCGTCTTCGGCCAGTCCCCGGCGCTTCAGCCCGAGCAGACCAAACAGCTGATCTACGATGTGCTCCGCCCTGAGCAGATCGCGCGTTTTGAGCGCGAGCGCGAACTGGACTTCTCCCTGACGGTCGAGGAGGTCCACCGTTTCCGGGGCAATGTTTTCCAGCAGCGCGGGTACGTCGGCGCGGCGTTCCGGCTGATTCCCGACAAGATCCCGGTGCTCAAGGACCTGCATCTCCCGCCGGTGCTGGAGGAATTTGCCCTTTCGCCGGTCGGCCTGGTCCTGCTCACGGGCCCGACGGGACACGGGAAGTCCACGACGCTGGCGGCGCTGATCAACCTGATCAACGAGCAAAGGAAAGCGCACATCGTGACGGTCGAGGACCCGATCGAGTTTCTGCACCGGAACAAGAAGAGCGTGATCGAGCAGCGGGAAGTCGGGGAAGACACGCTGTCGTTCGCGTCGGCGCTGAAGCACGTTTTGCGGCAGGCGCCTGATGTGATCCTGGTCGGGGAAATGCGCGATACCGAGAGCATCTCGGCCGCGATCACCGCCGCGGAAACCGGGCACCTCGTTCTGGCGACGCTTCACACCAACGACTCCGTGCAGGCGATCGACAGGCTGATCGACGTCTTCCCGAGCCACGCGCAGTCGCAGATCCGCGCGCAGCTTTCGATGTCCCTGCTCGCCGTGGTCGCCCAGCGCCTCATCCGGACGTCCGATGGGCGGGGCCGCGCGGTGGCCTGTGAAGTTCTTCGCAACAATGCGGCGGTGGCGAACCTGATCCGTGACGGGAAGACCCACCAGATCTACACCGTGATGGAAACACACGCGCGCGACGGCATGGTCACACTGGACGCGTCGCTGAAGGACCTGTACCTGACGGGGCAGATCGCCTATGAAGAAGCGCGGCGGCGGATGCGGAACCCCTCACTGCTGGAGAAGGTGTAACCGTGTTCATGGTGACGGTGGCGTTTGTCCTTCTCTACGGCGGGGGCATTGCCGCGGGGATGGTCGTGCTCAAGCACGAGCAGCTTCGGGACAAGGGTGCGTTCCACGCCGCGGTACTGTTCTGGTGCCTGGCAATGGGCGCTCTTTTTCACTATGCCTGCGGCGCCCTGACGCCGGATGCGATCTTCGGCGTCATTCCCGCGGGTCTGCTCTATGGCCCGTGCTTCGCCTATTTCTTCTCGGTCTGGGTCATGCGCGCCCGCGCCTGGGGCGTCGGGGACCACAAGTTGAACCTCGAGCCCACGTTCGACCAGGCCGAGGCGGCGGAGAAGCGCGGCGACCTGCCCGCAGCACTTCGGCTCTACCAGTCGGCCGCGCAGGGAAACCCGGGGAACGCGGAGACGCGTCGGCGCCTGGGGGAGGCCTACCTGAAGTCGGGGGACGCGGACTCCGGGATTGCGGAGATGCGGACGGCGCTGGGGATGATCGAGGACCCGGAAAAGAAGATGGTCCTGGCGTTCCGCGTGGTGGACCTGCTGATCGAGCTCAAGGCGGACTCGTTCAATTCAGGGCTGATCCTGCGGGAACTCGAGCGGGACTACTCGGGGACGCGGGTGGGAGAGCTGGCGAAGGCGCGGCGCGCAAGGCTGGTTGCCGCGGGGGGTTAACGGCTGCCGGCCTGCTTGGCAATCTCGTGCAGGTGCTCCTGCACCGCGCGAAGGGCGCGCGCGGGCCCCGGTTCTCGTTCGTCCGTTGCCCAGCGGCCAAAATTCTGGAGGTCGCCCTGCGCCAGTTGCTCCTCGAAGCCAGCAACGACTTCCTTTTCCTTGTCGTACGTCCCCATCCACCACGCACGGTACCCGGCGGGCCACTTGTTCCGGGTCATCAGCGCCAGCATCAGGGGCACCCGCTTCCCCCGTTCGGCCGCGCTGACGCTGGACCAGATCCGGTCGCTGTCGTCCGGGAAAGCGTCGTAGAGCATCGGGAACGCCCCTCCCGCCGCGGAAGCGTGCCGGCGATCGATCGCCCATGAGAGCGCGAACGTCTTCCAGGCCGGGTCGCGGTCGAGGGTGCCGGAAGTCGCGATGGAAGCGGCGGCATCGTCCGGGATGAGGGAATCGCGAAGGGCCCGCATGATCTCCGTGGTGCCGCCCGGCTGGTCGGCGAGGACGATCAGTTCGGCGGAACGGGAGGCCAGCGGGCGGGTCTTGCTCGAAGCGCGGGCGAAGACTTCGTCGGGGGTGGGAAGATCGCCGGCGGCGCGAAGAGCGAGCGCGGCGAGGACGGCGACGGAGCGCGAGGTCTCAGCTTCGAGCCGGCGGCGGAGGAGAGGGACCGCGTCGGGGCGCGGATGAAAGGCGTCCTTGCCGGCCCAGTGCCCCTGCGCGTCCAGCGACGGCGGACCGTTGACCGCCAGGCTCAGCATCACGTTGATCCGGGACGTTTCGTCGAGCGTTTCCAGCGCTTCCTCCACCAGCAGGAGGCAGCCGGGGACCGGGGCGGCGGCGGAAGCGATGAGGGAGCGGACCTTCGGGTTCTCGGCGTAATCGGCGTTGGCCTGGCGGGGGGAACCGGTGTAGACGACCGTCAGTTCCCGGATCATGGGAGCCGCCTCGCCCGGCGCGGCGCGTTCGATCCGGGCGATGATGGCGGCAGAATCGCGGCCCGGCTCGGTCGCAAACCACCAGAGCGCCGTCCACACGGCGACGTACCCGGCACCCAGCGCGAGTCCTTTCCCGTTCATCGCCGTGGCTCCCGGGCCAGAAGCGCAATCGCTTCGGGCAACGCTTCGCATTCTTTCTCGAACACGCGCTTCGCGAGAAGTTCGGGGGTGTCGCCGGCCAGGACCGGGACGCGTTTCTGGAGAATGGCGCCCCCGTGATCGTAGACGTCATCGACCCAGTGGACGGTACAGCCGCTTTCCCTGTCGCCGGCGGCGATCACGGCGCGGTGGACGTGCTCGCCGTACATTCCTTTCCCGCCGAATTTCGGCAGGAGCGCGGGGTGGATATTGACGACGCGGCCGCGCCAGTCGGCGGGAACGGGGAGGAAATGGAGGAACCCGGCGAGGACGACGAGGTCGGGGCGCCAGGGGGCGATGGCCTCGTGAATCGCGCGGCCGAAGGAGGCGTCGTCCTTGAAATCGGCGCGGAAGATGTCGGCGAGGGGGATGCCATGTCGAAGCGGGATATCGCGCCCGGCGACGCCCTTCTTGGAGCAGACGACGACGTCGATCTGGGCCGCGAGTGCGCCGGAAGCGATTCGATCGACAAGGTTCTGCAGCGTGCGGCCGGCGCCGCTGATGAGCACGGCCAGCCGCAGCGGCGCGGTCATTTGGCGATCTCGGCGAGGACGGCGACGCAGCGGGGGCAGCAGGTCGGGTGGGCCGACGAAGCGCCGATGCCGGGGCGCAGGTTCCAGCAACGTTCGCATTTCGGGTGCGGCGAACGGGTGACCAGGAGCGAAACCTGCGGCGCGTCCGTGCCCTTCACCGCGTTGGGAAGCTGCCCGCGGTGGAGGCGGACTTCGCTCACGAGAAACGTCGAAGCGAGGTCATCGGCGCGCTTTGACAGGGTTTCGAAGAAAGTTGCGTCTTCCGTGACGATGTCCACGACGGCCTCGGTGGATTTCCCGAGCGTCTTGGCGGCGCGGAGTTTTTCCATTTCGCGCCCGAGGTCGCGGCTGACGCGGAACAGACGGTCCCAGTCCGCTTCGAGCTCGGGAGTGAAGCCGGACGGTGCGGGCTGGGGCCAGCGGGCGAGGTGGACGGATTCCTCCTTCTTGCCCGGGAGGAACGCCCAGAATTCCTCGGCAGTGTGGCACAGCACGGGGGCCGTCATGCGGGCGAGGGCTGACGCGATCTCGAACACGACAGTCTGCGCCGCGCGGCGGCCGTTCGAGCCCGGCGCGAAGGTGTAGAGCCGGTCCTTGACCGCGTCGAGGTAGAACGCCGACAGGTCCGTCACGATGAACGAATTGATCTCGTGCGTCGCGTGGGCGAAATCGAAATCGTTCATCAGCGACTCGACGCGGTTCACGAGCGCCCCGAGGCGGTTCAGCGCCCAGCGGTCAATCTCCCAGAGTTTCGTCTCCGGCTGCGCCGGGTCGTAGTCCTGCAGCGCCCCGAGCAGGTAGCGGAACGTGTTCCGCCATTTCTTGTAGATCTCGGAGATCTCGTCGAAGCGCTTCTTCGAATAGGGGATGTCGTCCGTAAAGTTCACGGAAGCGATCCAGAGCCGGATCACGTCCGCGCCGAACTGCTTCACGAACTGCTCGACGTCCATCGCGCCTTTGGACTTCGAGACCTTGTCGCCGCCGTCGTCCACGACGAAGCCGTGGGTGACGCAGGTCTTGAACGGGCTCTGGCCGTTCGTCAGCACGGAGGGGATGAGCGACGACTGGAACCATCCGCGATGCTGGTCGGTTCCCTCGAGGTAGCAATCGGCGGGGAAGTGCAGATCGGGATTGGTCATGAGGACGGAGCGGTGGCTCGAGCCGGACTCGAACCAGACGTCGAAGATGTCGTTGCCCTTGCGGTACGACTTTCCGCCGCAGGCGCAGGGCGGCGGGTTAGGGAGCAACTCGGCAACGGACTGCTTGTACCAGGCCCCGGCGCCGTCCTTCGCGTAGGCGTCGCGGACATGCCGAAGCGACTTCGCATCGACGATCGCCTTGCCGCACTTTTCGCAGAAGAACGCCGGGATCGGGACGCCCCAGAGGCGCTGGCGGGAGACGCACCAGTCCGGGCGGCTCTGGATCATGGAAGAGATGCGCGTTTCACCCCATCCGGGGACCCACCGGGTGCGCCGGACGGCCTCGAGCGCCGCGGCGCGCGAGTCCTCGATCTCGATGAACCACTGTTCGGTGGCGCGGAAGATGATCGGCTTGTGGCAGCGCCAGCAGTGCGGGTAGGAGTGGGAGACCTTCGCCTCGACGAGCAGGTGCCCCGTCGAGCGGAGCTGGTCGAGCACTTCCGGGTCCACGGCCGGCACGCGTTTCCCGGCGAACATCCCGGCGCGCTCGTCGTAGACCCCGTTCGGCCCGACCGGGTTCAGGATCTCGAGCCCGTACTTCTGGCCGGTCCAGTAGTCCTCGTGCCCGTGGCCCGGGGCGGTGTGGACGCACCCCGTCCCGTCGGTGAGCGTGACGTACTCGGCGAGCACGACCGGCGAACGCCGCTTCATGAACGGGTGCTCGTATTCCATCCCCTCGAGATCCGCGCCCTTTGCACGCCCCAGGATCGTGACCGGGCCCAGCTTCGCGAGCGCCTTCTCGGCCAGCGCTTCCGCCAGCACGAATTTCCGTCCGGCGCACTCGACGAGGACGTAATCGGCGCGCGGGTGGAGCGCGATGGCGAGGTTGGCAGGGAGCGTCCACGGGGTGGTCGTCCAGATGACGATGGCGGCGCCAGACTGGGAGAAGGGGTGCTTCCCGGGGACGAGGTCGAAGGCGACGGTGACGGCGGGCGAAGAGATGTCGGCGTACTCGACCTCCGCCTCGGCGAGCGCGGTCTCGTCGCGGACGCACCAGTGGATGGGGCGCAGCTTGCGGTGGATCTTGCCCTTGTCCATGAGGTCGAGGAAGACGTCGAGGATGCCCGCTTCGTATTCGGGCGACATCGTGAGGTACGGACGTTCCCAGTCACCGAGGACGCCGAGCGACTTGAACTGGCGGCGCTGGATATCGATGAACTTGCGGGCGTAGGTCTCGCAGAGAGCGCGGACTTCGGTCGGGTCCATCGTGCGGAACTTCGGCCCGAGCTCTTCCGCAACCTTGTTTTCGATCGGCAGACCGTGGCAGTCCCAACCCGGGACGTAAGGCGCGTCGGCGCCGAGCATCGAGTGGAATTTCACCACGATGTCCTTGAGGATCTTGTTCAGCCCCGTCCCGATGTGGACGTTCCCGTTCGCGTACGGCGGGCCATCGTGCAGGACGTATTTGCGGCAGCCGTTGCGCGCGGCGCGACCCTTGGCGGACAGCCCCGACGCTTCCCATTTCTGCTGCATCTCGGGCTCCCGTTTCGGGAGCTCGCCGCGCATCGGGAAGTCGGTTTTCGGCAGGAGGACGGTGTTTTTGTAATCCATGGGGAACGGGAGTTATACACCTCCGTCAAAGGGGGGGCAACAACGGGGGAAGGCCCGCTTCGGGCACTTCCCGTTAAACACCGTAAGGGCGAATACAGCCGATGAAAAACAAAACGCAGAAAACAGAGCAAGCGGGACAAATCCGGCTTCCACGGCCGGGGGCGGGCCCCCGTCCTTGCGCCCTGAACGCGGCGGAAGTACATTCATGCCGCCGTCGCAACCCCTTCCAAGGAATCGACTTCATGCTGCGCACCTTCGTCGTCTCCACCGCCCTGGCACTCCTCCTGGCAGGCTGCGGGAAGGCCAAGCCCGCCCCTCCTCGTCCGGCCGAGGGCGGCCACGCTCCGGTCGGGGGAACCGGGACGCACAGCATGGGCACGCCCAATACCGGCGGCGAAACGGACTCCGGGCACAAGCCGGTGGACATCGATGCGGGGAAGGGCTGGAACCCGGTGCCGGTCCCCGCGGACCAGAAGAACCTGGACTACACCTCGGTGTTTCACCTTTCCAAGATCAAGGGAAACATCTACATCGAGAACCTGGAACGCTTCATCATCTACCGCAATGACGGCAGCATGGGCACCGGGTCGAGCATCACCGCTTCGAACGTCGTCGAAGTCAAGACGACGTGGGAGCTCGTCGGCGGCGGGTTGATGGAGAAAATGAAGGCGGCCTCGGAAAAGACTGACCTGTACGTCCGGCTGAAGGGCAAGCGGTCGATGGAGAAGAAATTCGGGCCGCCGCCGGGCATGGTCGGCGAAAAACAGGACTGGGTTGTCAACGTTGAGCAGGAGCTCTGGTCGATGCCGGAGCCGGAGTATTTCCACAAGACGACGATTCTCGAGGAAGACCTGTTCGACGACTACCTGGGCGTGATCGAAGGAAATGCCGGGGAGATGCTGAAGAAATGGCGGAAGCTCCAGGACACCGCCGAGGACCTCGGCTGGGGGCTTTCGGACCTGTTGAGGGACCGCAAGAAGCGCCCGTTCCAGCCGCTGGTCGAGGCCGTCGAGCGGATCGTGGCGTGTGAGGCCGAGATCGACACGAAGTCCGGTGGACTGGCGGAAGCCAGTGCCTGGTTGAATGTGCTGATGGAGTGGTCGCACTTCCCGGGCTCGGTCACCAGCGGCGACCAGGACCTGGAACGCACGAACCGCGCGAACGATTCGCGGGCGGCGAAGATCAAGCAGATCGAGAGCCAGTTCCGGGAGCGGCTGAAGTCCGGCGGGCTGAAGATTGCGCCCGAGGATGCCGCCAGGCTCCTGAAGACGACCGACGGCACGATCGCGCAGAAGTTCTGCATTTTCTCGGCCGAAGCGGGGCGGACGGAGATTTCGATGGAGGTCGCGCTTTCGGTTTTCCAGTCCAGCGAGAAGGACGACTGGAAGGCGACCACGCTCTCGATCGTGAAAGGCCATGTCAGCTCCAACCCGAAGTATTTCGAGGAGTGGAGCGACGAGGCGGTTCTCAAGTTCCCGTCCCGTCTCAAGGCGGCGGTGCTGTCTTTCTCGAAGGGAACGCTGATCCCGACGCGGAATGCGCGGTCGCCTTCAGCCCTTCCATTGACGAGGTGATTGCGGAGCTGAAGAAGAAGTAATGCCGCCGCTCAAGATTGCGATCCCGAACAAGGGCCGGCTTTCGGAGCCCTGCCTGGAGTTGCTGCGGGCCATTGGCCTGCCGGTGGCGGGGCTGGGGCGCACGCTGGTTTCGGTGCTGGCCGGGGGCTCGATCGAAGTTTTGTTTTCGCGCGCCGACGACATCCCGGAATTCGTGGACCTGGGGGCGGCAGACATCGGGCTGACGGGCAGCGACCTGGTGGATGAGGCGCAGGCAGACGTCGAGACGCTCCTGTCGCTGGATTTCGGCCGCTGCAACCTCGTGGTCGCGGTGCCCGAGCATTCGCTGATGAAAACGGTCGCGGACATCCCCGATGCGGCGGTCGTGGCCACGTCGTTCCCGGGGATCACGAAACGCTATTTCGAGTCGCACGGGAAAAAGCTGACGGTCGTCCCCGTCTCCGGCGCGACCGAGATTACGCCGTACATCGGGGTGGCCGACCTGATCACCGACCTGGCCGAGACCGGGTCCACGCTTCGCAAGAACCACCTCACCCCCATCGCGACAATGTGCGAAGTCCGCGCGGTGCTGATCGGGAACCGCCGCAAGTGCGCGGAAAAGGAAACGGAAGTCCACGAGATCGTGGCCGCGATCCAGAGCGTGATGGCGGCGAAGGAAAAGCGGTACCTGATGGCGAACGTGCCCAAGAATGCTCTTGAGGCGGTGCGGCGCCTGCTGCCGGGCATCTCCGGGCCGACCGTCATGAACCTCGCCGGCGCGGACGGGATGGTCGCTCTTCATGCCGTCGTCGCCGAGAAATCCATCAACGGGCTGATTCCCCCGCTGAAAAAGCTGGGCGCGACCGGGATCCTTGTGTTGCCGATCGAAAGAATGGTCATGTAACCGTGCAGGAGAAACCTTGATGCTCCGGATCGTCGAAATCGGGTCGCTTCGCCCCGAGGACCGCCGCGTACTGGCCCATCGGGGGCTGAAGGGCGTGCGGGAAGTGCTGGCGGACGTCCAGCGCATCGTGGACGACGTGCGGCAGCGCGGGGATGCGGCCCTGGCGGCGTACACGAAGCAATTCGACAAGGTGGAAACGGAATCCTTCCGGGTCTCCGCGGCGGCGATCAATTCCGCGGAAAGCGAACTCGATGGGACGGTGGTGAAGGCGCTTAAGGAAGCGGCGGACCACATCCGTCGGTTCCAGGAGTTGCTTCTTCCGAAATCGATGGAAGCGAGCCTTGTGCCGGGACGGCCGACGTGGCGCGTCGGGGTGAACTCGGTGCCCCTGGCCAGTGCGGGCGCCTACGTCCCGGGCGGCCGGGCGGCGTACCCGTCGAGCGTCCTGATGTGCGCGATCCCGGCGAAGGTGGCCAAGGTCAAGCGGGTTGTGGTGTGCACCCCGCCGGGGCCGGACGGGAAGATTCCTGCGGCGGTGCGCTATGCGGCGAAGCTGGCGGAAGTGGACGAACTGTACGCGGTCGGCGGGGCGCAGGCGATCGCGGCGATGGCGTACGGCACGGCGCAGATCGCGCGCGTCGAGAAGATCGTCGGGCCGGGGAACGTCTACGTCACGGCCGCGAAGAAGATTGTCTCGGAAGAGGTCTCGATCGATTTCCTGGCGGGGCCGAGCGAAGTCATGGTCGTCAGCGACGGGCGGAGCGGCGCGGACCTCGCGGCCAGCGAACTGATTGCCCAGGCCGAGCACGACCCGGCCGCGGTCTGCGTCGTCGTCACGACCGACGCGGACTGGGGACGCCAGGTCAACACCGAGCTGGAATCCCAGCTCGCCGACCTGCCGCGCCGCGCGATCGCCGAGGAAGCGCTTCGCAAGAACGGCCGGATCTACACGGCCAGCAGCGGGCAGGAAGCGATCGACTTCATCAACGATTTCGCTGCCGAGCACGTGATGCTGCTCGGGCAGGACCCGAGGGCGCTGTTCGAGAAGATCACCTGCGCGGGAAGCGTTTTCATCGGGGACTACGCCAGCGTGGCGATGGGGGATTACTGCGCGGGGACCAACCACGTCATCCCGAGCGGCGGCGAGGCCCGGCGGTTCAACCCGCTGAGCTCGGCGGCGTTCGTCCGGCAGATTCCTTACACGACCGTCACCGACCGCGGCGCGCGGCATCTCGGCGAAATCGCCGCGACGATCGCCCGGGCCGAGGGCCTCGAGGGGCACGCACGGACAGCGGAGAGGCGGATGTCGCGGTGAAGCGGCGTCCTCCGGTGATCGAAAAGGGTGCGGGAGAACCGAGGGCCGAGGCCGGCACGGCGCTGCCCCTGCTCCGCACTCCGCTTCGCAGCGTCCGCGTTCCCGGCTACGAAATGGACGCGCCGGGACTGCTGCCGATGCATGCGAACACGAACCTGCTGGGGCAGAACCCGGCCGTGCTGAAGGAAGCGCGTCGGGCGGCGGGGCTGGAGTCGAACCAGTACCCGACGGAAAACGCGGAGGAACTGTGCGCGGCGCTGGCGGAGCACCACGGCCTGCCGCGGAGCTGGTTCCTGGCGGGAAACGGGTGCGACGAGGTCATCGACCTGCTCGCGAAGACGTTCCTCGATCCGGGCGAGGCGATGGCGTACCCGGTTCCGGCGTTCGTGATGTACCGCTTCTACGCGTCGGTCAACCTCGGGCGCGCCGTGGAAATTCCGCTTCAGGATGACGGGAAGCGCTGGCACCTGGACATCGAGGGGTTGCTGGCGACGCGGGCGAAAGTGATCGTGGTGGCTTCGCCGAACAACCCGACGGGGAACGCGTTTCCGCCGGAGGAAATCCGCGAGCTGGCGCGGCGGGCGGCCGGGATCGTGGCGGTGGACGAGGCGTACGCCGATTTCTGCGGGCAGGACCTGGTGCCCGAGACGCGGCGGACCCCGAACCTGGTCGTGCTGCGGACCTTCTCGAAGGCTTACGGGCTGGCGGGGCTGAGGGTCGGCTACGCGGCCGGGCAGCCTGCGGTGATCGATGCGATGCGCCGCGCCAAGCCGCCCTTTAACGTTTCTTCGTTCAGCGAACGCGTCGCGGTGCGCGCGCTTCGCGAGCGGGCCTACTGGGACAAAAGCGTCGCCACGTTGCCCCTGGAGCGCGAGAAGACAATGAAGGCCGTGGCGAAGCTCGGTTGCGCGGTCTGGCAGAGCGACGCGAACTTCTTCCTGATGAGGGCGCCGAAGCCGCTGGCGGCGGACCTGAAGAAGCGCGGGATCCTGGTGCGGGACGTTTCGGGGCACCACGCGTCGCTGGCCGGATGCATCCGTGTGACCGTAGGGGACGCGAAGATCAACGCCCGGTTTCTCCGCGCGCTCGGCGAGATCCTGTGATCGACGCCACGGTCTTCGACTACGGGGTTGGAAACCTCCACTCGCTCTCGAAAGCCCTCGAGCGGGCCGGCGCCGCGGTCCGCGTGACCTCCGACCCGGCCGATTTCGCTTCCGCCCGGTGTATCGTCCTGCCCGGCGTCGGCGCCGCGAACCGGGTCATGGCCCATCTCTCCGGCGGCGTTGACGCACTGCGTCAAAAGCTCGCTTCCGGCGCGCCCGTCCTCGGCGTCTGCATCGGGATGCAGATCCTGTTCGAGTCGAGCGAAGAGGGCGGGACGCGCGGCGTCGGGTTTCTCCCCGGCGTAGTCAGGAAGCTGCCGGCCGCCACCCTGCCGCACATCGGCTGGTCCCCGGTGGCCCACCACGGCGACCCGCTCTTCAAGGGCATCCCCTCCGGCGAGTATTTCTACTTCGTCCATTCCTACGCCGCAGGCCCCGCCGGCGCCCTGGCCACCGCCGAGCACGGCGCGCCCTTCGCCGCCGCCTGGCGCCGCGGAAACGTCTACGGCGTGCAGTTCCACCCGGAAAAATCCAGCGCTCCGGGACAGATCCTGCTGGCGAACTGGGTCAAGCTTGCGGAGTCGGCATCATGAGCGGTTTCCTGGTCATCCCGGCGGTCGACATCCGCGGCGGCAAGGCCGTGCGAATGGTCGGCGGCGAAGCCTCCACCGAGAAAATCGTCGGCGAGGACCCGGTGGCGCTTGCGAAAGAATGGGAAAAGCGCGGCGCGAAGATGATCCACGTGGTGGACCTGGACGCAGCGTTCGGGACGGGGACGAACCGCGAGGTCGTGAAAAAGATCGCGAAGGCGGTGACGGTCCCTGTGCAGGTCGGCGGGGGGATCAGGACGGACGAAGCGATCTGGGAAGCGATCCGGCTGGGGGCGGCGCGGGTGGTCTGCGGGACCCGGGCGGTATCGGACCCCGAGTGGCTGGCCGCGGCGGCGATGCGGCGCCCGGGGCGTCTCGTCCTCGCGGCGGACGCGCGCGGCCTCGACCTCGTCGTGAAAGGCTGGACCGCCCCCGCGGGGATCGGCGTCATCGAGATCCTC
>JAIOPR010000072.1 GCA_021413805.1 Planctomycetota bacterium
CCCTTGGCGGAGGTCACGCTCGGGAAATTTCCCGACGGGGAGAACTTTTGCAAAATCGAAGAGGACGTCCGCGGCCGCGACGTCTATCTGGTGCAGTCCACCTGCCCGCCGGTGAACGAGAACCTCATGGAACTCCTCATCATGATCGACGCGCTCCGGCGCGCTTCGGCCATGCGCATCACCGCCGTCATCCCGTATTTCGGCTACGCCCGGCAGGACCGCAAGGCCGAAGGCCGCGTGCCGATCACCGCGAAGCTCGTCGCGAACGTCATTACCCGCGCCGGCGCCGACCGCGTGCTGACCATGGACCTCCACGCCGCCCAGATCCAGGGGTTCTTCGACATCCCCGTGGACCACCTGTACGCGTCGCCCGTGCTGATCGACTACATGAAGAAGAAAGAGCTCGGCAAGCTGTGCGTCCTCTGCTGCGACGTCGGTGGCGCGAAAATGGCGCGGGCCTACGCGAAGCGCCTCGGCGGCGCGGCGCTGGCGATCATCGACAAGCGGCGCACCGGACCGAGCGAGACCGAGGTCGCCGAGGTCATCGGGAGCGTCGAAGGCATGGACGTCATCGTCGTGGACGACATGATCTCCACGGGCACTTCGATCGCCGAAGCCGCCCGGGTAGCCCGCGAACGCGGCCGATCGCCGAGGCCGCCCGGGTCGCCCGCGAACGCGGCGGCCGGAGCGTCCAGATGACCGCCACCCACGCCGTCCTGTGCGGCAAAGCCCTCGAAAAGATCGAAAAGAGCGGGTGCGAAGAGCTGGTCGTCACCGACACGATCCCGATCACCGGGAAAGAGCGCCCCTGGCTCAAGCAGCTCAGCGTGGCGCCGCTTCTCGCGGAAGCGATCCACCGCATCCACAAGAGCGAGAGCGTGAGCAGCCTGTTCGTGTAGTTCGGGGCATTCAGGCCCTCGGTTGCCGCCGGAACCCACCACCAGCGAAACTTCGCGCTGGACTCCGCGCCCCCGACTTCCGCAGAATCGCCCCCGGGGAGAAATGGTGGCGCGAACATTCGGAGGGCAAATCTCGTGAGTGAGATCCACAAGAATTCCATTCTGCTGAACTACCAGGGCCCGCTCCAGCAGGCCGGGACGAACCCGAACAGCGTTGTGATCGCGGGCGGGACCGCTTCGATCCCGACGGGTCGCCCGTTCCTGGTCGAGTCGAGCCAACTCGCTGCCCCGCAGAACGAGGGCGTCGGGGTTGATTCAATCCGGACGCCAGAAACCATGTGGCCGACAGGGCCGGGAATCCAGATCGTCGGCGCGGTTCAGGAGACCGAGGAGTGCTGCGAGTGCTGTTGCTACGACCGGGCGGAACCTCCGCTGAAGTTCTTCAAACCTGCCGCAGAATGCGACGCATGCGAGGTCAGTGAGCCCCTGACTGTCGGAGTGTTCATCGACGGACAGGCGGCAACTTCATCTTTCGACCAGTGGGAGGAGCACAAGAAGAGTTCTGGAATCCGCGACCTCTGCGCCAGATACCCGCATGACGAGAAGTGGCTATACGTCGGGCGGTTTGGTCCGATCGAAACTCTGGCGCTTGCGCGAGCAATCGCCGACAAGCTCAAAGAGGAAATCTGCAGGCGATCGTGGTGGAATCGTGAAGAAGGCGTTTGGCGGAGTTGTCACCCGGTAACCATCGATGTCTTTGGGTACTCGCGGGGGGGTGCCACGGCCGTCAGGATTGCCAGCCTGCTCAATGAGAAATGGAATTGCGATAAGTGCCCCGACGCCAAGCCGAGGGGGCCGGCCCACGTGAGGTTCCTGGGCATAGTAGACCCCTATGGAGTCATTATTCCGGAAGTCGTTGATGTCCCTGGAACCAATGTCCTGCCGGGAAATGTGCAGGACTTTTACTCCGCTTACTCGAGTACCAACCGCAATTGGACTCAGGTTGCTTCGAGGTGGAAATCGGAGCACTTCACGGAGAAAGAGCGTCAAGTGGATGCCGGTAACTTGTATCCACTGGATCATGAAAATATGGATGCCAGGGAGGGTGCGCCCATGGAGGGCCTTCGAGCTGCCTTTGAGAGGATGACCGGGGAAGGATTCAGCGCCACGACTGGCGGCCAATGCACGGTCCAGAATCCCGAGGCCGAACCCAGGGTGGATAAGAAGTGAGCCGTCGCGCCATCGAAATCACGCCGCATTTCCTGGGAGTAATTGGGTCGCTCCTGCTCGGTGCAGGATGCATTTTCCCGAGCCCCCCGCCGGAAGACCTGGTGCATGTCAGGACCTACCCGCTCCCGGCGGACTCCGACAAGTACTTGTACGTCGCGCAGGTTGAGGGAGGAATAGTGCAGCTGGAGACCTATGGAGTCGGCTGGAGCGCGGGCACCCAACTAGCGGGAATTTCTGCAGAGGGACGATCCCAACAAGCGGACATACTCAAATGGACCAATGCAGTTCGCTACGGCGTTCTGATCCGCGACAAACGCCGGAATTGGCGGATCTGGTGGTTTGATAAACGGGCGACAATGGGGTTTGCCCCAGACTCCAAGGACGGTCGTTCCAGGTGTGATTTCGACCTGAGCAAAGCAGCCTCAGTCGAAGGCCTCTCCCAAGACGTCTTGAGCTTTCTCGGGCTTAGGTACGGATTGCAGCGTCCCAATTGGACGCTCATCGGACCCGAGGAGCATCTGACCTGGAAGGATGGTCGCATGCCCCGGTTGGTGCTCAGGAGATGCCGAGAAGAGTATTTGAGTTTGCTGGGTTCGGCAGAAGGCCTTGCCACCGCCGGCTTGTTTCCAGAATCCGCGATCAAGTGTGCGATCGTCCTGGACGGCTTGGAAGAACAAATAAGGAACTATCCTAGATGGACAGCCCCCGAGGGGGCGGGACTCGAGAAGGTATTTCGCTCATTCCTGGAAGTTGATAGAGCGGCCTCGGTTGGCGATCCAGGGGCGATTCGGGCAGACATTCAAGAGATGCGTGAAGGACTGCTCCTGCTTGCGGGTGGCGAAGAGTAGATCGCGACTGGACCCAGCTGCGCTCAACGCTTACCGCTTTTGGGGGCGATGATTTCCAGCGACGCGCGGCTGGCGGCGATGGCGGGCGATCGTGAATCCCGGCAGCACAGGCCGCGACCCGGTTGAATTTCGCGCGCCTTGGGCCTCCCCACGCCGCCTCCCTCGGGGGACCAGCCAGGAAGGAATCGGCCGCAGGTCGCCACGGCGGGACAGCGTCCTGCGGCTGGAGAAAATCTTGGGGTCGTGGGGCGAGAATCTGCACGGAAATCGACGCGACCTGGAGCAGAGGTCGATCCAGAAATGAGTATCGACCGATTCGGCACTGCCAACGCTGATGTTGGTCTCCTTCAGATGAAAATGAATCCGCAGTTCGCTTTTCTCGCGGTACGCAAGTGCAGAGCGGAGAAGGTGATGCGGCGAATCGCGAAGGTGTGCTCGGAATTTTTCGCTTTTTACCCCAGCAGAATCGCGCCCCAGTGCGCTTGTATTATAGGGGGGCTGACGGGGGAATGAATTCGAGGGATTTGAGATGGTTTTCGCTCAACCTCTGAGTCCGCCAGCCGTGAATCGAGATGCCTACGCCAGCCTCCTGTTGAAGACCCATCGTTGCCGTCTGTACGCGGTTGCGCTTGAGGGCCCGGCGGACGGGTCCGAGGCCGTGGCCGATGATCTCGCGAACGACGCGATTACCGCCCTGGCGATGCGGCCCGAACCTATCCTTGAGGAGCCTGCGCAGTGTGCCTACCTCAGGAAATGCCTCACTTCGCTTCGGGCCAGTGAGATCCGAAAGCAACAGACCAGGAGGACCGTGAGTCTCGACGAGGTGGACGAAGAAGCGACGGCTCCCGATGCAAGTCGCGAAGGAAAGAATGACGAGGACTTCGTTGAGACTCTCTCGAAGCATTTCGCCCTGTTGACATCGACCGAACAAGAGGTCTTGAGGGCGTGGATGGCCGGGAATCCGACCCATGAAGAGATCGGGCGACAGCTTGGGAAGGGCCGCCAGACCGTCACAGGGCACCTGTCGAACGCGTTGACGAAGCTCCGGAGGAGCATGAGCAGGGATTCCCGTCTCCGCGAATCGCTCGAGGATCGCGGGTACAACGCGAATCTATCGCCGCCGCCGCCGGAGATAGGCCGGGACTGAGAAGCCGCCCGGATTCGCGTCAAGACTGACGCTTGCAGTCAGAACGAGAGTCGAACGAAGGCGAGGAGGCCAGGTCGCATGGAAATCCTTCCGAATCAGTCCCCTTCCGGGCCGGACGAATACCGGTTCGTCCGGATTTCGGTGAACCCGATCGGTCGCACGCGGTGCAAGGTGACGTTCCTCGGTTCGGAGGACGGCACAAAGTGGGAGCCGTTCGCGCACCACGAGCTGCCGGTGTCGGCAAAGCGGCGGGCAAGGAACGACAAGCGACTCGAGCGGAGGTCTGACGAGGGACCCCGTTGACCTGGGTTGGCTGAAACCTTCACGAGTTTGTCTCCCCGAGGAGTTGAGCGATGCCCGAAAGTTCCCTGAACTACGTTTCCGAGCCGCACTCGTTCCTGGAGCGCGCGAAGGCGTACGGCTCTTGCGTCGGCGGGCGCCGTTACTCCGTCGCGCACCAGACGCCGGGGACGACGATCACCGGGCAGACAAGCTTCGCCGCGACCACGCCGACGTTCCTGATCAACCAGGCGAGCGCCGCGCACCGCCTCGTGCTCTCGAACTTCGCGCTTTGCCAGATCGGCACACCGGCAGGCGGGACCATCCACATCGCGGTCGCGATCGATTCAACCGACCGGTACTCCTCGGGCGGGACGGCGATCACGCCGCAGGCGACGGCGATGCCGAGCGCGGTCTCCGCGGGGTTCGGGTTCAGGTTCAACCCGACTGCTTCGGCGCCCAGCTCCGCCCGGTACTTATACGAGTGGACCCAGCCGGCGTGGGCCGGGTCGATCTTCAACCCGGACCTTCACGACGGCCTCCTCATCGGCCTGACCGGCTCGATCCTCATCTACACCTGGGCGGCCGCCACGGCGCCCACCTGGATCATCGGCGGGTTCGACGTCATGGAGGACGAGTAGCGATGCCGACGGTCCGCGACTTGAGCCAGGGCGGCGTCCAGCCGCATGAGAGTACGCACGTTTCCGGCGGTTCCGACGCTTTCCTTTCGACCGATCTCCTCGAAGCGATCGTCAAGCGCCTTAAGGAATCGGGCGGACCCACGACGCTGACGGTCGGCGCGATTGCAGACGGTGACTTTCTCAAGCGAAGCGGCACGAGCGTGATCGGTGGCACGCCGCCGGGCTCGACGCCGCTCGAAGTGAAGATCGTCCGCTACATGCACATTTACTAGGAGCCTCTCATGGCCGCAGGCACCACCCCGATTTATCCCGCGACGCCGAAGTCCTGGCAGGCCCAGGTCACCGCCGCGAATACGAACCGAGACGGCTCGGGCTCGATCGTGACCGTCGTGACTGGCGGATCGAACGGTTCAAAGATCGACCGCGTCCGCATCAAGAGCACGGTCACGACGACGGCGGGCCTTGCGCGCCTCTGGATCTCGCTCAACGGCGGAACCACCTGGCGGCTCTATACGGAAATCACGGTCTCCGCCATCACCGTCAGCGCCACCACGGCCGCGTTCGAATCTACCTACCTCACGCCGGACCTCCTCCTCCCGGACGCCAATGCCCTCCTCGGCGCGACGATGGAAAAAGCCGAGGCCACGAACTTCATCGCCCACGGGGCCGATTACTAATGCAGCACCCCGCCAGCGTCGGCCCCTACGGCGTCCCCGGGAATTCTGATTCCCTCCACGGGCTGATCCCCCGCGGCCTGATCTCCATGTGGAGCGGCCTGCTCTCCGGAATCCCCGTCGGTTGGGCGCTCTGCGACGGGACGCTCGGCACACCGAACCTCGTCGCCCGCTTTATCCGCGGGATCAGTACCTCCACGACTAACCCCGGCACCACCGGCGGCTCGGACAGCGTGACCGTCGTCCAGAATTCCCATAACCACGAGGTGCCGTTCCATCTGGTCTCCGGCTCCATTCGGACCACGGCCAGTTTTGGAAGCGGCGGGAGCGTCGCCGGCGTCAAGAACATGAGCGACTCGAGTGACACGACGTCGGCAGCGCGCGCGTTGACATCCACGACGACCGCCACGAACCAGGCGCACGACACCCGGCCGGCGTATTTCGAACTCGCCTTCATCATGAAACTGTAGGAGTCCCACCGATGGCCGCAGGAGAACGCTGCTGTGCGCTCGGCGTCGTCCGGTTCGTGCTGGGGGACGTCTTCGGCGCCAAAGAGGTCATTCTCGAAGCCCACCACGGGATCGAGGACGACGACGGTCAGGTCGAGTACGGCCGCCTGGAGGAGCATCGCCTCACCTGGGGCAAGGCGAAGAAGCTTGTCTCTCCCGCGGAGTGGAAGGCCGTCCTGACCCTGGTGGCGGCCCTTGAAGACGAACTGATCGCCCACCACAAGCCGGCGAAAGGAAAAAGGCTCGAGAAGTTCGACGAGGGAAAAGTCGGCAAGCCCGCCGTCCCGTTCTCCCCCCTGTAAGCGTCCCACTGCCCGGCAAGTCCTGCCTGACGCATCCCGTACGACCGTCCCCTGAGCGAGGCCGAACTGATGTGCGACTGCTCAACCCTCTCCGACCACGACACTCACGCGCAGCCCGCGAGCGGCTGCGGGTGTGGCGGCGAGGAAAAATCCCACGGCGGCTGCGGTTGCGGTGGCGCCGAGGAGCAGAGCGGCGGTTGCGGCTGCGGGGGCTCGGAACCCCAGCCTTCCGCCTTCGACTTCGGCCAGCGGTTCAGTCTGGATTCTTCCGCGAGCGAATCGACCGCGACCGACCCGTTTCCGCTCGCCGGCGGAAGCGCCGTCAAAGTCTGCCTGACCATCTTCAGCCAGGCAGGAGCGGCGAGCCTCGACGTCGTCGTCCAAGGGACCGTCGATGGCGACAACTTTTTCACCGTGACGACCCAGACCATCACCGCCGGCGTCGGGTACCACTCGTTTTCCGTCAGTGGCCTGACCTGGCGCGAGCTCCGGATCGGGGTGCGCGCCTACTCTGGCAGCGTGCCGATTGTCTTTTCCCTCTACGCCTTCACCTCCTGCGCCTGAACCGAAACCAAAATGAAATTCACCCTGTCCCGGAAGTTGTCGGTCCCGAACGTCGCGGCGTACGACTTCTCGCGCGCCGTGCCGGTGGGGCATCACGAAAATACGATCCAGCTCGAGGCCACGATTTTCTCGATGAACGGTGGCGCGTCGAGCCTGAGCGTGATTTTGCAGGGCTCGAACGACAAACAGAACTGGACGACAGTGGCGACCTGGACCGGTCTCACGACAGGCTTCAACACCCCGGCGGCCGCGGCCGACGTCACCTTCGCCTGGGTCAGGCTCAAGCACACGGTGGTCGGCGGGGGCCTGATCGTCCTGGCAGCAAACCTCAATACCCAGCATAGCGCTTAAGGAAGACAGCCGATGAAGTGCCCGGAGCGCCGCGCGGCGGCGCGCACCTACGATTTCGGTTCCAGTATCGCGCTCAACACCGCGACGCAGGAGTCCACGGCCTTCGACGCGATCCCCATGGGGCGCGCGAATGCGGTGCAGGTGTGCATCGTCGTGATCGTCATGCCGGCGGCGAGCGCGCTCACGATCACGGCGCTCGTCGGGAACGACGACGAAAATTACATGCAACTCTCGGCCACCGTCATCAACGTCGCCGGGACCTACACCTTCCAGGCCACGCAGGTCGCAGCCGCCCACTTCCGCCTCGGCGCCCAGGCCCAGGGAGCGGGCGGAAGCGCCGTCTTTTCCATCTCAGCAATCACGGGCAACATTTAAGAACCCCCTGTTTCAAGGAGTCCCAGATGTACACGCAACTCGCAAGTCGCCTTTCCGCCACGACGTCCGAAGGGGCGGAATACAGCCAGGCGGTCAGCATGGACAACAGCAATGCGGCGAAGGTCGAGATCACGATTTTCAACCTGGCGACAGGCGCGTCGAGCGTCACCCTGGACATCGAAGGCTCGAACGACATGCAGAACTGGTCGCAGATCGTCCA
Organism: Planctomycetota bacterium; assembly: GCA_021413805.1. Classification (GTDB taxonomy): domain Bacteria; phylum Planctomycetota; class MHYJ01; order WSZJ01; family WSZJ01; genus WSZJ01. Next base: position 8,040 of record JAIOPR010000072.1, read on the forward strand.
GTACACCGGCATCGGCGTGGGGTACAGCGCCCAGTCGAACGCGACCGCGATCGCGTACCAGTTCCTGCGGCTGAAGTACCTGTGCGTGGGCGGCGGCGGAGTCGCCGTCATCGGCGCCGGCGTCAACCTGGCGAAACTGTAGCCCCCGAATCCCATAAAACAAAACATCGAGAACAGGAGAAATCGAAAATGTACACGCAGCTTGCCAGTAAGCTCAGCGTTACCACCGCCGGCGGGGCGCAGGTCTCGCCCGCGGTCAGCATGGAAGGAAACAACGCTTTTCAGGCGGAATTCACCGTCTACGCCCTAGTCTCGGGCGCGACTTCCATCGATGTGGACACGCAAGGCTCGAACGATTTGCAAAACTGGACGACGTTCAGCAGCGCCTACAACCTCGCGGTCGTCGGGTCCAGCGCGCCCGCCGCACGCACCGCCGTCGCGTTCCAGTTCGTGCGCTTCAAGTACACCTCGATCGGCGGAGGCGGAACCGTCGTCCTGGCTTGCGGCCTGAATACGGCGTCCTTGTAGGGAGGCCGCTCATCGTGCGCCGAGGCGAGCGAGGAAAGAAGAAGTCCGAACCTGTGTTCACGACACCGGAGGGCTGCAGCCTGCCGCAGCTCGAGTTCGTGAAGGTGAAGATTTCCGTCAAGGAGTCCTTCGAGATCGTCGCTGTTGACCTGTTAGTGCCAGAAGATGACCTGATCCTCCTCCCGAACATGAAGGAAACCCCGCCATGCCGGAATTGACCGACGAAGAATTCTTCGCGCTGATGGGCATTGCGCCGAAGCACCAGGACCTTGAGAGTCTCGAGTCCGTCCCGCCCGAAGTCCCGGAATTGCCCGCGTTGGTGAACGCGGATGGCACCCGCTACCCGGCACGGAGAAACGCCCCGAACGAACTCCGACCTGTGTCGATGCCGCGCACTGACAAGCAGTCGCCCCAGGTCGCCCGCTAAAGGAGCTCGACATGGACGCCCTGACCCTGGCCGGTGCCATTCGCATGGGCCTTCCGGACGCCACCCTGAAGACCCGGCCTGCACCCGGCTTGGGTGGCTCCCTCGCGCTGGCGAGGTCGCTGAACTCCGTCGGCCGTCGGGTACCCGGCGGAGGGCCTTTCAGGATGGCAGTGGCCGCAGCCGGTCTTTCCGGCGGCGTCCTGATCGCGGGCAGCAAAGCTCCGGTGGCCCTGACCAGCCCGGCGAAGTCCGTAGCCTCTGGGGCGCCTGACATCAGGATCTCCATGGCGCCGGCTTCCGTGGTCAGCGATGGCGCGAGTCCGGTGGTCGGAGCGGCGCTGAAACAGGTGGGGCAGTACTTGGCGCCCGCGACGAATTCCCTCTCGCCAGGGAATGGCCAGGGCAGTTCCTGCTGCTGCAAGCCGTGCTGTCCACCATCCGGGAACGGCGGAGGCACCACTCCGTCGCAAAGTGGAAGCAACCTCGCCGACACGATCGGCGGCGGGAACCTGACGCAGACTCAAATGGGGCTTGGCGTACGCAACCCGCCTCCCATCTATAGCGGAGGGCAACCCCAGAACTACCCGCCAGGAACGATTTAGATCACGGTGAAACAGTTCAGACGGAAATGCCAGCCATGCGTGAGTGCCAGAGGTCCTCGTCAGCGAAAGGAGCAAGGCCATGGGACAGCAAGGCGGAGTCATTATCCGGGGCATGATTGACGACCTCAAAAACAAGGTCCATATCGTTGGCGTGGTCGGGGGAGCGAAGGCCGGTAGCAACAAGAACATGGGCGGCGGTGGCGGTGGGCCGGCGGTTCCCACCGCACGAGAGGATTTCAAGCAGGTCGGCGGAACGGACTCAGACTGGAACTTGATGACCTCTGCCGGGTACGAGTTCGACCCATCCAAGATGAGCGCTGGCGGCTGGATGTACAAAGGCGATCCCGCATGCGCTCAGGAGTACATCGCTCCGTCCGGGTCGCATCCCAGCGGTCAGTACCAAGTTGAGGGAAAGGTGTATGAGGATGCACGAAAGGCAATCGTGGCAACTGCTGCTTGCCTCGCTGCCAAGGGGAAAGGCGGCTCGATCAAGAAGAATGGCAAGAACGGAAAATGCTGTTGCTGCTGTAGTTGCAAGAAGCAGAACGGAATGACGCAGCCGCTCCAAGGGAGCAGCGCAGTCGTGTTCTCCGGATCTTCCTCGAGCTTCTGGTCAGGTCCGGCTGAAGGAGGAGCGGGTTGGGGTACGGGCTCGGGGTTCGGCCTGCTGCAGCATTGAGGCCTTCCTGGCATCGAATGCTCGTCGGCGGTCGTGCGGGGCGGGGAGCACTTGCCGAGACAGGGGAATTCGTCATGTCGAACATCCGGAGGTAACAGCAGGTGAGCGAAATCGACAAAGCTTCCATTCTGCTGAGCTACCAGCTCCCGCTCAGCGTGGCCGCCACAAATGCGAACCACGTGGTCATCGCGGGCGGAAGCGCTTCAATTCCGACGGGCCGCCCCGTCACGGTCGAATCGAGCCAACCAGTGCCCCTGCATTACGACGGCATCGGGGTTGACTCAACGCGGACGCCAGAAACCATGTGGCCGACTGGGCCAGGTGTTCAGATCGCCGACGCCGTTCAGGGGTCGGGTGCGTGCTGTGACTGCTGTTGCGAAGAATGCGAAGACTCGGGCTCATTTTTATGCGGGGATGATGACAAGAAGCCCGCGACAAAAGTGTGCGGTCCAGATGTCACGGATTGGTTTGTGGAAGAATTGAACCTCCATCGCAATTACTGGCACGCTGTGGCGTGGAGGAGCCGAGACGAGATGATTAAGAAAGGACGAATATTCGAGCGAGGCATGCAATTTTGGGAGTACGCAGCGAGCATTCCCTACAAGTGGCTCCGCTTCATGGTCCCATTTCCCGCATCTATCTGTCCTGCCGGATGCCCGAGCACGGTAACGCTTTGCGACATTTGTGTAAACAATACCGATGACCCCGGCCCTGGAATTCTTGGGGATATCATGTATGGTCTAATTGGGCAGCAATTCATGGGGCCAGCGAAACCGGGGCTTAAGGAATACTCAGTTGGTTGGTTGGGAGGTGGACTCGTCGGACTTGCGATAATGCATGGTGAGTTTGGGTCCGGCGGCGTTGCGAGGGCCGCGACAATCAAAAGGGCAGGAGGAACAGACAACCCCGTGTCGATGGCCGGGATCCTAGTTGGAATGCAATTGTGTATCAATATGGATTCAAAGCCTAACGCATGGATAACGCGGCAGGATTTGTGCGATGTTCTAAATCAGAACTCCGTTAAACTGAGAGAATCAATTCTGATGAATCCACTTACGGAAAACGGCATTACCTTGGAGAAGCTTCTCGGCCAAGGAACGAGCCCACTGGATCTTATCCCGGATGACAAGAAAGCCTACAGAGATAAGATAAAGGTGGACTGCAATAATTGCCCATTGCCATTGCCGCTTCCCGGACCCCACTCGGACTTCGGAGCGCCCGGCATGGACCCTACGGATCCAGTTCAGCCGACGGCGTCGGAGTGGGGTAGCGTGGTCTATGCGGGGTTCAAGCTGCCCTTCTGCGACAGGAGCTTACTCGACGCAAAAATCAAGACCTGGAACAAGTGATGGCCCTCGAATCGAGCGGATAATATAGGCGCGTCTAGTGTCCGGCGAACGCGAAGGTTACAGATGATGTCGTCACAGATCCGTTGATCATTGGTCATCAAGAGCACGCGCGAAGCCAAGATGAAGAGCGTAGCGACCGTATTGACGAGGGGCTCGGCCGAACGCAGCTTCAATTCCTCCGGCTGGCGCCCACGCTTTTCGGGCTAAGATTGTATTATTTAATATGATAATGTGGCTTGCCCTACTTTCTATCCCTCTCGTGTATTTTCGCTGCGTCAAGCATTAGTTCGGAGTTCCGACAGGTCTCCTCGTCGGAGCGATCAATATCAGGGCAACTTCTCATGTTGGCGTGCACCAATCCAATCTCTGGGGAAATTACTACTGTCCCTTGAAGTTCATTGGAAATCTCTCCAAAGTCCCACCGAGTTGAGATTTGCGGCCACACATGGCTGTCGGTCCTATTGATTTCCTGTCTGACAAATTTCAAATGTTCAAGCGCGGATTTGGTCGGCTTCAGTACCAACACGCGTCCTTCGAATTGTCCGAGACCTGCAATTGTGTTGCGTTCGAGAACCGTCTCGAAGTTCCATGCAAGTAGGATGCCCCCCGTAAGAGGCTCTCCAAGATCGATCTTGCGCCAGCTGTCGCTATCGGCGCTAGGGTTGCCGTGGTCAATGAATTGTGATTCGATGAACGAATCGTGAAATCTCCAGTTCAATTCCCAGTCATACTTACCGATGTTTTCGCGAAGTGAACCCTCAAGCGGAGTCAGGAATTCATCGTGCTTCGCTACAAGGCGATGATGAATTGTCGAGATTGTGCCATCATCCTCTCGGATCCAAGCGTCTGCAGTAAGGGTCCATAGCCGATCTTGCCTTTCGCCTGATAATTGGGCTCGGTGGTGTTCAACGCCCTCAATCTGCCCCTTGTTCCTGAGCAAGAACCATTGATCACTGCAAGCGCGTTGAAACGCGGCAGTCGAAGCATCAATCTTGAGCCAGGGAAGCAGCGACTCGAGCCTTGCACGAACTTCGGGATCTGTTGTGTCTCGCAAGGCTTGCTCTACCTGCTTCAATGCGCTACCGCCGACTGCTGCGATCAGCTTCACCGCGGCGTCTCGATGCTCCGCGGTTTCCGAGGCCAACTCCTTGATTGCATCATCGACCGCGTCCTGGGCCCTAGAAGGAAGGGCCGCAAACCCAAGAAGCACCACTGAAGTTAGTCGTCGGAGGCGCATTGCTCGGACGATTGTACCCATATTCATCCCCCTAAGGTCCAAATATTCGTCGGAACTGGTCGTTCGCGGTAAGCTCTTGCCAGATCAAAGGTTGAGGAGAGCCGCGTGAAGTGGTTCCGGGTGCTGGCAGGCCTGATGGCGGCGATAAAAGGGCGCATCAGTGATCCGTGTGGTTAGCAGGAGCTGTGCCCGGATAGAGGCTGAGGCCGCCAATCTGGAGGTAGATCGCGTTGTTGAAGCGGTCCTTGTTCCTGAAGGCGCAGGCGGCGCGCTTGATCTTCCGGATATTCGAGTTGAGTGATTCTGCCGTTGCGTTGGTGACTTTGGTGACGACCGCGTTGAGGATGCCCCAGAGGTGATTTTTCACGGTGCGGGCAGCCTTCTTCATAGGCTAGAGGCGCGAGCGTGTCGCCCATGCGATCCAGCTGAGCCATCCCTTGTGCGCCTAGGCCTTGCTGACGTAGTGTCACAGGCCCATCGCGGTTTCCTTCATGGCCCACGCCCGAGCGGTGCGAGGGCGGCTCGCGCGCAGCGAGGCGAAGTGGCCGGACCAGCGTTCGTCGGACATGTTGTCGGGGTTCTCGAGCCAGAGGTGTTTGGAGCGCACGAGTCTCGTGTCACCGGCGGCCATGAGATCCTTGTTCTCGGCACGGCGGACCTTGTCGACGGCGTCACCGAGATGCTTTGCAACGTGGAACTTGTCGAAGGCGATCTTGCCGTCGGCGTCGGGGATGTGCTTGCGGGTCGAGGCCACATACGCCGCGGACATGTCCATCGAGACCGACGTCACCGCCGCACGCTGCTCCGGGGACAGTCCCACGTAGAACCCGTCGAGGCTCTCCTGCGTCCTGTCGTCCCCGACGAAAAGCACCCGCGACTCGATCGAGCTGCTCACGACCGTCACGTAGTCGTGCCGGCGCCTGAACGTCATCTCGTCCACGCAGAGCTGGTCCGTCTCCTCAGGCTCGCGTCGCGCCAGTCCGCGCTCGACGGCGCGTGACTTGATCCCATCGACCTCTTCCCAGGAGAGCCTCATCTGCTGAGCGATCGGCGCGATCGCGCCGCCGGTCCCCAGGAGCCAATCGATCACGAGGCACTCGAAGAGCGCCGTGAACCGCGAGTTCTCCTCAGCCCATGGAACTCGCATCTGCACGACCTTGTGGACCGGACACTCCAGCCGCGGCACGTCCGCGGCGAGGATCGTTTTGAGCTGGCAGGTGTCCAGGTGCCTCCATCGCCGGCGCCGCGCGTCGCACCGCTTGGCAGGCTTCCCGCACGTGGGGCACGTCGTCTCGTGCGCCGGGTCCAGAGAGACGACCACCTCAACCTCCTGGATCTTCATGTCGAGCTTCACGTCCGTCACGATCCAAGGCGGGCGCACGCCGAAGATCTGGGAGTACAGGTCTCGATCAAGCATGCGTCTCAGAGTAGCGCGAGAGGCAATCGAGACGAAACCGTGAAAGCTGAGCCGGCTCCGCCATCGGCCCCCTCGCCAGAGGGTCCGGGGCCGATGGCGGGGTCGGCGGTCGAACCGCAGGTCCGCCGTTTGCTACCCACACGAATCACTGAAGACTCAAGATTTGGGACGAGGTCAAAGCGGCGCGTGGTGGGCTGTGCTGCCGCGACACGGTAGGGCGGCCCGTGGTTCAACCACAGCGTTGCCGAACTCGGACACCGATCCATCCGTCGCGCCGCATCCACCACCTTCCCCGCTTCCGACCGCACACCCGTCAATTTCCCCTTGCACCGCCCCCCCCGCCCCGGTAGATTCTCCCCCCCACTTTCCAAAGCCTCACCCAACAGGAGCTCTCCCGATGGAAATCCTCAACCTCGAAGCCGCCCCGCGTCCGAAAGTCGGCACGCGCCAGGCTGAGAAGGACCGCAAGATCGGCCGTGTCCCGGCCGCGGTGTACGGGCACAAGGAAGCGACCGTCAGCGTGACGGTGCCGCGCGACGCGTTCAAGGCGATCATCAAGACGGGAACGCGCCTCGTGAAGCTCTCCCTGGGCGGCAAGCAGGAGCTGACGTACATCCGCGAGGTCGAGTACCACCCCATCACCGACGAAATGCTCCACATCGACTTCGGCCGGACCTCGATGACCGAGAAGCTGTCGGTCAAGGTCGCGCTGAAGATCAAGGGGATCGCGAAGGGCGTCGTGTCGGGCGAAGGCCAGATGGACATCCTGATGGTCCAGATCCCGATCCGCTGCCTTCCCGACCGGATCCCGAAGAACCTGGAATACGACGTCACGGCGCTGGACATCGGGCACGTGGTGAAGCTGAAGGATCTTCACCTGCCCGCCGGCATCGAGATCGACGGCAACGTGGAACTGCTCGCGATCACCTGCCATAAGGCGATCGAGGAACTGGTTGCGACGCCTGACGCGGTCGCGGCTGCGGCAGCGGCGGAGCCGGAAGTTCTCACGACGAAGAAGCCTGAAGGTGAAGCGGGAGCTGAGGGCGCTGCGGCGCCCGCGGCCGCCCCGGCCAAGGGAGGCGCTTAAAAGAAGAAGGAGTAGCGTCCGTGAAAGCGGTCGTCGGCCTGGGAAACCCGGGGCGGCGGTACGAGGGGACGCGGCACAACCTGGGATTCATGGTGGTGGAGGAGATCACGCGGCGCCCCGGCGCGCCGGTGATCGGAGTCGCTCGCGAACAGTTCGAGTCGCTCGTGACCGAAACCACGTTTGGCAGCGAGAGATGTCTTCTCGTCAAGCCACAGACGTACATGAACCTCAGCGGCTCCGCCGTGCAGCCCCTCTTGGCGTGGTACAAGATCGCGCCAGCCGATTGCCTCGTGATCTGCGACGACCTCAACCTTCCGGTCGGCCGCCTGCGCTTCCGCGCCGGTGGGTCGGGCGGGGGGCACCACGGGCTGGAGGATATTGAACGGCGGCTGGGGACGCAGGAGTATCCCCGGTTGAGGGTAGGCCTGGGGTTGCCGGCGGGGTTCGTGGTCGAAAGCTTTGTGCTCGGCAGGTTTTCGGATGCCGAACAGAAAGCGATCGCGCCCGCAATCAAGTCGGCGTCCGAAGGCGTGGAGGTCTGGGCTGTGAAAGGCGTGAACGCGGCCTCAAACCGCTTCAATGCCGGGCCCAAACCGCCGAAGGATTCTTCCCACGAGCAAAAGAAGAAAGAGGAATAGGATGCACGGCACTTACGAAGGGATGTTTGTCCTGGAGCCGACGATTGCCGGCAAGGACTGGAACAAGGTAGTGGAGACCGTGCACGGGCTGGCGACGAAGCACGGCGCGGAGATCCTGGCATCGAACAAGTGGGGCGACCGGAAGCTGGCCTACGAGATCCGTGGGCACAAGCGCGGGGCGTACCTGCTGGTGTATTTCAAGTCGGAGACGCCGGCGCTGACGGCGATTGCGCGCGAGGCGGAGCTGTCCGACATCGTGCTTCGGAGCGTGATCGTCCGCGTGGAGGCCGTTCCTCCGCCGGAGGAGCAGGTGGCCCCGACGCCGGCGACGACGGAGAGGAAGTAACGATGGCAAGCGTCAACAAGGTCATGTTGCTGGGAAGGCTGACGCGCGATCCCGAGCTCCGGTACACGGGCAAGGGGACGGCGGTCTGCGACCTGGGTCTCGCGCTTAACCGAGTCGGCAAGGATGCGAACGGCGAGAAGAAGGAAGAAGTGACCTTTGTGGACGTGACGGCCTGGGAACGCACGGCGGAGCTGTGCGCGCAGTACCTCAAAAAAGGCCGGCAGGTTTTCATCGAGGGGCGTCTCAAGTTCGAACAGTGGGACGCCAAGGATGGGACGAAGCGCTCGAAACTGTCGGTCACGGCGGACCAGGTGACGTTTGTGGATGGCGGCGGTGGCGGAGCCCGGGAGCCCGGCGATGGCGAAGGTGCGGAGAGCGGCGGCGGGGCGAAGCGCGGAGGATTCCAGCGCGGCGCGCCTTCCGGCGGTCCCCGGCCTCCTTCGCGTCCCCAGCCCTCCCAGGAGCCGGCCCACGACGACCAATCCTCGATGGACGAACAACCACCCAAGGATATGGAGGGGGACCCTCCCTTTTAAACCATGGCTAGAATCACACGAGAGAAACCCGAGCGCGGCCCGCGCCGCGACCGGGACGAGATGGAAATGCCCATGGACGACGCCGAAGGCGGCGACGGCCCGGGCAAAAAGAAATACCGCAAGTTCCGCAAGGACAACCGGTGCCGTTTCTGCCGGGAGAAGGGCAAGCTCTCCAGGGTTGATTACAAGGACATCCACATCCTCCAGAAGCTCTGCACGGCGCAGGGGAAACTCTTCAGCCGCAAGCGGAGCGGAAACTGTGCGCGCCACCAGCGTGCGGTGAAGATTGCGGTCAAGCGCGCGAGATTCCTCGCTCTGCTGCCGTTCGTCGGGTAAGGGAGACAAAACAACCATGTCTACGAAGATCCTGTTGTGGCAGACGGTGGACAAGTTGGGCAAGCGCGGCGACCAGGTCACGGTCTCCGACGGGTATGCCCGCAACTACCTGTACCCCCGCAAGCTGGCCACGCCGGCGACCGCGGGTGCAGCGAAGGAATTCAAGGCCGCAGCCCGCAAGGCCGAGAAGCACGAGCACGACGTGAAGCGGCAGTACAGCGACCTCGCCGCCCAGGTCGGTAACACCCAGGTCACGATCGAGATGCTTGCGAACAACGAAGGCGTGCTCTTCGGAAGCGTGACCCCGTCCACGGTGGCGGACGCGCTGAAGAAGGCGGGCCTCGAGGTGAACGGGAAGTTCATCATCATCGAGACGACGATCAAGCGGCTCGGGGATTACACCGCCAAGGTGCGCTTCCACCCGGAAGTGCAGGCGAAGCTCAAAATCACGGTCGCGGCCTCGAAGTCCGAGGTCGGGACGACGGACACGGACGAGGAGAACCCGTTCACCAAGGGGATCTCGGTCGACGAGGCCGAGAAGCACGACCCGAAGATGAGGGGGAAGCGCCCGAAGAAGATGAAGGAAGGCAAGGAGAAGGACGGGAAGGACGGGAAGAAGGAAGGCGGCAAGAAGGAAGGCGCGGAGGGAGCCGAGGGCGAGGCGAAAGCCGAACCGAAGGCGGAGGCGAAGGCCGAGAAGGCGCCTGCCGAGAAGCCGGCTGCGAAGGCGGAGAAGAAGAAATAGCCTGGCTCCGGGGAAAGGCAGTTCGGAGACGGGAGTTCGGAGAAAACTACGGGAGCCCCGCGGCGACGCGGGGCTCCTTTTTTTTGCGCTGGACTTCGCCCCCCCGACTTCCGGAGAATCGCCCCGGGGTAGGAACTGTGGCGCGATTACTCGGAGGGAATGTCGCATGAGTGCAATCAACAAGAAGTCCATTTTGCTCAACTACCGGGGCCCACTGCAGGCGGCTGCCACGAACCAGAACAGCGTGGTGATCGCTGGCGGAATCGCTTCGACCCCGACGGGCCGCCCGTTCACCATCGAGTCGAGCCAACGCGCTGCCCCGCATTACGACGGCGTCGGGGTGGACTCCACCCGGACGCCTGAGACGATGTGGCCGACCGGGCCGGGAATTCAGATCGTCAGGGACGAACGAGACTCCGACCCCAACGGAGAGTGCACCTGCGAGTGCTGCTGCTTGGAACCCGAGCCGGCTCTACTTCTCCCGAGAGCAGGGTGCGGAGACATATGCCCTGCTGATGTGAAAACCATTTCCTTCGGAGTGTTCCTGCAGGGTACCGGGAATATTCCGGGTGAAGAGCGCGAGCGCGGCGAGATCGAGGTCATGCGACAGCTCTGCCGTTCCTACCCGGGTGAGTCTTACTACACAGTCGTGTTGGATGAACCGATCTCGACCAAGGTCATCACCGAGAAGATGTTCGACCGCATCGTCAAGCTTGTCTGTGACCACTGCATCTTCGACTTTTCAAAGAACGAGGTCGTCGAGTGTCCGAAGATTGAGGTTGATGTCTTCGGATTCTCTCGTGGCGGTGCCGCCGCGATTCGGATTGCCCAGCTGTTGAACGAAGGCTTCGAGTGTGAGGCGTGCGGCGTTCCGAAGGTGTTTCGCCCTTTCCGCATCCGCTTCCTCGGGGTTCTCGATCCAGTAGGGGGCGACGGGCTACCAGGTGCGGGGCTGTGCATCCCCCCCGTGCTTACGTGGTGCGATCTGAACAGGATTCCCTCGAATGTGGATCACTTCTACATTGCAGATTCAAATCACTTCATGGACGAAGGGCCCTTGGATGCGGTCCTGGGCCGGAGGAAGATGCCAGTCACCAGGATGCACATGCCAGAAGGCCAGCCGCCGGTCGATAGCTACCCCGTCTTGACACATGCACAGCTCGGCAAGAGTTCAAACGTGGCGGAGCGGATTCGAAAAGCCTACCAGGACGCGACGGGAATAGACTACTCAGGTACCACGAAGCACGCGACCTGCACAGGTGAAGCCTATTGGGAAAAGAAGTAGGTGCGCGAGATCCTTCAGGTGCTTGCCGCATTCCACAGGGTCACGCGGCGCACTTCCCAAGGGCCGTCCCTCCTGCTTGGGTGCGCGTTCTTGTACTCGGGTTGCTTCTATTCCGTTCACTTTTCGTCACCGCCGGATAATCGAGCCCTGGCGCGGGTTGCGGGCCTGGAACCGAATACAGTTTTTGTAGGATTCGTGGTGGAGGACGGCGGCGGGATGCAGTTGTTGAATTGGAGCTTTGGCGATTCCGGCTATTACGAAATGCCCCCCTCCGGTCAATCCCAGGATTTGCCGGCCACTCCGCCCGTCGAATTCCACCTGGCTTGGAGGAAGGCGCCCAGGTACGGGGTTCTTGTCCGGGACAACCAACGGTCGTGGCGGCTGACGTGGTTCGCGGCGGACCGAATCGAGCCGGCTTCCGGAGGCCACGCGGAACCGGCCGGAATCGAGATATTCAAGTTTCAGCTTGCGGAACGCGCCGAGGAACCTCCCATTCAGGTTCTGCGCAGCCTGGGAATTGGGCACGGTTTGGATGAACCGACCTGGTGGGGGCCAGCTGCAGGTGGCGAACACGTCGCGCCAGGAATCCTCAGTCAGCGCATCACGGAATGCCTGCGAATGCTTTTCACTGCGAACGAGTGCGTACTGAATCAGAAATTCACCGACGCGATCGTGGAAGCGGCGCGAGTTCTCGACTCCGCGGAGGACCTCCTGAGGCAGTATTCGAGTTGGAGCGAGGCAGAACGAAGTCGCTGGAACACGCTGTTTGCGGCATTCGTGAAACTGAGAGCCTCTTGCCGCGAGCCGGATGGAACCGCTGCCCTCAAGGCCCTCCAGACCATGAGGACGGTACTGGAAGAATTCCTCGAGTGAGCTCGATGGCGGGGGCGGCTACCGATCCCGCAGTTACCCTCCGGTTGCCTGCTCGAAAACGGAAAGCCCTGAGAACTGCGGACGCGGATCACGACCGATCACGCGGAATCGGCGGCAGATACGGCTTCCGGGACGAGTCCCCTTGAATGCAACGAAGTGGGAGGATCCTCTCGCAAATCTTGCGCGAGTTCCGTCGTCCATTCACTCCATGTCGGGCACCCGTCCGGTTAGAATCCCCCTTCCCATGGCGATGCCCGAAGAACGCGTCCAGCCGCAGAACCTCGAGGCCGAGCAGTGCCTCCTCGGGTCGCTGCTGCTTGAATCCACCGCGATGCACGAGGTGGACCAGAAAGTGGACGCGGCGTCCTTCTACCTCAAGAAACACCAGACGCTCTTCAAGGCCATCCAGTCGCTGACAGACGAGGCTCGGGCCGTGGACGCGGTGATCCTTCGCGAAGAGCTCGGGCGGAAAGGGCTGCTCGACGAGGTCGGGGGGCCGGAGTACCTGCTGGAGCTGGTCGGCAAGGTGCCGACTTCCGCGAACGCCGAGTACTACGCCGACATCGTCCGCGAAAAGGCGCTTGTCCGCGGCTACATCGGCGCGGCCTCCGAGATCCTGCGCAAGTCGTACGACCCGGCGGTGACTTCGGAAGAGCTGACGGTGCTGGCGGAGCAGGAGATTTTCAGCATCAGCCAGGGGCAATCGACGCAGGCGACGCCGATCCACAAGATCCTGGGGCCGGTGTTCAACCGGATCCTGGCGATGAGGGACCGGACGAAGAGGATTTCGGGGGTGCCGACGGGGTATTACATGCTGGACGACATGATCAGCGGGATGCAGGAGGCGCAGCTGATCGTGGTGGCCGGGCGGCCCTCGATGGGGAAGACGTCGTTCGCGCTGAACGTGGTGGAGCACGTGGCGATCAAGGAGAACCTGCCGGTGATGGTGTTCTCGCTGGAAATGCAGGGGCAGCAGCTGGCGCAGAACATGATCTGCTCGCATGCGCGGATCGACGCGCACCGGGTGAGGAAAGGGACGGTGACGGAGGACGAGAAGGCGCGGCTGGTGGAGACGGCGACGGGGTTCTCGAGCGCGCCGATCTACATCGACGATACTTCCAGCCTGACCGTGAACCAGATCCGGTCGCGCGCGCGGCGTTTCCACATGAAGGAAAAGATCGCGCTGATCGTGGTGGACTACCTGCAGCTGATCGAAGTGCGGTCGGCCGAGGCGGGGAGCCGCTTCGACAACCGGCAGACGGAAATCTCGTACATTTCGCGGTCGCTGAAGGCGATGTCGCGCGAGTTGAGGGTGCCGGTGATGGCGCTGTCGCAGCTGAACCGCGAGGTTGAGAAGCGGACGGACCACCGGCCGATGCTGGCGGACCTGCGCGAGTCGGGCGCGATCGAGCAGGACGCGGACATCGTGATGCTGCTGCACCGGCCGGGGTACTACAAGGACTCGGGGAAGGAAGACGACACCGAGGCGCTGGTGATCATCGCGAAGCAGCGCAGCGGGCCGGTGGGGGACGTGACGCTGAAATGGTTCAAGCAGTACACACGGTTCGACAATCCCGCGGCGGTGCCGGACGAGATGCGCGACGAGGAATGAGCGTGCTGCCTCCCGCGGGGCACAGGCCGTGGCCGCCGCCCGGCGGGCCCTGGGCGGTGCGGCAATCGTGGTGCGGGCTGGCGTTCCTCCACTGGCGCGTGCCGGTTGACGCAGTGCGTCAAAAGGTGCCGGCGGGGGTGGAAGTGGACGTCTTCGACGGCTCGGCCTGGCTCGGGGTGGTGCCGTTCACGATGGAAGCGGTGCGGGTGCGCGGGCTCCCGCCGGTCCCGGGGACGACGGGGTTTCCCGAGCTGAACGTGCGCACCTACGTCACCGCGAACGGCAAGCCCGGCGTCTGGTTCCTCAGCCTCGATGCCACGAGCGCGATCGTCGTCGCGATCGCGCGGGCCTGGTACGGCCTGCCGTATTTCCGCGCGCGGATGGAGGTCGTCGGGGAGGCGGGCGGGTTTTCGTACGCCAGCGAGCGGCGACACCCCGGCGCCGTGCCGGCGACACTCCGGGCCCGCTTCGGCCCCGCGGGCCCGGAATTCCGCGCGCTTCCCGGCTCGCTCGAGCACTGGCTGACCGAGCGCTACTGCCTCTACGCCACGACGCGCGGCGGCGGCATCTGCCGCGCCGACATCCATCATGCGCCGTGGCCGCTTCGCCCCGGGCGCGCCGTCATCACGGCCAACACCATGGCGGCGGCGGCGGGATTCGATCTTCCGCCCGATCCCCCGCACGTGCTTTACGCCCGGAGGATCGATGCGGTCGCGTGGGCGCCGGTGAAGATCTGAAGGCCATTAAGTGATTCGAACGCTGGCCGTCCGCAAATGCGACAATCGACCCATGGCCCATTGTCCCACTGTTCCCTTCGCCCCTCCGTCCCGTTCACCGGCCGCCATGCTCCGTCGCGGCCGTGAATTCGAAGCGGACCTGGCGAAGCGCCGGAGCGTCCGGCAATTCTCTAAGAAGCCCGTGCCGAAGCCGCTGATCGAGATTGCGATCCGGACGGCGAACAGCGCGCCCTCGGCCGCGAACCGGCAGCCGTGGACGTTCGTGGCGGTGTCGAACGCGAAGGTGAAGCGCGAGATCCGGATCGCGGCGGAGACGGAGGAGTACGAGAACTACGAGGGTGGGCGCATGCCGCCTGATTGGCTCACGGCGGTCGCGCCGCTGGGGCGGGGGTGGAGCTCGCAATTCCTGGAGACGGCGCCGTGGCTGGTCGTCGTGTTCTCCGAAACCTACCACCCCCTCGGCCGGAGCATCCGCAGGAATTACTTCGTCAGCGAAAGCGTCGGCATCGCCTGCGGGTTCTTCATCGCGGCGCTTCACCGCATGGGCCTCTCGACGCTCACGCACACGCCGGTGCCGATGGGATTCCTGTCGAAGGTGCTCAAGCGCCCGCCGCAGGAGAAGCCGTTCATCATGTTCCCGGTGGGGTACGCGGCGGGGAAGTGTCGGGTCCCGGAGATCACGAAGAAGGACTTGCGGGAAGTGTCGGAGTGGATCGAGTAGCGTCCGCGGCTTACTTTCGCGAGCGAAGGCCTTCCACGAACAGCTCGGCGAAATCCGCGGCGACCTCGTCGCTTCGGCGTTTCCCCCCCGGCCGGAACCAGGTGATGGTCCAGTTGACGGCGCCGAGGATGGCGCGGGCGGCGGTGGCGGGATCGACGGCGCGGAAATCGCGGCGGCGGACGCCGTCGGCGACGATGGATCGGAGCTCGCCCTCGTAGCGGTCGCGCTTCGCCACCAGTTTTCTCCACCGCGAGCGGTCGAGCGCGTCGGTCTGGATATGGGCGGCGGTGCCGGCGAGTTCGTCGAGCATGAGGGCCATCTGGGAGCGGACGAGGTCGCGGAGGCGCGCGGCGGGCGGGGCGCCGGAGCGGCGGATGCGCGCGGCGTCGGCGAGCATGCGGTCGAGCGAGTAGTTCTGGCAGAACCAGAGGATGTCGGGCTTGTCGCGGAAGTAGTAATAGAGCGAGCCCTTGGTCATGCCAAGCGCCCCCGCGATGTCCTCGGTCGTCGCCGCGGCGAAGCCCTTTCGGCGAAACACGGCGGCTGCGGCGCGTGCGATCTCGAGGCGGCGCTCAAGGGCCTTGCGGGATTTCGATTCGGCTTTCACAGGAAGCGATCATAAGGAATCGGAAGCGGCGACCGAACGATTCGCGCCTTCGCAAGGTGCATGACTCGAGCCAGGGCCTCGAAAAGGCAAACTCAAAACCGCGAAACGCAAAGCCAAACGCCAAAGGCAAAACGGAGAACAAAAGTCGCGGATGACGCCACGCGGCAGGCCATTCGACGACGCTGCCGGAATTGTCGTTTGCGGTTTGTCGCTTGCTTGAGGGTTCTCCTTTTTGTCTTTGCCGTTTCCCCTCCCCCCTCCTCATTCCCCGTTGACCACGCCCGCGACTTCCGATTTGCTGTTCCCATGACTGTCGAGAAGACAGGTTCGGTGGATTTCATCACCGTCGAGCGTGACACCGGGACCATCAGCATGGTCCTCATCGAGCCCCGCGAATGGAGCGCCGACCCCGCGCGCGTGGCCCAGCTCGAGGCCAAGCTCGAGTCGTACCGGAAATATTTCCTCGAGGGAAAGCTTGCGAAGGCGCTTCCCCAGGTCGCCGGTAACCCCGTCGTCTTCGAACTGCGCTGCCCCGGCCCGCCGCCACAGGAACTGTTCCCGACGCTCAACCGCTGGGGAAAAGAACTGCGCGACATCGGCGTGCAGTTCGACGTGTCCATCCCGCCGCCCGGGCACGTTGGCGTCGTGCTGCCGGAGGTGGGATGAAGCGCCCCCGGTCTGGCCCGCTTCGCTCGATGAACTCTGGAAGGTCGGGATTGAAGACCACGGGGCGCTGACGCACGGGGTGGCGGCGTGGGCGAAGGCCGCGACGGCGAAATCGAAGTAGCTAATTCCGGCGGCTGAACGCGGCGGCGCCGATGACGAGGACGGAAGCGCCGACGATCGCGGTGATGAGGATGGACGGGTCGCGCTCGTCGGTGGGCGCGGAGGTCGGGAACTTTTCCGGCTGCTCTGCGAGCCACTTCACCGCTGCGAGCGCGAGCGGCGCGTCTTTCACGCCGTTGCGCGCCGCGAAATTGTTCGTGAGGAACGTGGCGTCGCCGATCACGACAAATCGCCCGGTGCCGCCGCGGCGCTCGGCGGCGACGGCGACGGGGCCGGCCGGGCTGAGGCCGCCTGCGGCATTCTGGCCGAAGGCGTTCGTCCCGGTCGCGGCGATTTCACGGATCTGCCAGGCGTCTTTGCTGCCGGCCATCGCCGCGACACGGCAGGCGTTGGAAAAGAGAATCTCGGAACCCGTGGGCAGGTGCGTGAACAGCGGGTGATCGGCGCGGCTGAACGTCGCGGCGAAAACCACGCCGTCCGATTTCTCGGCCTTCGCGCGTTCGTGGTCCGGGTCCGAGAGCCGGTCGGCGCCGACTTCGACTCCCGACTCGCGAAGCACCGCCCGGAGCCGGGCAAGTTCAGTCGCCGGGTGGTCCTTGACCGGGTCGATGCACACGAGCAGCCGCACGTCGCTCGCGAGAATCGCCCGCAGCGACGCCTCTTCCGCGGTCGAGATGTCCCGAACCGGGCCTGCCATGACGAGCACGGCATCGGCGGGAAGCGGCGCACGGAGCGACCTCAGCGTGCGGCTCTCGATTCTCCAGCCCGGGAAGCTCCCTTTAAGCGCTTCGCGAAAGGCGGAGGCGGTGTTCGGAAACTCTCCCTCCATCGGGATTTCGCCCTGGCCGGTCACCCAGATAATCTGGCCGGTGTCGGAGAACGAGACTCCCTGAAGCGCCGCCAGCGCGGCCAGGACAAGGAAAGCGCGCATGCGGCGGGGCTAAGGCTTCGCCGCTTGCGGTCCACCGGCGACCGGGGCGGACGTGGCGCAGCTTGAGCCACAGGACGACGTCTTCACCGCTTCGGTTTCCCTGCGCGGACCGTAGCGCTTGCCGACTTCGACGCCGACGGCGACTTCGGGGCGCGGCATTTCGGCGCGAAGGGCGACGAGCTCGGGGTCGTTGACGTTGGCGATGTGCTTGGCGTCGAGGCGGCCGTATTCGGCGCCGTAGGCGTCGAGGTACGGGGCCCATTCGTTGGCGATCTGGCCGGCGTCCGGCGTGGTCTTGAACGCGGCGGTCGTGTCGATGATGTTCCGCAGGCGGTCGGGGTGGTCGATGATCATGCACGGCCGGGCGTCGCGGGCGTCGTGGGGGACCGCTTCGCGCATCTTCTTCATGAAGTCGCTCCGCAGGACCTCGCGGATGGACTTGTTCTTGATGTTGTCCACGGCGTAGTGGATGAACATGCACGGCTCGACGTCGCCGTTGGAATTGATGTGGATCATCTTGCGGCCGCCGGCCATGCATCCGCCGACGAGCCAGGACTCGTTGACGAAATCGACGAGGAAGATCGGGTGGGTTTTGCGGATGACGGCGGAGCGCTCGCGCATCCAGTAGCGCTGGGCGGCGGTGAGCATCAGGTCCTGCGACTCGACCGGGCCGGTCGGCATGAGGTTCAGGTACCAGCCGTAGGCCGCACCCTTGTCCACCATGAGCTGCACGAACTCGTCGGACGTCGAGGCCTCGAGGTTCTTGCGCGACACCGTGCAGCCGAAGCCGAAGAACAGCCCGCGCTTCTTGCACTCGTCCATCTGGTGCATCACGATCCCGAACGCGCCCGCGCCGCGGCGGTCGTCGGTGATCACCTGCGGCCCCTCCAGCGAGAAGCTGAGGTGCACGTTGCCCCACTCCGCGAACTGGTCGAGCATCGCCGGCGTCACGCGCGAACCGTTCGTGTAGACGGAGAACATCACGTCCCGGTGCTTCGACATGATGTCCATCAGGTCCTTGCGCAGGAAAGGCTCGCCGCCCGTGAACGCGATCAGCCGCGACCCGATCGACTGCGCTTCCGCCACCACCCGGTGAATCAGCTCCGGCTCCAGCTCCGCCTTCCAGTCCTCGCCGTCCGCGTAGCAGCCGTAACACTTGTAGTTGCACACCGACGTCGGGCTCATCATTACCATCGGCGGCGCGTTGAAACCTTCTTCCTCGTAGAACTTCTTGCGGACCTTGTTCCCCTCGATCAGCACGCCCAGCACGAAATTCCGGATCGACGCCTTCCGCACATGCGGGCTCAGGTTGCGCGAAATCCGCCGCGCCGCTTCGACCCCCGGGTGCTTTTCCTTCACGTACCGCTCCGCCGAATTCAGGGCGTTCGCGTACCAGTCCGAGGGCATCAGCGTCCGCAGGATCTTGATCATCCGCAGGATCCCCTCGTCCGACATGTTCGCCGCGGCGGCCGCAACGCCGTCGATCACCTTCTCAAGCGCGAAGTTTTTGGCCGCCTGGAACATTACTTTTTCTCCGCCTCATGAAGCGCCTTGTCCTCGCGGGCGAAGGTGTCCACGACGGGAGCCATCGTGGTCATGAACGTGTCGCCCGACTGGTTCTTCGCGCCTTCCTCGTTGACGATCGCGCGGAAGACTTCCGGCACGTCGGTCACGAGGCAGGTCTTCTGCGGGTTGGCGCGGATGCGTCCGTCGTCGCGGACCTTGCCGAGGAACTTCGAGCGCAGCACTTCCACGTACGGCTTGTCCTTCACGTTGTCCACCGCGAACTGCGTGAACATGCACGGCTCGACGCCGCCCTGGCTGTTCACGTGCAGCATCTTCCTGCCCGCGAGACACCCGCCCGCCATCCACTCGTCGTGGCCGAAATCGAAGAACAACAGCGGCTTCGTCGCGCGCATCTCCGCCAGCCGGTCCTTCACCTGCATCTTCTGGTACGGCGTCAGCATCAACTGCGGCACCGCGCACGACCCGACCGGCATCAGCGGGAAGAACCACCCGAACACGCACCCCGCGTCGATCATCGCGTCCATGAACGGCCCCGTCCCCACCGTGTCGAAGTTCGGTGTGCATCTGGAGCCCTTCCACCGAGATCGACAGGGCGACGTGGCCCATGGAAGCGAGCTTTTCGATTTCGGCGTCGCCGAGCATCGTGGCGTTGGTGAAGACGTTGAAGTAGACGTCGTCGTGTTTCTCGAAGAGTTTCCAGAGTTCCTTGACGAGGAAAGGCTCCCCGCCCACGAGCTGGACGAGCGTGCTGCCGACGGCCTTGCCCTCGCCGACCAGGCGGTCCATCGTCTCGAACGGCAGGGTCGAGTGGACGTCGTGCCCCTCGGCGTAGCAGCCGTAGCATTTCAGGTTGCAGACGGTCGTGGGGCTGATCAGGAGCGACGTCGGCGGGCCGAAGCCTTCCTTCTCGTAGAACTCGAAGCGCCGGTGATGGCCCTCGATGAAGACGTTCATGATGAAGTTCTCGACGAACTTCTTGCGCGTCACGGGGCTCATCACGCGCACCGCCCGGCGGACCGCCTCGACGCCTGGGTGCCCGGCCTCGATGTACCCTTCGGCCGCGCCCAGCGCCTTGTCGTACCAGTCGAGCGGCGAGACCGTCTTGATGACCTTCAGCATGCGAAGCAGGTTGGCGTCCGACGAATTCATCAGACCCAGCACCTGGTTCACAACGGCGCGCGTTGCCGCACGTTTTACAGTGGCGACCAGACCCATGGAACCCCCCGAATTGTGCGTCCGCCGAGAACCCCCGGGCGGGCGCAAGTCGGCGCATCGTAAGGGTTTTTGACCAACCGTTCAAGGACAACGCCCGCTTAGGGCACGACCGCGGTTTCGCCCCCGACGGTAGTCTCGATCAGCTTCGCCTGGTCGATCGCTTCCCGCCACCCAGAGTACTTCCCAACCCGCACGCAGTTCAGCGTCCCCTCGGGCACGATCGTCGCATCGAAGCCCTTCGTCCTCAGCTCGTCCGCGCGGCGCCGGGCGCCTGCCGGGTCGGCGAAGGCGCCGGCCTGGACGGTGAAAAACCGTTCAGGGGAACTGCGAAGCGCCCGGGCCTTGATGGCGTAGGGGGAATCGGGGGTTTCGCGGACGACGAGGCCGAGGTCACCGAGTCCTTCGTCCCAGCGGCCCTGCCGGATTTTCGAGACGGCGACGTAGTAGAGGCACTCGTCGCGCCGGATCTCCGAGCCGCCGATCCGCACAGCGTCCATGAACTCCGCTTCGGCCCGCTGCGGATTTCCGAGGAGGTGCTGGGCCATGCCGCGGGCGGCGTGGGCGTCGGCCTTGACGGGGTCGGGGGGGTTGGAAGAGACGACCTGGTCGAGGAAGGGGAGGGCGGAGGCGGGGCGGTTCTGGGCGAGGTAGGCGCGGCCGATGCGGAGGCGGGCGTCGGTGGCGCGCTTGTCGTCGGGGTGGGCGGAGATGAAACGTTCGTAGGCGGAGATGGCGGTGGGCCAGTCGCCCGCGAGGTACGCGGACTCGGCGTCGCGCCAGCCGGGGTCCTCGGATGTCTTGTCGGGGCCAGAGGAGCAGCCGGCGGCGGAGAGGAGCAGCGCGGCGAAAAGGGCGGGCGCGATGGCGGGGGTGCGACGAAAGCTCATGGAAAGAACCTCGAAACCAGGTCCCAGGGGGCCAGCGCGGAAATTCCCAGCCAGCGGTGCCCCGCCCACGCCAGCGCTTCCGCCAGCAAGGCCAGGCAGATGATCCCCGACACCATCGCCGCGAACCACTGCGTCTTCAGCTTCGGTTCTTTCCACGTCGCCTTGAACGCCGCGTACTTCCCGCTGCAGTCGAAGCAGCAGAATTTCCCGTAGTGCGTCTCGACTTTGCAGGCTTCGCAGTAGGGCTTATGGCAATGCAGGCACATCCCGATCGCGGGGACGGCGATGTGGGCGGTGCAGAGGCGATCTTTCATGGAGTGGCTCCGCGGACCTGAGGGTGTATCGGCGGAGATGGCGGTGGGCCAGTCGCCCGCGAGGTACGC
>JAIOPR010000111.1 GCA_021413805.1 Planctomycetota bacterium
TCCCGATGCCTTGAGAAGCTCCCCAAGCTGGAGCAGCGCCTCTCCCCGGTTATCGAGTTCCAGCCGCTGCCGTATCGCGTCGATTCCCGACCCCGCCGAAAGCATCTCGCAGATCGTGAGCACGCCGGCATCCTCGTCCACGTAGGGCGACACCTCGCAGACCCTCCGTTGCAGCTCGAGCGCCCGCGCCACGCGCTCGGCGGCTTCCGGTCCTTTCGCGATCCCCGACGCCGCGAGCGCCCGCGCCAGCAGCCGTGCCGCTCCGCGCCAGTCCTGCGCCCGCCACATCCGGATCCGCAGCTTCCGCGGAAGGCTGTCCACGCGGGCAAGCCGGTCGAGCCACTCGTCCGCGGTAGCCAGGAACGAACCGTGGTCGTATTCGACAATCCGTTTCTGATCGAACTCCGACGGCATCTCACCTTTCAGCTTTTTCTCCCACGCCGCCTTCGCTTCCCGAAGCGCCCGTTTGTAGTCCGTGTGCATTGTGTGGAAATCATCGAAGTGCCTCGCGACGTGCGGCTCAAGCGTCGCAATCGTTTCCTCCACACGCCCTGCGTTGAACAGGGCGAGGCCCATCGGGGGCAGGACTTCGTCGCACGGGAAGCGGCGGCCGAGTTGGAGGGCCTGTTCAGTCTCGCCGAGGACGACAAGCTGATCGACCGCCTGCGCCGCGGCCACATGGTCGTCGGGAGAAGACTCGAGCACATTCAGCAAGAGATCGATTCCTCGCCGAATTGCCGCGTAGTCGGAGTGATCGGACCCTGTGCGGATCAGGTCGAATCCCTTGCGGCGCATCAGGCCGGAGATGTACCAGGTGCGTTCAGGCTCGCCGAGCGCCGGAGTCTCGGGCAGCACGTCGAGCAACGCGAGGCGTTCTTCAGCGACAAGGTTCGAATCCGTCTCGAGCAAGCGCCGGTAATCCGGCGGCAGGAATTTGAGATAGGAGCCAAATCCTGTGTAGTCGTCGCACAGGCCCAGGGCATGTGTCCGCAGGGCTTCCACGGCGACTCGTTCGCGGACGTCGCCGCGGGAGTCGGGAAGCGCGTAGATGTGCTGGAACCACTCCCAGTATTGCGCGGACTTCAGCCATCGGGTCAGCGCGGCCACAGCCTCCGCCGACTGGATCTGGTCGTACTCCCGGGAATACTTCACCGCAAGCACCCAGAGGTGAGGCGCGTCGAGACGCCGCGCCGCGTCCAGAGCGAAGGTCGCCCGGCGCGGGTAGATTCCCGGGCTCGAGTCGCAGGCCCATTCGACGAATTGTCCCAGGGGGACCGCCCGCTCCTCGAACGGGATTCGATCCACGCTCCACCAGGCGCCTCCCGTGGGCGGAAGCGCCGGGGGAGGGAGGCGCTGGAGGCACTCCTCGACAGCAGCGTCCATTTCCGGTGGGAACCACCTAACGTAGAACTTCATTCCGCGGTCCCACTCCTCCTCGGGACCGCCAAGTTCCCGGACAAATCCGTATAAATCGGCGTAGGTGCGGATGGCGCGCACTCGTGGCAGAAGAATCTCGGCCAGCTTGCGACGGCTCTTCCATCGCACATAAAAGCTGCCTCTGTCGCTGAGGTCCTGGAGAGCGGAGCAGCGGGACTTCAGGTCGGCGTCTTCCCCCTGCGCGCAAATCGTCCTCAGGCGCTGGTATCCGGAGATGTTAGAGACAAAGTCGAGTCCGGCGAACGCGATGACGAGCAGGAGCGCCATCACCGCCCCTCCCTTCGCAAACAGCTTCGCGCGCGACGGCCGGAACGCCAGCGGCACCTGGCCGAGGAAATGGTCCCGTTTCGGTTCCGGCCGCTTCGCCGCGGGGTCTGAGGAAGCGAACAGGTAGGCGCCAAGCGTGAAGACTGGCATGCGAAAAATTCGCCACGCGTGAGACGCGACGTAGAGGCGCAAGTCCGCGGGATCGGGACGCTTGCCGAAATACCCCGGTCCACTCCCGTAGGCCGTGAAACTCCACGGGCGGCCGCGCGCCGGGTTGAGGAACGACGAGGGCCGTGCGAGAAGGGAACGAAGGCGCTCACGGCGCGCGGCGGTGTCGGCCTTTCGCCGGAGCCGGCGCACGCGGCGCCAAGCGTGCTCCACACCGCCGTGTCGAAGCGGATAGAGGGCCTGTGCGATCGCGACGGCCCACGACGGATCCGCGAGGTCGGCCTCGATGTCGGCGCGAAGTTCCGCCTCCCCCGCAAGCCCGGAAGCTTCCCGCAATCCGGGCACCGGGTCACCGCCGGCGCGGCCAACGAGAAGCGCCGCCCGGCGGGCCAGCGCGGCGGCCACGTCGCGCGAACCTTCCGCCGCCTCCGGCCCGAGATTTTCGAGCCAATGGATCATCGGCCGGGCAGAGGAGATGGCCTGGGTGACCGAAGCTGCCGCGGATTTGGCCTCCCCGGGATCCGGCGATTCATGACCTTCGAGCGATTGAAGCGCCGTTTCAGCGGGTCGAAGTACTTCCGTTACGGCCAGCGCTCGATTCGCGACCAGCCGGCGAATCGCCAGGCGCCGGGCGACGGCCCCTGCCGGGGAACCGGCGATCGCCTTCAGGTGCTCCCGCGCTTCTGACTCCCTGCCCTGTTCGAGCGCCGCGGCCCCGAGCACCGAATTCACTTCCAGCAACCGCGCCGGGAATCCGTCCAGACACCGGGCGAGATCCCCGGCCCGAATGGGGCCGGCCAGACGCTTGAGAAAGATCCGCATTGCGCGGCGAAAGGCCGGGTCCGCCGTGGTCTTCGCCGCCTCCTGGTGCGCTGCGATCCACGTCCCGGCGTCGCGCGCTTCGAGGGACAGCGAGCGGAACCGTGCCACGAAATCGTGCCAGGGCGCCTCGACCGGATCGCCGTTCGCAATCGTCTCCACCAGCCACTCGTCCCGCGATTGCAGCCGGGACACCGCGTCTTCCGCCTCCGCGATGTTCGCGGCGGCCTCCCGGCGCAGCCGCTTCAATCGCTTCCGCGCCGCGCGAGCCGAATCCCCAGCCGCGAGTCCCAGAGTTCGAAACGCATTGAGAAGCAACGCCTTCACGGGGGTGAACTATACCTGCTTCGAGGGTCCGGATATTCCTTCTTCGGCGGTTCTGCCATGTCCGCCACGTCCGCGCGGATGACGCGGGGAACCGACCATTTTCCGGAACGGCAGAACTACCGCTTCTCCGCCCACTCCAGAAACTCCACAACCCGCCGCTCCAGCTTGTCGAGCGCCGGCCGCGCGTTGTCCTCCTCGACCTGCGCGTCGAGCGCCTGGGTCGCCGCCTCCCGCGCCTTTTCATCTTTGATCGCCTGCACGGCCTTCGCTTTCTCCGCGTACTGCGGCGCATATCGCGTCATCGTCCTCTCGTGGCGGAGATCGAACCTTGCGTCGGCAGGACTGATCCAGGCGATGCGCAACCCGTCCGCCTCGGCCTGCGCGGCCAGCGCCGACAGCTCGGGACTCGGGCAGGCCCAGAGGTAGCCGATCTTTTTCGCCGGGTCGTAACCGGTGAGGGTGAAGCTCTTCCCGTCCTTCTCGTACGTGAAGGGCTTGGACAGGTCCACGCCGGCGGCGGCGGACCACTGCGCGACGAATTTCTTCACCATGTCCACGTGGAGAGGGCGCGGCATTCCGACGCCGCACTCGCCCGGGAAGTGGTGTTCGGGGATGGCGGATTTCCAGCGGGCGACATTGAGCAGGTTGCGCGGCTCGGCGGACGGCGCCGGGTATTCGCTGGTGCTCATCCCTGCCATCCAGGTGACGTACTCGGCGACGCAACCGTCGAGCGATGCCAGCCGGCTCTCGACGGTGTCGGCCTTCTTCTTTTCCAGCTCCGCTTTCTCCTTGTCGTCGCGGTACGGGCAGACCTGGTACCCGAGGTGATTCACGTACGGGATGACCACCGCGATGAATTCCCGCGTCACCGGCGCCCGGTCCTCGAGCGTCTTCGCCTCTTCTGCCGACAGCCACACCGCCGCGTCGCGCCCGCCGGGATCGCTGCCGAACAGCCCCACCGTTTCCGGCGTCGCGAAGATGTACCCGACCTTCCGGTCCGCGTCGTACCCCGTCGCCCGGAACGCGACACCGTCTTTCTCGTACGCGACGTCGCGCTTCATGTGGAACCCCGCCCTCTCAAACGCGCGGTCGATCCGGTCGCACGCCGCCGCGCGGTCCAGCACGAAATCGACGTGCCCCCGGTAGAACTCCCTGTTGAACGTGTCCCCGCCGGGCCAGCTGTACCCGCCCTTCTGGAACGGGTTCAGGTGCCAGTTGATCGAGTCCTCGACCGCGCGGGTCCGGTCTTCGCCGCGGGCGGGAAGCGCCGTGAGGATGGCAGAAAGCGCGGCGCTGGCGAGAAGAGCGAAGGACAGGGGGCGGGGCAGCATGGGGTCATATAGACGTCCGGGGCGGCCGAAGGTTCCCCCGAGAGGACGAATGAATCGAATCCGGGGAGCGGCCTCCGCCCACCATGAAATTTGAGTGTCAGGCACTCAGATTTCATGGTGCTTTTCCGCACGTCTCATCGCCCCGCTCACACGTAGTCGGCGTACACCGGCTGGTAAACGTAAGACTGGACCAGCCCCGCGACGCTCTCCGGCCGGGCCTCGCGCGCCAGCCCGCGGGCGTAAGCGACCTCCGCGACGGCGACGGCGATGGCCAGCGAGACCTCCCGGATGCGGGCGAGGTCGGGGTAGATGCGGCCGAGAGCGAGGTCGGCGTCGGTGACGAGGCCGGCGAGCGTCTTGGCGGCGACGAAGAACATCTCGTCGGTGACCCGCGTGGACCCGCTGGCGACGACGCCGAGCCCGACGCCCGGGAAAATGTAGGCGTTGTTGCCCTGCCCCGGCACGTGCGTCGTGCCGCCCAGCGTGACCGGCGCAAACGGGCTCCCGCTCGCGAAAATCGCGCGGCCGGCGCTCCACGCGTACGCCTGCTCCGCCGTGCACTCCGCCTTCGACGTCGGGTTCGAAAGCGCGAAAATCACCGGCCGCGGGTTCAGCCGCGCCATCGCTTCCACCACCGGTTGCGTGAAACCCCCGGTCGTGCCCGACACGCCGATCAGCGCCGCGGGCTTGAGCGCTTCCACCGATTCGAGAAGCGTTGAGACGGCGCGGTGCTCGTGCGCGAAGGGCTTCTTATGCTCGACGAGATCGGTACGGCCGCGCACGACGAGCCCCTTCGAGTCCACGAACCAGCACTGGCGCCGCGCCGTTTCCTCCGCGACGCCCTCGGACTTGAGCGCTTCAACAATCAAATGGCCGATGCCGATGCCCGCTTCGCCCGCGCCGAGGAAAAGGAATTTCCGGTCGGCCAGGCGGCCGCCGGTGAGGCGGAGGGAGGAAGCGAGGCCCGCGAGGGTGACGGCCGCGGTGCCCTGGATGTCGTCGTTGAACGTGCAGATCCGGTCGCGGTACCGCTGGAGGAGGCTGAAGGCGTTGGCGTTCCCGAAGTCCTCGAACTGGAGGCAAGCCTTCGGGAAAAACATCTGCACCGACGTCACGAACTCTTCCAGGAACTCGTCGTAAGCCGGCCCGCGCAGGCGGTGGTTGGGGAGGCCGATGTAGAGCGGGTCGGCGAGGAGGGACTCGGTGTCGGTGCCGACGTCGAGCATGATCGGGAGGCACTGCGCGGGGTGCAGGCCGGCGCAGGCGGTGTACAGGGAGAGTTTGCCGAGCGGGATTCCCATGCCGTTGGCGCCGAGGTCGCCGAGCCCGAGGATGCGCTCGCCGTCCGTGACGACGATCATGCGGATGTCCGGATGAGGCCAGTTTCCCAGGATCCGCGTGATCTGCCCGCGGTCCTCCGTCGAAATGTAGAGCCCGCGCGAGCGGCGGAAAAAGTGCCCCCATTTCTGGCACGCCAGCCCGACCGTCGGCGTGTAGATGATCGGCATCATCTCGCCCAGGTTCTCCGTCACGACGCGGTAGAACAGCGTTTCGTTGCGCTCCTGAAGCGACACCAGGTAGATGTACTTCTCCAGGTCGCTCGTTTTGCGCCGGAAACTCTCGAGCACCCGATCCAGCTGCTCGTGCATCGTCGTGATCCGCGGCGACAGCAGGCCGCGCAGCCCCAGCTGCTCGCGCTCCGCCGCCGTGAACGCGGTGCCCTTGTTGAGAAGCGGGTCGTGCAGCAGATCGACGCCGCGCTTGAGGTGCAGATAGTTTTTCATGGAGCCCCCTTCGAGGCAGGGCGTGGCGGCCCTGTCGGGAGCATGATACACGCGGGCGTCCGGGATAGCGGTGCCGCTACCCCGTTTTCAGCATGTCCGCCACCATCGCGCGCTCTTCCACCAGCTCCTTGTTCGTCGCGGCGATCTTGGTCTTCGCGAAGTCGTCCATCGCGTA
>JAIOPR010000112.1 GCA_021413805.1 Planctomycetota bacterium
ATCGCGGGGGCCGCGTCCTTTGCTCCGCGGCGGGCGAGCGCCTCGATCGCCGCGGACCGGACGCGCCCGTCCTTGTCGGCGAGGGCGCCCTGGAGCGCGGGGTTGGCGAGCGCGTTTTCCGCCGGCACGAAGCCCAGCGCGTAACCGACCGACGCGCGGGTCCGCCACGACTTGTCCTTCAGCGCCTCTTCGGTCAGCCATTTCACCGCTTCCGGGTCGCGCGTCTTCGCCAGCGCTTCGCCGATCGCGTCAGGGACCGCCGAGAGGGCATGGACCTTCTCGTTGAGGTCGGACATCTGCTTTTCTTTTTTCTGGAAGAGCTCCAGCTCGTTGACGGCGACCTGCCCGTTGCCCTGTTTTGCGAATTTCACGATGCGGGCGAGGGCGGTGGCGAATTCGGGTTCGTAGGCGTCGCGGGCGGCTTCGGCCGTGGCGAGCGCCTGGTCCGGGGTGTCGAGGAGCTTGACGAGGAGCTTGACGCCGTCGAGGCAGTCCGCGCCGCCGACCGCCAGCGCTGCCTTAACCCGGTCGTCGCCGTTGTTCCCCGCGAAGGCGTTCCGGGCGTCGGACTCGAGCTTCTTCCATTCGGCGGGCGTGGGTTTCGCCGAAGCGGGAAGGATCAGGACGGCAAGCCCGAGCAGCGCGCCAAGAAAACGGGGACGGGTCATTCAACCCTCCGGGGAAGTGAACCAAGCGGAACCGGCCCGGCCGGCGGGTGCAGGTCGCTGCGAGCCCGTCACGGGGGATCTTACCCCTTCGAGGGGGTGGAAGAAGCGGTTTCCGCGCTCTACTTCGTCGGCTGGTCCGGCCCCGGCTTGTCGGAGGGGGAGTTGCCGCCGCCGGTGCCGCCCGTGGGGACTTTGCCGAAACCGCGGTCCTTGAGGTCCACCGACCACTCGAGCGTCGTGACGAGCTGATCCCGTCCGCGCACGCCTTCGATCGACGACTTGACCTCGGCCTTCGCCATGCAGCCGAAGGCGGTGCTGAACCACGAAGAGCCTTTCTTCTCCGTCGCCTTCGTCATCCCGAGCGCGACATCCTCGGCCGACGGCGCCTTGTTGAGCTCGAGCTTGTTCGCGTCCACGAGCCGTTTCCGGTCCACGCTCTCGATCTTGCTCTTCATGCACGCCTGGTAATTTCCCGTCGCCTCCCGGCCGGCGGGATGCAGCAGGTATTTCTGGGGTTCCTGCAGGTCGAGCGAGCGTTCGGTGTCCTTCCCCTCGCTGGGGACCGCCGTGAAAATCAGCTGGAGCCACGAGAGCGCCGGCGTCGGCGGATGCGTCACCGCGGCGGCTTCTTCGTCGCGGGCCTTGCCTTTGGTCGTCGCGGGCTTCGCCTTCGGCCAGACCGCGGCCTTGTTCTCCGTGATCGTCCCGTCGGGCGCGACCAGCACTTCAAACGTCGCCCCCAGCACCGCCTCGTACGCCTTGAACCCGCCGATCGGCGTCGTCTTCGACTTGGCGCTGTCCCACTCGGCGTGCTCGCCCGTCGTCTGGAAATGGGTGTCGATGTGGATGGCATCGACGGTGAAGCGGACTTTCGCGGAGCCGGTGTCGCCCACCGCCATGACGAGCGCGGTCATCGTGCAGGTCTCCGTCTGGACGTAAGCGTAATGGCCGTGATCCTCACGGCCACCGGGCGCGCCGCCTCAGGTCATTGGGGGCGGCTCTTCGCTTCCGCCGCCTTCAAGCGACGAGGTCTTGCCGCCGAACTTGTTGCGGTCCACGGAGTAGGTAAATTTCGATTCGCAGGTGTACGAGAACGTCTGCCCGGGGTGGAACTGCCAGAGCCGCTCTTCTGCACGGACGGTGAGGGCGCAGACGAGTGCGGCGAGCGTGACGAGGGCGGGTTTCATGGCAGGCTCCTTGGAGGGTGGGCAGTGGAGATCGTCGCAGGAATCATGCCTCGTTTGTCAGGATTCTTAAGATCTGAAGAGGCCATGACTTAGGTGAAAGCGTGATCGCGCCGCGTCCCCTCGATGTGAAGAGGAAATTCGCACCCTGTCAGGTTGCTTTGCGATCTAGACTTTTCTCAGGCGCTCGATCCCCGCGTCCAGCGTTGCATCGACCTTCGCGAAACAGAGCCGCACGAGCCGTTGCCCCGCCGGCGGCGTTTCGTAGAACGGCGCGAGCGGGATCGCCGTGACGCCCTTTTCGATCGTCAGCCAGCGCGAGAATGCGAGGTCGTCGAGGTCGCTGACCGCCGAGTAGTCCACCAGCTGGAAATACGCGCCGGCGACGGGAAGCGGCCGGAATTTCGTGGTGCGGAGTTTCGCCGCGAAGGCGTCGCGCTTGGCCTGGTAGAACGCGCCGATGCCGTCGTAGTGCTCGGGGTGCTTGTCGAGCATCTCGGCGAACGCCCACTGCGCGGGGTTGAACGTCGTGAACGTCACGTACTGGTGGACCTTGCGGAATTCGGCGGTGAGCGCGGGCGGGGCGATCGTGTAGGCGATCTTCCAGCCGGTGCAGTGGTAGGTCTTGCCGAAGCTCGAAACCACGAAGCTGCGCTCGGCGAGCTCCGGCGTGCGCAGGACGCTCTCATGGCGGTGGCCATCGAAAACAATGTGCTCGTAAACCTCGTCGGAGAGAACGAGGACGCGCGTCGGCCGGAGAATCTCCGCGAGGCGCTTCATGTCCTCCGCAGAAAACACGCTTCCGCAGGGATTGTGCGGCGTGTTGATCATCAGCATCCGCGTCCGCGGCGTGATCGCTTCCTTCACGCGCTGCCAGTCCACCGAGAAATCGCGCGGGTCGAGCGGCACGTGCACCGCCTTCGCTCCCGCCAGGTCGATCGCCGGCTCGTAGCAGTCGTAGCACGGGTCCAGCACGATCACCTCTTCCCCCGGCCGCACCACCGCGTGCACCGCGTCGAAAATCGCCTCGGTCCCGCCGCTCGTCACCGTGATCTCCGTGTCCGAGTTCACGTCGCGGCCGTAGCAGCGTTTCGTTTTCGCGGCGATCGCCTGCCGGAGAGCCGGGATGCCGGTCATCGGCGCGTACTGATTTTTCCCCTCGGCCATCGCGCGCGAAAGCCCTTCAACGAGCGGCGCCGGCGGCGGGAAATCCGGGAAACCCTGGCCCAGGTTGACCGCCTTGTGCTCGGCGGCGAGCGCAGACATCACGGTGAAGATCGTCGTGCCGACTTTCGGGAGCTTGGTCTCGAGGGGGGGAGGCATCCGCCCATTATGCCTCGATCGACCCGTTGCGCCGAACGTGCGTCTCCGGATAACGTCTCTGGCATGAACAACGGCGAAGTCGTCTCCATCCACCTCTGCCACGCCGCCGGCGCCAAGGCGACTTCCGTCCAGCAGGCCCGCGCTCTTCCCGGAAAAGGCCTCGAAGGCGACCGCTACGGCCTCGGCACCGGCTCGTACTCGCACAAGCCGGGGCCGTCCCGCGAGCTGACGCTGATCGAGATCGAAGCGCTGGAGGGGCTGAAGCGCGACGACGGGCTGGACCTGGCGCCGGGGGATTCGCGGCGGAACGTGGTGACGCGCGGCGTCGCGCTGAACCATCTCGTGGACCGTGAGTTTTTCGTGGGCGAGGTGCGTGCGAAGGGCATCCGGCTGTGCGAGCCGTGCGCGAGGCTGGCGGAGTTGACCGACCCGAAGGCGCATACGGGGCTGATCCACCGCGGCGGGCTGAGAGCGCAGATCCTGAACGAGGGGACGATCCGCGTCGGCGACGCAGTCCGGCCGGCCTAAGGACGCCAGACCTGGAACGCCTCCGCGCCCGGTAGCGGCCCTCGTTCCTCAAAGCCGCCCGGCGTGCGCAGATGAAGCGCCGAGCGCCACTCGATGGCGCCGCCGGGAATTTCGAACAGCCGGTGCACGAGAAGCGCATTCTGCGGCAGCGTGTACGTCGGGCCGCCGCCCTCCGCGAGCCACTCGGCGGGGTACTGGTCGCGCAGCAGCGTTGTCCCGCTCCGCGCTTCGAGCACTTCGCCATGCGCCATCCGCCGCGATCGCGCCCCGGGGACGTGGATGTGCCCCGTGAGCATGACGCGGAACCCGTGCCGCGCCACAAACGTGTCGAGCGCCCGCCGGCTGCGGCGCTGGAGCCCGAGGCCGGTCTTGCCGTAGGAAGGGGAGTGGTGGAGAAGCAGCACGCGGATCTCGTGCGCTTCCCGGGGTTTCAGGAGCCGCGCCAGCGCCCTCAGTTGCGACCCAGCGCCCTCAGTTGCGACAGGAACGCCCCGCGGGCCAGCGCCCGGGTCGGCGACCACGGCCAGACGTCCGCGTCCGAGTCGATTCCCGCGAACAGCAGCGACCGCCCGCCGGCCAGCGTGAACCGTTTCGGCGGGACGGGAAGCGGCCGGAACATCCGCCGGAGTGCGGAGGTGGAGCGGCCGAGGACCCAGCCGGTGCCCGGCCAGTGGTCGTGGTTCCCCGGGATCGCAAGTTCCAGGGCGTGCGGGTCGTCGAGCCCGACGTCGCCCTCGGGTGTCGGGAGGCGCTTCTCGAAATACCGCTTCGCCAGCGCGAACTGGGCCGCGCCGCCCCAGCGGGTCACGTCGCCGGTGTGGATGAGCCGGGCGCCTTCGGAATCGCGCAGCCGGCGGTAGAACTCCGCGAACTGGGAGAGGGCCACGTGGGTGTGGCCGAGGAACCCATAGAAGTGCCGGTCCTTTTTCCAGCGCATGAGGACGTCGTGGCCGAGGGCGGCGTCGCCGGTGCGGGGGTCGAGTTCGCCGATGTGGGTGTCGGAGACGTGGATGAAGGTCGAGAGGAGGCGGTCGGGCATGCTGTATATGGTAAGGAGCGGGGCGCGGGGGCAGTCATGACGAGGAAAACGGCTGGGGCCACAGAGGGCGCGGAGAAAAAAGTGAGAAAAAATAGAGAGAAATAAAAGGGATTTTTTTTCAAAAAACGGCGAGCAATCCGCGCATGCGATCTGATCGCGGCAAAAATTAGCAGGTCTGTCTCCGCAGTTCTCGGCCGTTCTCTCAGCCGTTCTCTGTGGCAAGCGCCGTTAACCCCGCTCCCACGTCTCCCTACTTCCTCCCGACCCTCTCCTCAATCTTCGCCATCCGGTTCTTCAACTCCCGGTTCTCCTCCCGCAACGCCTCGATTTCCTTCGTCACGCCCTTGATGTCCGCCTTCGCCGCCGCGCGGTCCTTGAACTTCTTGAGCGTCTGCCGGCCGACGCGGCCCACGATGTTCAGCGGCTCGCGCTCGACCGCGGCCTCCAGGGCGCTGATGATCTTCGGGTCGTCCAGCCCCGCGAAATTCTCGAATGACGCCCGGCGGACCTGGTGCGCGGGGTCGCGAAGCGTCGCGATGAGATGGTCGCGCACCGGGCCCCGCTTCTCCTTCTCGATCTCGCCGAACAGCCCGACGAGGCAGTTGTTCGCGGCATTGCGCGCCGCAACCGTCGCCGGCGCCTTCGCCAGCTTGAGCGCCTGCGGCACCGCCTTCTGGTCCTTCAGCTCCTTCAGCCCCGTGAACGCCGCCACGCGGATCATGTCGTTGTGCGCGTCCCGCTTGAGGCCCGCCGAGAGCGCCGCGAATGCCTTTTTGGATTTCGTCTTGCCGATGTTGCGAAGAGCCGCCGAAGCGACCTGGGGGAACCGGTCGCGGGCGAGCTCGGCCAGCTTCGCCGCGGCCTTCTCGTCCTGGAATGCGCCGAGGGCGTCGGCGGCGCTGGAGCGGACGCGGGGGTCGGCGTCTTTCGCGGCGGTGAAGAGTACATCCCGCGCGTTGTCCGTCCCCATCCTGCCCAGCACCGCGGCGATCTCCTGCCTCACGCCTCGGAACGTCTCGCGCTTGAGCGCCGCCGCGAGCCCTTCGACGGCCGCCGGGTCGCCCGCAAATTTACCGAGCGAAATCACGGCCATGATGCGGCTCATCAT
>JAIOPR010000113.1 GCA_021413805.1 Planctomycetota bacterium
ATCGCCATGACGGCGATGAAAATCAGCATGCCGCGGCGGGTGAGGCCGGTTTCGGGCGGGATCGAGGAAGCGGGCTGGGCCATGGGGCGGGGCTTCATTCTTTCGCGGCGGCCCCGCCGCGTCCAGTGAGGACTCTTCCGCTACTTCTTGTCCTCGGCGTACCCGAGCTGCTGGCGGAACTGGTCGACAAACCTCCGCCTTCCGGAACCCGCCGCCGTCAGCTTCACCGCCTGGTCCAAGTCCGCGCGAGCCGTGTCGCGGTTCCCGGCGGCCGCCCTCACCTCGCCGCGGATCAGGTAGGCCATCGGGTTCTGGGGACCCAGCTCGATTGCGGTAGTGGCGTCCTTCTCGGCCTCCTCATCTGACTTCTTGCTCATGTGCACCAGCGCCCGTGACATCCACGCTTGAGACGAGCGGCGATTGCGCAGGATCGCGGCGTCGGCGTCCTCGAGGGCGTCGTCCACCTCGCCCCTCAGGAAACGAATCATCGCGCGGCCGGCGTACGCCTCGGCAGTGCTGTCGTCTCTTCGAAGGGCCTCATTGAAATCGGCATAAGCGCGCTCGTTGTCCCCGTTGTACATGTGGCACGCGCCCCGGTTGCACCAGGCGAGCGCCATGCTGGGGTCGAGTGCGAGGGCCCGGTCGAGGTCCGCGATGGCGAGGTCGAGCTCCATGCTGTCGCCCCGGATCATCCCGCGGTTGGCCAGGGCGCCGGCTTCGTTCGGGTCCAGGCGAAGCGCAATCTCACAGTCGTTGAGCGCCCCCGCGTTGTCCCCGGTCAGGTGGCGGGCGAGGGCGCGGTTGCTGAAGATACGCGGGTTCTCGGGGTCGAGTGTCGTGGCTTCGACGAATTTTGCCAGCGCTGCCGAAGCCTGGTTCTGTTTCAGCAGCTGGATTGCCTCGGCATTCAGGGCAATGGCGCGCCGCCGGCCGCTGCTCGCGTCCGTGCCCGTGCCGGTCAGGAACGCGAGGATTGCGAGTCCCGCCACCGCGAGGACGAAGATGCACACCAACACAAGGACAAAAGCGCCGAGGGGGCTAAAGGGCTTGCGCGGCGCGGGGGCGATGGGAGTGCCGACCGGGAAAGGCGCCGGGGCGAACACCGGGTCGCCGAAGGGCGGATTGGCGGGAGAATCGGACATGGGAATCCTTGGATGCAGAAGGGACTCCGAGAAATCTAGCATCCTGGCCGTGAATCCCGGAGCAATTCGGGAGGGGCGCTAAGCGAGCAGGAGCCACGCCGCGATCGCGCCCACGATGATGTTCTGGCCGTCCGTGACGATTTCCGCGAGGAAGCCTCTCGGCGCGACGTCGCGGAAGAACGCGACGGTGTAGAGGGCGGCGTACGGGACGACGGCGAGCATCCAGAGGGCGGTCGGTGAGTGGAAAGCGAACGCGAGGGTGCCGAGAGCGGCCGCGAGGAGAACAACGAGGACCGCGGCGAGATTGCGGGTACGGGTGCGGCCGAGGACCTTGAAGACGGTTTCGTGGCCGATGATCTTGTCGCCCTGGACGTCGCGGATGCCGAGGGCGGTGGTGCGGAGGAAGAGGAGGCAGAAGACGGCGAAGAAGGTGAGGACGTTGGCGGGGCCCGGGAACTTTGACTGGGTGAGGAACGGGAAGACGGCGGTCATCATGGTCCAGCCGATCGCGGTGGAGAGGTCGCGCGAAGCCGGGATGTCCTTGAGGCGGCGGATGCCGAGGCGGTACGTGATGGCTTCGGGGAGCACGCGGAACCCGTAGACGCCCCCGCAGACGAGGCCGAGGCAGGCGAGGCCGAAGGGCAGCCAGCCGGAAACGAGGGCGATGCCGACCGAAGCGATTCCGGCCGCGGTGCCGATGGTGAGGAGGGGGACCGGGTGGCGCTTGTAAAGGATGCATCGAGAGCACGAACAGGGCGGGGACGGCGAGGAAGGCCCAGTGGATCGGGATGTCCTGCAGGGTGCACGCGGCGGCGGCGAGACCGGCGGCGCCGGCAGCGAGGTAGAGGTTGGTGTTGACGAGGAAAGAGGCGACGCCGCGGACAATGTCGCCGGAAGTGCGTCGCCGGCGGCCGCCGATCGATTCGAGGCGTTCGACGACGCGGTCGATCATCCACTGCGGGGTGGAAAGTCCCGCGGTGACGCCGACGGTGTCGAGGCCGGTGAAATCTTCGGGCTTGAGTTCGGATTCGGTCTCGACGTGGACCGTGCCGCAGCCCCAGCCCTTCAGCAAATCCACGAGGCGCACGGTGTTGGCGCTGTGCCTGCCGCCCACGACGACGACCATCTTGACTTCCTTCGCGAGTTTTTCCGTCTCTTCCTGCCGCTCCTGCGTCGGGCGGCAGATGGTGTTCACCTGGCGGTAGGTTTTCGACTTCCGCTTCACGACCTCCGCCGTCGATTCGAAGTTCTCCCGGTCCTGCGTGGTCTGGGAGACGACGCAGACGCGGTCGAACGAGGGGAGGGACTGGGCTTCCGTGGCGTTGGCGACGACGTGGGTGCGGCCCGGCGTGCCGTAGCCGACGAGCCCGATGACCTCGGCGTGGTCGGCGTCGCCGACGATCACGGTGTCCCAGCCGCGGCCCGCATTGCCGCGGATGACGTTGTGGACCATGCGGACCAGCGGGCAGGTGAGGTCGTGGAATTTGCCGCCTGTTTCCTTCGCGCGCTTCTCCAGCGACTCGATGACCTCGGGGCGAACGCCGTGGGCGCGGACGACGATGGTCGCGGTGCCCGCCGCGGCGATTCCTGCGTCGTCGGCATCGACGCCGAAGACGCGTTCTTTCTCCATTTCGGCCATCACCTGCTTGTTATGCACGAGCGGTCCGTAGGAATAGACCGGGCCCTCGCTTTTCGCGATATCGAGCGCTTTGTCCAGGGCTTCAGCGACGCCCCAGCAGAAGCCGGCCGATTCGACGAGGTAGACGCGCATATGGGATCAGTTTAGTCCTATTCCTCGGGGGTGGGAAGTGCCGCGGATTTCCGCGCCGATCCGAAGAGTCGTGTGTCGCCTTTTCCTGCGCATCCGGAAAAACGGCGGAACACGGAGATCACGGGGGGGCACGGAAAAGGCCGTGAACGACCCGGGCGCCTGCCCAAAGGAAACAGCCCTTCCGGTGGTGCCGAGTTCGTCGAAAGCGGGCTGGTGAATGCTGCTCATGTCTCCTTCCGCAAGCATAACCCGAACCCCCGGCCGCGTCGCTCGCGACACACAGCATTGATCATTGCCAATTCAAATGTGAAAATTGAAAATTCGTCCTTTCGGCCTTTGTTTCCTACACTCCGCCTCCCATGCGAAGCGTCCTCTTCAAGGTCTTCGGCCTCCCGATCTACGCGTTCGGCGCCGCCATCTGCCTCGCCTTCATGCAGGCCTTCTGGCTCACGCGTTTTCTCATCGCGCGCGACCATCGCGACCCGCCGTACCCGAAGGGCGCTTCGGAAGAGGAAAAGAAGGCGTTCCTCGAGTGGATCTACGACCTCGGGTTCGGCGCCATGGTCGGCGCGATCGTCGGCGCCCGGCTCTTCCACGTGCTCTTCGAAGGCCAGGGGCAGAAGTACATCGACCACCCGCTCGAGTTTTTCAAGGTGTGGAACGGCGGCCTCGTCTGGTACGGCGGTTTCATCGGCGCGTTCCTGACGTGCCTGTGGATGGTTGTCCGCAAGAAGGTCCACCCGTGGCAACTCGGCGATTTTGTCGCCCCCGCTATTTCGTTCGGGTACGCGATCGGTCGGCTCGGGTGCTTCATGAACGGCTGCTGCTACGGCCGGCCATCCGAAAAGTGGGGCGTTGTCTTCGAAGAGATCGGCGACCACGTCCACCGCATCCCGACCCAGCTTTACGAGTCCGCGTCCGGTCTCGCGATCGGCCTCTTCCTCATCTGGCTCCTCCCGCGCCGCAAGTTCCGCGGGCAGGTCTGGTGGGCCTACGTTTCGCTCTACGCCATCGCCCGCTTCACGGTCGAAATCTGGCGCGACGACCCTCGCGGCGAATACGGGCCGCTCATGACCTCCCAGTGGATCGCCCTCCTCATGTTCCCGATCGGCGTCGCCGCCTACTTCTACCAGCGCGCGAAAGGCCGGATCCCGGCATCGCCCGTCGCGGTCGAGAAGTCGTGACGAAGCGCCGTTTCGCTTCCAGAATCAAACCATGATCCAGTATCGAATCGTCGTGTCGGACCCGCACACGCACCTGGTGGATGTGACGCTGGAAGCGGACGTGGACGGCCCGGTGGACCTGGTGCTGCCGTCCTGGACGCCGGGGTCGTACAAGATCCGCGACTTCGCGCAGCACATCCACGAGTTCCACGCGACGCACCGGTTCGAGAAGATCGACAAGGGCACGTGGCGCGTGCACGGGCCCAAGGGCCGGCTTCATGCGACCTGGCAGGCCTACTGCCACGAATTGACGGTGCGGACGTCGCATGTGGACGACGAGCACGCCGCGCTCGTGACCTCGAACATGCTGATGTACATCGACGGCCGC
Organism: Planctomycetota bacterium; assembly: GCA_021413805.1. Taxonomy (GTDB): domain Bacteria; phylum Planctomycetota; class MHYJ01; order WSZJ01; family WSZJ01; genus WSZJ01. Next base: position 4,465 of record JAIOPR010000113.1, read on the forward strand.
AAGGACGAACCCTGCCGCCTCGAGGTCCGCGCTCCCCGCGCCTGGAAAATCGCCTGCTCCCTCGATTCCGACGGCCCCGGCACCTTCCGCGCCCCCGATTACGACACCCTCGTTGACGCGCCCGTCGAGTGCGGCGACTTCCAGGAATTCTCCTTCAAGGTCAAGGGCATCCCGCACCGCTTCATCTGGCGCGGCGATTCCAACCTCGATTTCAAGCGCTTCCGCGGCGAACTGCCGAAGATCGTCGAAGCGGAAATCGACATGATGAAGGTGGTTCCGTACCGGCAGTACCTGTTCATCCTGCATTTCACGGACGACGGGAAAGGCGGCGGGCTGGAGCACCTGAGCTCGACGTCGCTGGCGTTCCCGCGCTGGGGATTCCGCCCGGAGGACAAGCACGAGCGGTTCCTGGGGCTGGTGTCGCACGAGTTTTTCCACCTGTGGAACGTGAAGCGCCTGAGGCCGGCGTCGCTGGGGCCGTTCGACTACGAGCGGGAGAACTACACGCGGCTGCTGTGGGCGATGGAGGG
>JAIOPR010000175.1 GCA_021413805.1 Planctomycetota bacterium
GGACTCGGCCGCCATGCGCATGAAGCGCGTGGCGGCGTCGAGGACGATCTGGGGGAAGCGCCCGACCTGGCGGGCGACGCCCTTGTCGTCGTCGGTGGTGAGGAGCGCGACGTTGGCGGCGCCATCGACCGGCTTGCCGTATTTGCGGATCGCGCTGGAGAGGCGGGCGAAGGTGTATTGCAGATACGGGCCGGTCTCGCCCTTGAACGCCATCGTCTCCGGGTCGAAGTCCAGCATCTGCTTCAGGTTGAAATCGATGTCCCGCGCCCGTCCGCGCGACAGGTCGTTGAAAATCACGGCGCCGATGCCGACGGCGTGGGAAATCCGGTGCTTCTTGGCGTCGTCCCATTCGCGGCCCGCGATGATCTCGTTCACGCGGTCGATTGCGGACTGGAGCACGTCCTGGAGGAGAACGATCGTCCCCTTGCGCGTCGCCATTTTCTCGCGCTGCCCTTCGGCGTTCACGATGCGCATCAGGCCGAAATCGACGTGTACCGGCTCGACGTCGAGCCCGAGGAGGGACGCGACCTTGAACAGCTGCTTGAAGTGCAGTTTCTGGTCGGCGGCGACGACGTAGATGATCTTCTTCGCGCCGTAGTGCCGGCGGCGGTAGAGGATCGCGGCGAGGTCGCGCGTGCCGTAAAGGCTCGCGTCGTCGGCCTTGCGGAGCAGGAACGGTTCCTTGATCCCGTGCGCCGAGAGGTCCACGACGTACGCCCCCTGGCTCTCGGAAGTCAACCCCTTCGCCTCAAGTTCCTTGATCGCCGAGTCCATCTTGTCCACGTAGTCCGACTCGCCGCTCCACGAGTCGAAATCGACGCCGAGAAGCGCGTAAACGCGCCGGAATTCGGTAAGCGAGATGTCGCGGAAGTGCTGCCAGAGCGCCTTCGCATCCGGGTCGCCGGTCTCGAGCTTCCGGAACCAGTCCCGCGCGTCCTGCTGGTACGCCGGGTCCACTTTCGCGGCCTCCGTGTACCTCACCAGCAGGTCCTTCAGGAACTCCACGCCCTTCGACTTCAGCTCCGCCTCGTCGCCCCACTTTTTCCACGCGGAAATCAGCTTCCCGAAGTTCGTGCCCCAGTCGCCCAGGTGGTTCACGCCGATGACCGTGTAGCCGCACGCCTGCCAGAGCCGCCGGATCCCGTTCCCGATCACCGTGCTCGTACGGGCCTTTGGCCTCAACCTTGGAGATCGCCGAAGGGCGCTCGATCTTCGCCGCCAGCTCCACGGCGGCCGCAGGCGGCGGCGCGTTCCCAAAGCGGTCCCGGATCGTGAAACACGGGAACGCGAAATCGCCCATCGCGGAGTCGGGCGGGGATTCGAGCAGGGCGAGCGCCTCCGCCACGGCCAGGTTCGGCACGGCGGCGGAGATCGAAGCGGCAACGGCGTTGCGGATGTCGTCCATGGGGCGGGCAAGGGTAGCTTCTGCGCGGGGGTTTGGGAATGCTCCGGAGCGAATGGCTTGCCTGCCGAAAGAGTTGATAGCGGAAACAGCGAATGGGTTCAGGGAGGTCCAAGTGAAGAGCCTTCTGGCGTCTGCCTTGTCGCTCGTTCTATTGGCAGGCACGTCCTACGGCGAATCCCCGGAGGAACTTGCGGAACTTGCGCGTCAGAAGGGGCGGGCGGGGCTTGAGGAAATCTGGAAAGTACTGGCGCTGCGTGACAGCCCTTTCTGCGATGGGGACCAGCTCAAGGCTCGACTGGACTACGGAGGGGTGGAACCAAAGGACGCGTGGATCGCCGTCCTGGAAGTCTGCTCGACGGGCCCCACGCGCGACGTGCTGTTCCTCGGGAGAACCGATTCGGGCTGGCGGAGTTTGCGCCACGAGGCCTTCGAAACCGAGAGCGAATACCCCGCAACCTCAATCCTGGACTCCTGGCAGGGTGGCGCCGTGTGCGCCATTGAAGAACAAGGCCGTTGCGCCATGTACTACGGCCGCGTCCATACCCGCTGGTTCTTCGTCACTCCCGACCGAGTGAGCCAGGTTCTGGATTACTGTCCCTGGGAGTACGAATTCAGTTCGGGGGGCGGCCATGAATGCTCCGTTTCGATCGCCTCCTGCAGCAAGCCCGAAAACACGACTTCCATATCTTTCGAATTCAACGTGAAGATTTTCTTTTCGGAAAACCATGACGACCCGAAGACCAGTCTCAATTTCGTGGTACGCGCGACGGCTCGCATCGACCGGGAAACTGGCGCACTCAAGTTTGGTTGCGACGCTCTTGGGAACTCATGGGAGGCCGTCCGGTCACTTCAGGGGCGGGGCGCGAGTCTTCTCTGCAAACTGGAGCCGAAACGCATCCTCGAACTCGCCCGCACGGCGCCCGAATCCTGTCGCGAATTCATCGAACGGTGCGCCGTCGAGTGCGATGACAGGGGCCTCGGAGCCGAACTGGAGCACGCGCTTCGCGAGCGCTAATCCCTGACCCGCTCCGTCTTCCGCATCCGCACCGTCGCCAGCCTCTTCCCCCACCTGCGAAGCGCCTGCGGGATGAACGTCCGCTTCGGCTTCTCCTCCTCCGGCCCGGCCGCGTTCTTGTGGTTCACGCAGTAGAGGGTGCGCCACAGGCCGAGGCGGTCCACGAGCTGGACGCGCTCCGGGTGAAGGTTGGTCATGCGGAGGAAGTCCGGCAGCTTGAGGTCGCTTCGCCATCCGACGCGCCACAGGAGCGGCGCGAGCGCGAGCTCGACGTCGTTGATGAACGTGTTCGGCGCCATGAAATGGTTCACGAAGACCAGGCGCCCCCCGCGGCGGCAGACCCGTTTCATTTCCTGCACCACCGCGCGCGGGTCGGGGACCGTCGTGATGAAATACGCCGCCAGAACCGCGTCGAACGAGTCATCCGGGAAGTCGAGCTTCGTCGCGTCCCCCTTCAGCAGCCGCACGTGCTTCCAGCCCTCGACGCGGGACTTTTCGTGCGCTTCGTCGAGCATTCCCTGCGACAGGTCGATCCCCGTGAAATGGACGTTGGTGGGGAAGAGCGGGATGCAGGCGCCGGTGCCGACGCCGACCTCGAGGATGCGTTCGCCGGGTTTGGGAGCGAGTTCGGCGACGGCGGAGTGGCGGCCGGCCTTGAAGAAGCGCTCGAAGACGACGTCGTAGACGCCGGCGTAGAAGTTGTAGACCCATTCGATGTAGGCCGTGCCGACCATCTCGTCTCCCCCCGTGGGTACCGGGAGGATTCTCCCCGAGCGGAGGGGGGCGGGGCAACAGTTCATTTCAGGAGAATTCCCCGAAATGATGAGGGTAGGGAAAGGTTCGGTCGGGCTACCCGCGGGCCTTCATCCAGGCGATCACGCGATCGAGAATTTCCTCGATCCCGGCCGTGGGTTTGTAGCCGACGGCCTTGCGTGCCTTGTCGAGGCACGGCACGCGCCGGCGCATGTCCTCGAATCCTTCCTCGTACGCCTTGTCGTAGGCGATGCGCTTGATCGTCATTTTCCCGCCGACCTTCTTTTTCACCCGCTCCGCCAGCTCGTTGATGGAGATTTCTTCGGCGGCGCCGAGATTGAACACCTGCCCGGTGGCCTTGGAGCTGTCGGAGAGCGCGACCATCCCGCGCACGACGTCGCCGACCCACGCGAAACAGCGCGACTGGTCGCCGTCGCCGTAGACCGTGATCGGGCCGCCGGCGAGGGCCTGCTCGACGAAACGCGGGATCACCATCCCGTAGCGGCCGGTCTGGCGGGGGCCAACCGTATTGAAGAGCCGGACGATGACGACCGGGAGGTCCTGCTCCTTGTGGTAGGCCAGCGCGAGAAACTCGTCCACCGCCTTCGACGCCGCGTACGACCAGCGTGATTTCGTCGTCGGCCCGAAAACCAGGTCGGCGTCCTCGTGGAACGGGACCGCCGCGGACTTGCCGTAGACTTCGCTCGTGGAGGCGATCACGACGCGTTTCGACTTTTTCGCCGCCGCTTTCAGCACTCGCTCCGTCCCGCCGATGTTCGTCTCGATTGTCAGCGTCGGCTTCTCGACGATCAGCTTCACGCCCACCGCCGCCGCCAGGTGGAACACCACGTCCGCCCCGTCCACGAGTTCCGAGAGCACGGGGCCGTTGAAGATCGTGTCGATCACGTAGCGGAAATGCGGGTTCGATTTCAGGTGCTCGATGTTCGCCATCGCGCCCGTGGACAGGTCGTCGATCACCGTGACCCGGTCCCCGCGCTCCAGCAGATGCTCCGCCAGGTGGCTGCCGATGAACCCGGCGCCGCCGGTGATGAGGGCTTTCAAAATTGCAGTCTCCGTGCGCGGGAAGGGGGGGAAGAGCTACCGGCTCAATTCAGCTGCTTTTTTTTTACGCCCTTCACCCAGGCCCACATGGTAGTCCTGGATCGCCTTCACCTCCGGCGCTTTCCGCTTCACCGCCGCAATCCCATTCACCGCCATCTGCGCCCCCTGGATCGTCGTGATGACCGTGACCCCGTGGGACACCGCGGCGGCGCGGATCCTGGCCTCGTCCGTCTTAGGCCCCTTGCCGCTCGGCGTGTTGATGATCAGCGCCAGCTCCCCGTTGATCACGAGGTCGAGAGGGTTCGGGCGGCCTTCCTTCAGTTTCGGGATTTCCTTCACGTGAACCCCGTTCCGGGACAGCACGCGGGCCGTGCCCGAGGTCGCGAGAATTTCGAACCCGAGCATTTCCAGCCGCTGCGCCACGAAGACCACGTCGCGCTTGTCCGCATCCTTCACGCTGATGAACACCTTCCCCTTGGTCGGGAGGAAATGCGACGCCGCCTCCTGCGCCTTCATGTAGGCGAGCCCGAGGTCCCGGTCCATCCCCATCACCTCGCCCGTGCTCTTCATTTCCGGCCCCAGGATGATGTCCACCCCGGCGAAGCGGTTGAACGGGAAGACCGACTCCTTGACGGAGAAGTGTTCGGGCGTGATTTCCTGCGTGAACCCGAGGTCTTTCAGCGTCTTGCCGACCATGATCTTCGCGGCCAGCTTGGCGAGCGGCACGCCGATCGCCTTCGAAACGAACGGGACCGTGCGGGAGGCCCGCGGGTTGACCTCGAGGACGTAGATGACCTCGTTCTTCACCGCGAACTGCGCGTTCATGAGGCCCTTGACCTGCAGCTCCAGCGCCATCTTCTTCATGTCGGACTTGATGCGGTCGATCTGCGCGTCCGAGAGCGAGAACGGCGGAAGCGTCATCGTCGCGTCGCCGCTGTGCACCCCGGCCATCTCGATGTGCTCGAGCATCCCGCCGATCACCACGTCCTTCCCGTCCGAAATCGCGTCCACGTCCACTTCGATGGCCTCCTCGATGAACTTGTCCACGAGGATCGGGTGGTCGGGCGAAGCCGCCATGGCGTGGCCGACGAAGTGCTGGAGCTCGTCGTCGTCGTAGACAATCTTCATCGCCCGGCCGCCGAGGACGTAGGACGGGCGGACGAGCACGGGGTAGCCGAGCTCATGGGCGACCTTCTTCGCGTCCTCGTGGTTCACGGCCGTGCCGCCCGGCGGCTGCGTGAGGCCGAGTTTCTCGATCATGGCATTGAAGAGCTTGCGGTTTTCAGCGCGGTCGATGGACTCGGGCGAAGTCCCGATGATCGGGAGACCCGCCTTCTTGAGCGCGGTCGCGAGGTTGAGCGGCGTCTGGCCGCCGAACTGCACGATGACGCCCTCCGGCTTGACCCGGTCGCAGATGTTGAGGACGTCTTCCTCCGTCAGCGGCTCGAAGAACAGCCGGTCGCTCGTGTCGTAGTCCGTCGAGACCGTCTCCGGGTTGGAATTCACCATCACCGTCTCGTAGCCGAGTTCCCGCAGCGCGAACGCCGCGTGGACGCAGCAGTAGTCGAACTCGATCCCCTGCCCGATCCGGTTCGGCCCGCCGCCCAGGATCACGATCCGCGGCCGCTCGCTCGTCGTCGCCTCGTCCTCGGTCTCGTACGTCGAGTAGTAGTACGGCGTCGCCGCTGCGAATTCCGCAGCACACGTGTCCACCAGCCCGTACGTCGGCGTCACCTTGCGCTTCTTCCGCTCCGCACGCACCTCGTGCTGCGTCGCCCGCCACATCCCCCCAAGCTGCACGTCGCTGAACCCCAGCCGCTTCGCGTCCCGGATCACCTCCGTCGGCACGTCCGCCAGCTTCGTGTGCCCGCGCAGCCGCGCTTCCGCATCCACGAGGTCCTTGATGTTCTCCAGGAACCACGGGTCGATCTTCGTCAGCCCGTGGATCTCTTCCACCGACATCCCCAGCTTCATCGCGTCGCGGATGGCGAAGAGCCTTTCCGCGTTCGGGACGACGAGGAGTTCGCGCACTTTGTCCGGGTCCGGGCGCTCGCCGCGGAACCACGCGTCCTTGCGGTCGCCGCCGAGGCCGGAGCGCTGGTTCTCGAGGGAGCGCACGGCCTTCTGAAGCGCCTCTTTGAACGTCCGCCCGATCGACATCGCTTCGCCGACCGATTTCATTGCGATCCCGAGCGTCGGGTCGGCCTCGGGGAATTTCTCGAACGCCCACCGCGGGATCTTGACGACGCAGTAGTCGATCGACGGCTCGAAGCACGCCGGCGTTTTCTTCGTGATGTCGTTCGGCAGCTCGTCGAGCGTGAACCCGACGGCGAGCTTGGCGGCGATTTTCGCGATCGGGAACCCCGTCGCCTTCGAGGCGAGGGCCGACGACCGCGACACGCGCGGGTTCATCTCGATCACCACCATCCGCCCCGTCTTCGGGTCCGTCGCGAACTGGATGTTCGACCCGCCCGTCTCGACGCCGATCTCCCCCATCAGCCGGATCGCCGCGTCGCGCATCCGCTGGTACTCCGCATCCGTCAGCGTCTGGATCGGCGCCACCGTGATCGAGTCGCCCGTGTGCACCCCCATCGGGTCGAAATTCTCGATCGAACACACGATCACCGTGTTCCCCGCACAATCCCGCATCATCTCCATCTCGAACTCTTTCCAGCCGATGATGCTCTCCTCGACCAGCACTTCCCCGATCATCGACAGCGACAGCCCGCGCCGGATGATCGCTTCGAATTCTTCCTTGTTGTAGGCGATCCCGCCTCCCTGCCCGCCCATCGTGAAACTCGGCCGGATGATCGCGGGAAGCCCCACATCCTCCAGCGCACGGATCGCTTCTTCCAGCGTGTGCACATGGTGCGACCGGGCGCTCTCCAGGCCGCAGCGGTCCACGCACTCCTTGAAGAGCCTTCTATCCTCGGCCTTGCGGATGACCTGCTCGTTCGCGCCCAGCATGATCACGCCCAGGCGCTTCAGCACCCCGCTTTCCGACAGCTTCACGCCGATGTTCAGCGCCGTCTGCCCGCCCAGCGTCGGCAGGATCGCGTCCGGCCGCTCTTTCTCCAGCACCTTGGTGACGAACTCGACCGTCACCGGCTCGATGTAGACCCGGTCCGCCGTCTCGGGGTCCGTCATGATGGTCGCCGGGTTCGAATTCACCAGCACCACCGAATATCCCTCTTCACGCAGCGCTTTGCACGCCTGCGTCCCCGAGTAGTCGAATTCGCAAGCCTGCCCGATCACGATCGGGCCG
>JAIOPR010000176.1 GCA_021413805.1 Planctomycetota bacterium
CCGCGTGGCAGGTCCCCCTCGGGCGTCCCCTGGAACCAGTCCCCCGCGTCCACAAGGAAAACGACGCTCCCCGCTTCCCACGCCTTCTTCCGTTCGCGGCGAATCGTCGCCAGAAGCGCCGCAAGCCCGCCGACCTCGGGCGGGTTCTGCTTGTCGAGCCAGATGGCTTTCTGCGGGTAGGCGTGGCCGTGAATGTCGTTCGTATGGAGGATGACGACGGTGATGGATTTCGGCGAAGCGCCATCGTCCGCGAGGACGAAGAATGAGACGCAGCTCGCGAGCGCGAGGGCCGCGAAGGAAAGGAAATTCCTGGTAAAACGGGTTCGGCTCATGCGCCTCCGGGAACAGAAGTCAGCTTATCGCGCCACGGGCTGCCCGCCGGTCTCGTGCGCCAGGTCTTCCATGAACCGCTTCGCGCCCTTCCCCGTCAGGACCGTATGCACCATCACCTTGCGGTAGCGGTTCGCGCGGTGCAGTTCGGAGAGAAAGTGCTTCTCGTCCACGCAGGCGCCGTAGCTCGGCCCGCCGTCGCTCAGGATGAAGACCGTGTCCACGTCCTCGTCTTCCATCAGCTCGGCCAGCGCGTCCCACATGTCGCCGCGCCCCCGCTTGATCGGCTCCAGCTTCTTCTTCGCGTCGTTCGCCCAGGCGATGATCCGGGGCTTCGCGGCGGAAGCGGGCACAAGCATCTTCGAGAACGCGCGGACTTTCTGCACGATCGCCTCGGTGCTCATCACGATGAGGTTCAGTTTCACCTCGGGCTTGAGCGCCAGCACCGCCTTCTGGAATTCCTCCAGCGCGATGTCGATCTGCAGCCGCCCTTTCTGGTCTCCCGTCCCGCTCCCGGTCTTCTGCTGGTCGTCGAACATCGATCCCGAGAAATCGATCGTGAACCCGATCCGGTCCGAGAGGATCGGCACGTCGTAGAACGACGCCTCAGACCCCGCTGCGCCCGCTTCCACCTTCCCGTGTTCTTTCGGCTTCTTGCCGATCTTGAACGTGTCCTTGTTCGCCGCCCACCAGAGCTTCCAGTCCGCGGCGTTGAATCCCATCTCCTTGCCGGTCATGGCTCGCAGGGCCATCGTGAAATCGTAGCGCAGCCGCCCCTTTTCCTTCACCAGCCCGTCCATCAGCGGCTCGAGGCAGCGCTCTTCCCACACCTGCTCCATCACCCCGATCGCGGCAACGCGCACCTGCCACGCCTCGTCCTTGAGCGCGACCACCGCGGCGTCGAACCCGTCCCCCGGCCCGACCTCGAACGCGGCTTCGCAGGCCGCAAGACGGACCTGGTAGGCCTTGTCCTTCTGGGCCCTGGGAAGCGCTTCCTTGAATTTGTCCGGGCCGCAGACGGCGAGGGCGTAGAGGGAAGCGGCGTGGGGCTGCCAGGCGGCGTCGGTGAGGAGTTTCGCGACCGGGTCGGCAGATGCGGCGGATTTGCGGTCGTGGAGGGCGAAGGCGGCTTCTTCCTTGACCTGCCACGCCGAATCCTTGAGTGCGGCGAGGAGTGTTTCTTCTTTCGCCTTGTCACCGAACATGGCGAGGGCGCGGAGGGCCATGGCGCGGGCTGCGGGGTCCTTGTCGCCCCCGGAGGCGGCTTTCTCGAGAATCGGGAGGTAGGCCTCGTTGCCGGACACGCCGAAACCCCAGTACGCCGTCGCGCGCCCCTCGGGGGCCTTCAGGACAGGGCCGGTCGCGGCGAGCCAGGCGACCGCGTCCTTCTCGCTGAAATCGGCAATGGCCAGCCCGGCGAATTCGCGCACAGCGGGCTCTTCGTCCCCGCAATTCGGCAGCACGGCCTGCGCGGCCTTGACGGAGCCGATCTTGGCGAGTTTGCCGAACGCCTTTGTGCGGTCCCAGTAGGCGCCGTAAGCCTGGTCTTTGGCCTGTTTCTCGAGGTCGCCGAGATCATCCGCGAAGGCGACGGACGCAAGGGCACACAGAACGAGCGCGCGGAGCATCATTCCTCCCTGAAAATAGTGAGGGCGCCCATCCGCTCCCCCGCGGACCGCGCCCCACTCGTCCCTCCCATAGACGACTTCTACTTCCCGAGCGGTTCCTTCACCTTCTTGGCCCAGTCCGGGTAGTCCGGACCATAGGTATCATTGAAGCGGGCGGCGAGCTTCTGGAATTCCATCATGTTCTTTTCCTTCTGCTCCGGATTCGTCTCGAGTTCGGCGAGCGTGTGGAAGCAGCGCGCGGAGAGGAACATCGCCTTGGCGTGGTCGTCGGTAAGGTCGCTCGGGCCGGGGAGGTAAAGCGTCACGGAGCGGAGGAAGCAGAGCAGGGCTTCCTTCACGTTCTCGGCCTTGCTGACATCCGCGGCCAGGAGGCATTCGCCGAGGCCGTTGTAGGCACGGCTGAGGGAGGCCGACTGGGAGCGGTCGGCGCTATCAACGACCTTCTGGAATGCGGACTTAGCCTTGTCGAAATCCTTGGCGGCGAGGAGGCAGGCGCCGAGGCCGGCGTTGGCGGCCCACTGGATGCGCGGGGTCTTGTGGGTGGTCAGGCTGCTGTAGACGCCCTGGGCCTGGGGAAACTGGTTCTGGCGCTCGTACATCTTGCCGTCTTTCAGCTTCATGTCGCCGATGAAGTCCTCGGAAAGGTTCAGGTCCTTCGCCTTGGCCGAGATGTCGGCGATCGCCTTGCGGGCGTTGATAAAATCCGGGGGCGAGGCAAACATGTAGCAGTCGACGACCGAGTTGTAGACCTCCTTGATATAGAAGGTCTCCGGGAAGTCGGTGAGCAGCTTCTGGTACGCCTTCGACGCCTCGGTGAAATTCATGTTCATGCGGTGGCTCTCGGCAAGCCGGAACGCACATTCCTGCTTGAGGACGCCGCGGGTGCCCGGGGCGGCGAGCGCCTTCCCGAACTGGACGGCGGCCTCGGGGAACTTGTTGCCCGCGAAGAGCGACTTGCCGTTCAGCATCGCGGGCGGGACCGAGCTGTCGTCCCAGGCGATTTCGCCCAGGATCTGTTCCTTCTGCACCGTCACCGTGGAGTTGCTGGTCCCGGGCAGCAGGATAGTGATTTCCTTGTAGGACAGCTTCTGGACTTCCCCTTCCATCGCCTTCCCGGTCGTCATGTTGACCGAGTCGTTGTACTGGGCGCGCGCGGCGAGGGAAGAAAAGAGCACGAAGGAAAGACAGAGGAAACGGCGCATGGGAGATCCTTTGAAAGGCCCCTGTTCGAGGAGGGAAGGGATTCTAGCGGGAGGAGGGAGAAGGTCAAGGACGCGAAGGGAGGGTGGTATGAACTGATGGCGGGCGCAAGGGTTCGAACGGGGGAGGATGCATGGCCGGGATTGCAGTGGCTTCTGCGGGGGACTTGAGCCAGGGCCGCGAAAAGGCAAACTCAAAACTGCGAAACGCAAAGCCAAACGCCAAAAGCAAAACGGAGAAAAAAAAACAGGGATGACGCCACACGGCAAGCCATTCGACGACGCTGCCCGACTTGTCGTTTGCGGTTTGTCGTTTGCTTGAGGGTTCTCCTTTTTGTCTTTGCCGTTTCCCCTCCCTGCACCCGGGGGGGAGCACACCTCCCCTTTCCAATCCCCCTTCCAATCTCTACATTACCGCCCCCATGGCCCGCATCGTCCACACCGAGAACGGCGTTTCGCGCGAATACACCCTGGGGGACATCCCGATCACGGTCGGCCGCGCGGCGCGGCACACCATCCCGACGATGGACTCCCGCGCAAGCCGGGACCATTTCAAGATCGAGAATTCCGGCGGCCGGTACGTGGCCGAGGACACGGGAAGCCGCAACGGGACGCTCCTGAACGGGGAACCGCTGGTCGGCCAGCGAACCCTCAAGCCCGGCGACCGCCTGATGATCGGTGCCGCCGTGTTCCAGTTCCTCGACGGGACGATCACGACGCCCGCTCCTGACTCCGCACCGGCAGCGTTTTCACCCCACGCACCGTCTGCCCCTGCCGCCGCGCCCGCGGACGCCCCCGCCGTCGCCGCCGCGGCCGCCGCTTCCATGGCGCCTCCTCCCCCGTCTGTCCGTGCTTCCATTGAAGTTACACTCGGGGACGGCTCGGGCCTGACCCGGCTCCTCGGGGCGACCCCTGTCGTCATCGGCCGGACCCCGGAATGCGACATCACCATCGACGACGAGAAACTCTCGAGCCGCCACGCCGAGGTCTCCGAAACCGACCAGGGAGTCCTCGTCAAGGACCTCAAGTCCACCAACGGCACCAAGGTGGACGGGCAGGCCTTCGAAGCGCGCCTGTTCCGCGACGGCGAGGTCTTCACGGCGGGCTCTGCTTCGTTCCGCATTTGCGCCCCGCGTTTCCCTTCCGCCGCCAGAAAGGGCAGCCGGCTGCGCCGCCCCGGCCCTCTCGCCCTCGCCATCTTCAGTGCGCTCCTCATCCTCGGCGGCGCCGCGGTCGTCGCCCCTTCAATCATCCGGAAATTCCTGGATGTTCCGCCGCCGGTCACGGCCGACCCGGGGAACCTGCTCGGGGAAGCCGGTGCCCTGGAACACGGAGCCGACGGATGGACCATCGCGTACAACGCGAAGTACCAGTTCGACGCCGACCGCGACCAGCACAAGGACGGTGGCTTCTCGCTTCGAGTCCGCGGCATTGATACCCGCGAACACTCGCTCTTCGCCGCCTCCAGCCCCGCGGTGGCCGTGAATCCCACGGGCGCCGTGAAGCTCGAGGGCTGGGTCCGGGCGCAGGCCCTGGAAGGTCGCGGAGGGTTCCGGATTGAGTGGCTGAAGAGCGGACAGGTCGTGGGGACCACGACGACGGATCTCCTCGACGGGACATTCGACTGGCGGCGGCTCTCGGTGGTCGCGGTTCCGCCGCCGGGGGCGGACCAGGCGCGCGCCGCCTGCCTGATCGCCGGGCTGGCGAGCGTGACCTGGTTCGACGCGGTGAAACTCTCCGTCACGAAGGAAACGCCCGGCGGAGCGGCCTGGGGGACTCCCTGGGGCCGGATGACCATCGACGACGCCGCCGCGCTCCGCCTCGACCTCCCCGAATCGCCGCTTCTCTGGAACGGCACGATGTTCTTCGAGGAAAAGGGCCTGCCGCTCTCGCCGGCGGCGCTCTGGAACGGGGCGAAGGACGGCGAAGCGCAGTCGGTCGGCACGGCGTTTCGCGTGACGCGGAAGCTGGGGAGGTACGGCTCGGTGACGTTGATCGGCGTGCATGCCGAAGCCGAGGATTCCATCGCGTGGCAGGTCGATGTGGCGCGGGAGGGCACGGTGATTTTCTCCGCGGACCTCGACCCCGCGGTCGCGGCCCGGATCACGACCCGCGCTGGCGAAATCATCGACCCCCGGGACGGACCGTTCGAGGCGACGGGTTGCGAAGAGCTGGTCCTCGGGGACGCGCCGTCGCTCGTCTTTGACGCCCCGGCGGACGTCAAGCTGGAGGGGACGCGACTGACGCTTCGGTGGCCGAAAGCCGCCGAGATCGCCATCCACCTGCGCGCCGCGCCGTCCTGGGTCGAACGCGAGGTCAAGATCATCCTGGCCGACGCCACCGCCTCGGCCCGCGCGGGCCAGCTCGGCAAAGCCCTCACGCTCTTTGATGACCTCGGCCGGCGGTTTGCTTCCCGCCCCGAAGGCCAGACGGGCGCCACGAAGGCGAAAGACCTCCGGACCCAGGGAGATGCGGAGTCCAAGCGGGCGCGTGAAGAAGTCGACATGGCGCTGAAATTCGGCGGAGACCTGAACCGCCAGCGGGCCCTCGACCTGGTGGACGGGCTGGAGCGCCAGTGGCAGGGAACGGATTACGCCGCCGAGGGCGCACGCCTGCGGAAGAAACTCTCCCCCGATTCGCCCAAGCCTCCCGACGACCCCGGCCCGAAACCGCCCGACGGCCCGAAACCTCCCGAAAAGGAGCCGATCGAGAGCGCCCGTTCGCTTCTGAAATGGGCCGAAGAAGCGCTCGCGAAGGAGGAATACCTGAAGGCCGAAATTTTCGCGCGCAACGTGATCGACCGCTGGCCGGGAACCCCGGAGGAAATGCAGGCCGGCGAGCTGCTGGGCCGGGCGACTTCAGGCGGCAAGGCAGCCCTGGAGCGCGACAACTGGATCCGCGAGACGCTCGGCCGGGCGCGGAACCTCGTAAAGAACCGCCAGTCGGACAAAGCGGTGCCGCTGTTCGAGGAGGTGCTGAAGAAGTATCCGGACAGCCCGCTGGTGAAAGGCGTGAAGGAGGAGCTGGATAAGCTCCGGAGATAGACCGGCCTAGTACCGCCGGAACACGCCCGTCACGACGCCCTGGATCGTCACCTGGTCCACGAGGATCGGCGGCATCGTGCTGTTCGCGGGCTGCAGGCGGAACTTGCTCCCCTGCCTGTAGAAGCGCTTGAGCGTTGTCTCACCGTTGGCGAGGAGCGCTACCACGGTTTCGCCGTCGTTGGCGCGGTCGCGCTTCTCGACGACCACGTAGTCCCCATCCTTGATGTGGTCCTCGATCATCGAGCTCCCGCGCACTTCGAGCACAAAGCAATCCTTGCGACCGACCATGAGATCGGCGATGTCCATGACTTCCTGGTGTTCCGCGGCCTCGAGGGGGGCGCCCGCGGTGATGCGGCCCATCAAGGGAAGAGACGTCTTCGAACGCACAACGCCGCCCGGCTCGGTCTCGGAGAGCCCGACGACAACCTCGATTGAGCGAGACAGGTAACGCTGGCGGCGGATGATGCCGCGGCGCTCCAGGGCGCGGAGGTGGTCGAGAATGGTGATCTTTGAGACGCCGATCTCGTCAGCGATTTCCTGAAGGGTCGGCGAATAGTGATTGGATTCTGTAAATGTCTGGATGAATTTCAGGATCCGCAGTTGTTTAGGAGTGATATTCACGATTTTCTTCCAGGATCGAGGTTCGGATGAGTTGGGTGTTATTTTAGGCTAACAGTTACCCAACGTCAAGGTTAGTTTCGGCATAAGTGCGGTAGCTCTTGAGCATCCCAACAGCATTTCCGCAGGTTCCCAACAGGTTTTCGGAATCGTCGCCTTGCCGCTCCAAGCCGAACCTCACGATATTCCTCCGCTGACTCTCATTAATCTCCTTGCGCATCGCTCCCCAAAACCGTACCACTTGCTTCTGACCTATCTCCGCCAACTCCTTCACACCTGGATGAACATGCGACACCTCGCTTTCCTCGCGCTGTTCGCCCTTGCCGCAGCCCCGCTCTTTGCCCAGGACGCCGCTCCCCCGCCCGAGCCCCCAAAACCCGCCGAGCCGGAGCCCAAGTTCGACCCGTTCGCCGGCGACTCCCGGCGCCGCGTCAAAATGACCCTCGAGGACTGCGTCCGGGCCGCGCTGGATTCGAACCTGGACCTCAAGTACTCACAGCTGGAACCCGAGCTCTTCCGCGGCGACATTAATGGATTCAAGGGCCCTTACGACCCGATCGTCTACGTGGACGGCACCCGCAGCTCTTCCAAGAAAGCCGCGACCTCCAGCCTCTCCGGCGCGACCATCCTCGACGATGACCTCTGGACCGCCGCGATGGGCGTCAAGGGCACATGGTTCCTCGGGACGACTTACGACATCAATTACCAGGCAAGCCGGGACGCGACCAACAACACGTTCTCAACCCTCGACCCGCGATGGGATTCCAGCGTCGGGTTCTCCCTCCGGCAGCCGCTTCTCAAGAACGCATGGCTGGACTACCAGACCCTTTCGCTCCGCGTGCTGGAGAACTCCTACAAGAGCTCCGTGCACCACGTTTCCCAGGACACGATCGGCACGCTGTACTCCGTCGAGCTTTCGTACTGGACGCTGGTGAACGCCATCCGCCAGAAAGCCGTCAAGGTGCGTTCGCTGGAAGTCTCCCAGCGCCTTTACGAGGTCAACCGGAACAAGGTCAAGGCGGGCGCGCTGGCGCCGATCGAAGAGCTCCGTGCCGAGTCGGATGTGGCGGGCCGGCGCGAGGGCATCATTCTCGCGGCCAACGACATCGAGAATGCCATGGACGACCTGCGCCACCTCATCCGGCCCTTTGACCAGCCCTCCGACTGGGATTTCATCATTGAGCCCGCGGACGATCCGACGTTCGAGAAGCAGGCGGTCAACCTGGACTCCTCCGTGAACGAAGCGATTGCGACCCGGCCGGAGCTGGAGCAACTGAGGCTTTCGATCGAGACGTCGAAGCTGGACCAGAAGCGGTACGAGCGCGAGTTGTGGCCGACGCTGGACCTGACGGGAAGCGTCCGGTACTCGGGGGTCGGGGGAAACCTCGGCGACTCGTTCGAGCAGCTGAGGACGTGGGACTTTTCCAGCTGGTCGGTCGGCGTGATCTTCGAGTATCCGCTCGGGACGCACGGCCCGCGCGGCGCGCTCATCCGCGCCGAGGCCCAGCAGCGCCGCGCCGACCTGGCGCTTCGCAGCCAGGAGCAGGGCATCGTCCTCGAGGTCCGGAGTGCAGCGCGGGAGTTGAACTCCGGGGCCGAGCGGATCGAAGTGACGCGAAAGGCCACGGAGCTGGCGCGGCGGGCGCTGGAAGCGGAGCAGGCGCGGTACGACCGCGGACTTTCGACCTCGCACCAGGTGCTGCAGTTCCTCACGGACGAGGAGACGGCGGCGGCGAACGAGGCGAAGGCGGTCGTGGACTACAAGATCGCGGAGCTGAAGCTTCGGAAAGCGACGGGCGGGCTGCTGAAGGAGCGGGCCAGCCGCTAAGCAGGGCGCTACTTCTTCATGCCTTTCTGGAAGTTCTTCAGGTCGTCAATCGCCTTGGAAACGCGCCGGAATTTGAAGTTGCGAGGCCCGGCCGCGATTTCCTCGAGCTCCGGAATGTAGTCGACGAGCCGCTGTTCCGTCAGGACCGCCATGCACTCCTCGAACGTCTCCTGGTCCTCCAGGTTCAGCATCCGCTTCATGTGATCCTTCGACAGGTCCTTGTGCTTCGCGACAACCCGCATGACGGCTTTCTTGATCTCGAGCGGGGTTTCGGCGGCCGTGAACGGGGCGATGGCCGCGTCGCGGTCGGTGCCTTTCTGGAGCGACATCTGCCGGACTCCGCTGGCCTGGGCGAGCGGGTTGGGGTCGGCGAGCCAGGCCTGGACGCGGGCGAGCTGGATCGGGACGTCACGATCGTAGAGCGTGTCGCCGCAGACCCAGGCGACCGCGGGGACATCGCACGTTTCCGCTGCGGCGACGAGCGGGGCGTTCGCTTCTTCCAGCGAGCATTCCTTGAGCATCAGCGCGTAGGCCGGGAGATTGGCGGCATCCCCCTTGGCCTTCGCGATCACCGCCTCCGCCCCCATCGCGCCGTAGGGCTTGAGCAGGCTCGCCGCGCTGGCTTTCTTGAGCGCGAGCTCGAGGATCTTCCCCAGGACGCGCTCGTCCTTCAGGCGCCAGAGGCGCTCGGCAATATTCCACGCGTCCGTAAACCCGGCGTGCTCGTCCATCCGCAGCATGTGCGGGATCAGGATGTCCTTCAGCTTGGTCGCCGAATCGGGGCTCAGCACGCCGATGAATTTCGAGATTTTCGCCGGCGGCCAGTTCACGAACCCCCGTTCGATCTCCGCGCGCCCCTCGGGCGTGTCGGGATTCGGCATCCGGTCCGCAGCGGCGACCTCCTTGCCCGAATCTTTCTTCTTCGCCGGTTCCTCCGGGCTCTTTTTCGAGAGCTGGATCGCGACGATGATCCCGACGAGCAGCACCCCCGCGCCCACCGAACCCCACAGCAGCCGCTTGTCGATCCCCGGCTCCTGCTCCCCACGGCGCCCCGGCGGCGCTTCCCCGCCCTCCTGCGGCACCTGCGGCGGCATCGCCCCTCGCGAAGCGGGCCTCGACGGCGTTCCCCCGGGCGGCCGGGCGCCAATGCGTCCGGTCGGGCGGCGGCTGGGCTGGTTGGGAAGTGGCATAGCGCGGGATTGTGCCAAAAGTCGGCCCGGGAACCGGCGAAGAGCGCGAAAAATCTGCCGGGCGCCCCGCATCCACGTCTCGCAGGCTGACGGCTTTCCCCCGGGGACATATAATCCCCGGATGCGAATCATCCTCTCCCTGATCGTGGCTCTCCTGGCCGCCACCTCCGCTTTTGCGGAAGGCGAACTCGGCGCCGACACCCTCGTCCAGTCACTTCGCGACAAGAACCCCGAAGTCCGCCGGAGCGCCGCGCGCATCCTGGCGACTTACAAGGTCCCCGAATCCGTCGAGGGGCTCGTCGAGGCCCTGGCCGACGAACAGGACCCCGTCGTGAAGAAAGAAATCTTCGGCGCCCTTCACGCCACCACGAACGAGAATATCGAGGACGACGCCGCCAAGTGGACCGAGTGGTTCAACAAGTCCGGCGGCCGCTTCGCAAAAACCATCTCCCTCGGCGCCCGCAGGGAGCTCGACAACTACCAGCGGTTCCTGACGATCTCGATCGTGCTGAACGTGCTGATCCTCGTGATGGTCATCGGGTTCCTCGTCGCGTTCGGCGCGATGGCGTCGAACAGGATGAAGGCGATGAAGGAGCTGACGAGGCAGGCGGACATCCTGATCAAGGAAGGCAACGACGTGGCCCGCAAGTCGGGTTCGGTGATGGAAGGGCTGGACGCGAAGAAGAACGAAATGATGGCGTTCTTCTCGAAGCTGAAGGACGAGAACGAATCGGAGATCGAGCGCTACGGCGACATGATCGAGCAGAACATCGAGCACCGGATGCGAGAGATCACGATGACGCTGCGCGAGAAGGCGGAGAAGGAGCTGGAGCAGACGTTCAACGAGCTGAAGGAAGACCTGGCGCGGCGCATCAAGACCTCCTCGGAGGAACAGAAGGACTCGCTTCTGCGCGAGCTGACCAAGCGGCAGCAGGGGTTCCTGGCGGACGTCGAGGCGCACACGCTGTTCCTCGAGGCGAGCTTCTTCTACATCAGCGGCAAGCTGCCGGACTCGATCCGCGTCTACCGGAAGCTGCTCGCGCTCAAGCCCGACCACTACATCGCCTGGAACAATTTCGGCACAATCCTGCGCGACGTCATGCGGTACGACGAAGCGCTGGAGGCCTACCAGAAGGCGCTGGACCAGTCCCCCGACAACCCCGGCGTGCTCTTTCTCTTCGCCACCGTTTTCGCCCTCCAGAAGAAGAAAGACAAGATGCTGGAGTTCCTGAAGAAATCGATCGCGTTCGACGGGGAGTTCAAGGACGAGGCGCTGAACGAGAAATCGTTCAAGGAGTACTGGGAAGACCCCGAATTCAAGGATGTTGCGGAGGGGTAAAAAGGAGGCGCGAAGCGGGGAGCTTCGCGCCTCGTCGGAATCCGGGCCGGGGGCTGCGATTTCTCGCGCCGACCTGAGGGAAGAGGTCATCCCGTCCGGACTTGGGGTTGCCTGGACATCTTGACGATCACCGCGCGGGAGCGTCCCGGGAAAAGAGGAAGGCGACGCCGTTCGCGTTAGCGCGTCGCACCGCCCGTTTTCGAAGGACGCCCCCCCACGGCCCACAACCGGTACCGACCGGCGGGGGGCGGGAACCCGGTAACCGCCCTCGCCGGCCCGGTTGACGTTGGATTTGCTGCTACATCGCCATCGACGGCGGCGCGTAGTGCTCGATGATCAGGCCCACGATCATGCGCTTCTGGTCGGTGTCGAGCGTGTTGAACCGGCAGGTGACGCTGTAGTCGAACGCGGAGCCGGTGAGCTTCTGGATCTCGGTGGCGGTGGCCTCGACGATCGCGGAGTAGTCTCGGCCGCAGACGGCGGCGACGAAGCGGCGGCCGATGAGAAGCCCGGCGAGGTCGGGAAACGGCTGGCCGCTGGGCGCGGTGCCGTCCACGGCGCTCGTCCGGTTCCGGTGACAGAGCGCGGCCGTGAAACCGAGCGGCGAAATCGAGCGGATGTAGCCTTCATACTCCGTGCGGCCGCTTTCGCAGAGCCAGACGGAAGCGTTCTTGACGATGAGGACGGTGCTGTCGGAAGCGCTCATGTTGTTCCCCCCGGGGATACGAGTTGTGTCTGGAGGAAAGGATAGCGCGCGACTTAAGCATTGTCAATAGCTTAAAACTTATAAATATGAATCGGCTTTAAGCGTCTCATCCTGCCCGCCTACTTCTCCTCACACCGGCACGGCGTCCCCAGGCACCTCGGGCACCCCTTCCCGTATTTCTCCAGCGCCGCCGCCTCCAGGTCCACCCCGCTCATGTTCGCCAGCGTCGACAGCCACGCCAGCACGTCCGCGAACTCCGAGCGCTTCTCCGCATCCGTCCCGTGGCGAAGCGCTTCGGCCAGCTCGCCGATCTCCTCCGAGAACCAGAGGAAGGTGCCGCCGAGCCCGCGGCTGGAGTCCTTCTTGAAATACTGCGCTTCGATGGCCTTCTGGAATTCGCGGATCGTCATGGGGGCTCCTGGGAGAGGTGAAGAGCCCGATTCTCTACGCCGCGCGGCGTCTGCGGAATGCAAAGACGTCGCGGGCCTCGGGGACGCCCAGGGCGGCGGCGATGGCGAGGTAGGCGGCGATGCCGGCGCCGACGGGGACGAGCGCCTGGACGATGGGGTTCGGGGGGAGGAAGCGGGCGATCCCCCAGCAGGCCGCGGCCATGGCGCCGGTGGCGACGAGGGGGGCGATGCAGAATCGGAGGACGGGGGTCCAGGTGACTTCGGGGATGCGGCGGCGGAGGATGAACGAGAGGATGACGATCTGGGCGACGGTGGTGATCGAGGTCGAGAGGGCGAGGCCGGCTTCGCGGAGGGGCGTGCGGACGAGGATCAGGTTGAGGGAGGCGTTGGCGACGACGGTGAGGGCGCCTGTGATCGCGGGGATGCGGCCGTCTTTCGCGGCGTAGAACGCGCGGACGATGACCTGCTGGAAACACGCGGCCCAGATCGCGACGCCGTAGCACGCGAGGGCCGTCGCGGCGCGGTGGGTCTGCTCGGGGCCGAACGAGCCGTGCTCGAAGAAAAGGCGGCAGATGGGGCTCGCGAGCTGGACGAGGCCGAGGGAAGCGGGGAACCCGAGGAAAAGGGTCATCCGGATCGCCTTGTTGAGCGAGGCCGCCATGTCCCCTGGCCGGCGGCGGGCCAGCGCGTCGGCGAATTCCGGGAATGACGTCTGGGCGATCGCGACGCCGATCAGCGCGATCGGGAACTGGAACAAACGATTGGCGTAGTACAGCGCCGAGACCGCGCCGCTCCCCGGGACCAGGCCTTCCGCCATCGCATTGTCGATGAGGACGTTGATCTGGAAGACGGAGACGCCAAGCGTCATGGGGAGCATCGTGGCCAGCACGCGGCCGACGCCGGGCTCCCATTTGAACAGCGGCGCGACAGGGATTTTGTGTGCGCGCATGGCGGGCCACTGGAGGAGAAGCTGGCCGAGCCCCGCGATCGTGATCGACCACGCGATGAAGACCGCCTTGCCGCCTTCGCTTCCCGCAAACCACCCCGCCGCGAAAAACGCCACGATCTGGAAGACGTTGAGGACGCTGGAAGAAAGCGCGGGGAGGAGGAAATGGCGGTGGACGTTGAGGATGCCTGTGACGATGGCGACGACGCAGATGAGCGGCATGTACGGCAGGAGGATGACGAGGAGGTCGCAGACGAGCCGGGCCTTGGGATCGGCGAAATGGTGGCCGAGGAGGGCGGAGACGCCCATGCCGATCCCGGCCAGGGTGCCCAGGAACAGCGCGAGCATCGTGAGCGCCGAGCGCACGAACCGGTCGGTTTCCGCGCGCGGCTTCTGCGCGACGAACTCCGCGTACGTCGGCACGAACGACGCCGTGAGGGCGCCTTCGCCGAACAGGCGGCGGAACAAATTCGGGACGAGGGTCGCGAGCACGAATGCGTCGTTCACCATGCCGCCACCGAACAAGCCGGCGAGCAGGATGTCGCGCGCCATCCCCAGGATGCGCGACAGCAGGATGCACGCCGACACGACGCGCGCCGAGGAAATCAGGCCGGGCGCGGCGGAAGGGGCGGCCTGCTGGGAGGGGGGGCTTTCTGCGGTCACGGGCATCCCACCTTTATCGACGCCGGGGGCGGAGCGGCTTGACGGCCGGGGGGCTCAAGCCTGCGCGACTTCAAACCGGCAGCCCGGCGTTTCGCGCAGCCGGAACCCGTTCGCGAACTCGTCGGCGCTCACCGGCTTCCGGCTGTCGGGCTGCAGGCGCAGCAGGTCCAGCGCCCCTTCCCCGGCCCGCACCCGGATCGCGCCCCTGCGAAGTTCCACCACGTCCCCCGGCGCTCCCCCGAATTCCCCTTCAACCGCGGCCGCCGCGAGCACCATGACCCGAAGCGGCGGAGACCCGGGCCGCACGAACGCCGCCGTCGCCCCCGGCCAGGGCGTCATCGCCCGGACACGCCGCGCCAGTTCGGCCGCCGGCCGCGCAAAATCCAGCGCCCCGTCCTCCCTCGAGAGCTTCGGCGCCAGCGTGGCCTTCGAGTGGTCCTGCTCCTCGAAACGCCCTTCCCCGCTCTCGATGAGCCGAAGCGCCTCGATCAGCGCGGGCCCGGCGATCCCCGAGATCCGCGCCTCCAGCTCCGCCGTCGTTGACCCGTCCGGCACCGGGATCGCGCTCTTCAGCAGCACCGCCCCGGCGTCCATTTCCTTCACCATCCGGAAAATCGTCACGCCGGACTCAGGGTCGCCGCCCAGGATGGCGTAGGCAATCGGCGCTGCCCCCCGGTGGCGCGGCAGGAGCGAAGCGTGGACGTTCAGCCCGCCGTGTTTCGCCAGCGCGAGGATACGCCCCGGGACTTTCTGCCCGTACGCCGCGGTCACGATCACGTCCGGGGTGGCCGCGCCGATCGCCTCCGCCGCTTCCCCCATCTTTTCCGGCTGCAGGACAGGAATCCCCAGCGCCACCGCCGCCGCCTTCACCGGCGTCGCTTCCAGCACTCTCCCCCGCCCTTTCGGCCGGTCCGGCTGCGACAGCACCAGCGGCACGACATGCCCCGCCGCGGCCAGCGCCCGCAGGCACGGCACCGCAAACTCCGGCGTCCCCGCGAAGACGACGCGCATCAAACGGGCTTCCGCCGCAGGATCTGCGTGTTGTCGTGAAGCTGGACGGGTTTGTGTTTCTTGCGGAAGCGCATGTTGAGGACCTCGACGAGCAGCGAGAAGGTCATGGCGAAGTAGATGTACCCCTTCTCGACGTGTCTCCCGAGTCCCTCCGCGAACAGCATGACGCCGATCAGGTTGAGGAACGACAGCGCGAGGATCTTGACGCTGGGGTGACGGAGGACGAATTCGCCGATCGGTCCCGCGGCGGCCATCATTACGCAGACGGCCACGAGCATCGCGATGACCATGATGAGGATGCTCTGCGCCATCCCGACCGCGGTAATGACGGAATCGAGCGAGAAGACCAGGTCGAGCAGGATCAGCTGCACGATCAGCCCGACCATCGATCCCTTCCCCGCCACACCGGGCTTCTCCTCGTGGTCCTCCCCCTCGAGCTTGTGGTAGATCTCCGTCGAGGCCTTAGCGATGAGGAAGAGGCCTCCGCCGATCAGGATGAGGCTCTTCCCGGTAATCGGGGCGTGGAGAAAACTGATGTTGAAGAGGGTCTTCGTGAGCCCCATGACCCAGGAGATCGAGAAGAGGAGGCCGAGGCGGCAGATGAGGGCGAGGGACATCCCGATGCGGCGCGCGAGGCCCCGCTGGTCCGCGGGCAGCTTGCCGACGAGGATGGCGATGAAGACGACGTTATCGATGCCGAGGACGATTTCCATCACCGTCAGCGTCAGGAGCGCGGTGAGGCCCTCGGCCGTCATGAGTGCGCCGAAATCCCAGTTCATGGTGTAGCTCCGTGAAAGGTTGAAACGGCGGGGAGGGTAGCCCGGTCGCGGGAGTGGCGCAAGAACGGGAGTTCGTGGCAAACAGGCCGCGGGAAATCCATTCTCAGTCCGCGCGGTGCCCCCTAGACTCCGGCCCATGCTCGCCGCCGCCGACCGCACCGCCCTGCTGGATCTCGCCCGCGCCACCGTGCGCGCGGCATCCACGGGCGCACTTGCGCCGCCCGTCCCTGCGGGGGCGCCCGCCCTCGCCGCGCTCGCGGGCGCCTTCGTGACTCTTCGCGATCCCGACGGCGGCCTTCGCGGCTGCATCGGCTACATCGAGGCGAAGAACCCCCTCCACGAAACCGTGCGGGCGGCCGCCCGGGAGGCCGCGATCTCCGATCCGCGCTTTGAACCCGTCACTCCCGTGGAGGCCGCCGCGCTCTCGATCGAAATCTCGGTCCTCAGTGCGATCGCGCCCGCCGAAGCCTCTTCGGTCCGCCCGGGACTTCATGGCGTCGTCCTGTCCCGCGGCCCGCGCCGCGGCCTCCTCCTCCCCCAGGTGGCGACCGAAAACGGGTGGAATGTGGAGCAGTTCCTGGAAGCGTGTTGCGACAAGGCGGGCCTGCCACGCACGGCGTGGCGGGATGGAAGTGCGAAGATCGAAATTTTCACGGCGGAGGTGTTCGGCTCATGAAAAACCTGTTGCTCGCGGCCCTGCTCGCCCTCGCCGGATGCACTTACGGCGTCGAACCCGGGCTGCGCGAAAGTTACACGACCAAGGCGTCGTGGAAAGGAACCCGCTTCAAGGTCGAGGCGCTTCCCGCCGGCCCGGCCGTCAGCAGTGCCCCTGGCGCTGTCACGTACGAGTTCGACCCGGCCGAATGGAACCCGTTCCTCGCGAAGACGCTCGCGGACGACATGAAGGAACTCGGGGCGGAGGAGGCCGAAGGGGCCGTCCTGAAGATCGGAATCTCGCGGGTCATGCTCGAGGATCGGTCGGCCTCGCAGGGGTCCCACGCCGAATTCTGGATCAAAGTGGCCGGCCCCGCGGGAGAAAGGGAATATCGCGGCGTGCACGAAAGCCAGATGAACTTCCGGGACGCCGCCCGGAAAGCCGCGGCCGAGGCGCTCAAGGCGCTCGTCGAGGACATGGATCTCCGGCGCGACTTCACCGTCAACCCGAAATAAAAAAGCCCCGGGGGGTCGCTCCTCCCCCCGGGGCCCGATCTGGCTTCCGTTGTGCGTTACTTCTCGGCCTTCACTTCGCCGCCCGTCTGGTACGTGTCGGTTTCGCTGAAGCGAATCTCGACGCGGCGGTTCTTGCGCTTGTTGCCCGCCTCGGCCGGCTGGTACTCGCCCCAGCTCGTCAGGTGCAGCTTGGAGGCGTCGATCCCGCCCTCCTTCTGGAGGAGCATCGTCACCGCGAGGGCGCGCTCCGCGCCGAGCTCGAAGTTCGAGCCCGTCGGGAACTTGCCGACGCTGCGCTTGATCGGGTCGGTGTCCGTGTGGCCGTCGATCTGCACAAACATCCCCTTCTCCTTCAGTTCCTTCGCGATCCCGAGCAGGAGCTGCTTGCCCGAGGCCTTGATCTCCGTCTTGCCCGCATCGAAGAGCACTTCGCCCGAAAGGCGGATCCAGTTGCCCTCGATGTGGATGTCGCTGTCGCTGCTGTTGGAACCGGACGGCGGCACGAGGTTCGCGAACTTGTCGCGGATCTCGGCGGCGATCGCCTTGGCCGCATCCAGCTCGTTCTTCGTCGCGTCGAGCATGACCTTGCTCGTCTCGAGGTGCGCCGACCCGGTCTCAACCTGCAGCCGGAGGTTCGCATTCTCGCGCCCCAAATCCTCCTTCAGGCGCTGGTTCGACTCGGCAACCGCCGAATACCGCGCCTTCAGGTCGTCGTACTCGGCCATCGAAACGCATCCGCTTCCGGCAACAGCAAAGGCGGCAGCGCCGCAGAACGCGATGAACGGCTTGCGCATGGCAGGCTCCTCTCAAGTTTGCGGCCGCCTTTCCCCGGGACGTCGCGCCCCACGGGTCCGGACTGGCCGAGCGAAGTGGCTGGCCCCCTCTCCTGAAAGGGCCTGCATTCCTATCGGCGGGGGTGGAAGGGCGGGTTGAGGAGAAATCTGCCGAATCCGGCGAATATTCCGCGAGTTACTGCCGAGTGAGTGCGGCGAGTGGCGAGCGGCGAGTGAAAAACTACTTCGGCTCGGGAAGCGGCGGCGGGTTGGCTTCGCGATCGCGGAGGCGCTGGGCTTCTTCCTCGTTCAGCGCGCGGGCTCGGTTCTCCTGCTCCGCCAGGCGCTTCCAGTTCTCATCCATCAGCCCCCGGTACTTCTCGCTGCGCTGCTTCATCGCGCCCTCAATCGCTGCCTGGGCGGTCGCGACTCGAATGCCCTTGCCGTTCGAGTTGTAATCGTAGGCCATGAGATCCCAGTGGATGTTCCGGGCGGCTAGGAGCGACAGCCCTTTCGATGGCTCGACGCGGTACAAAGCCACCGCTTCAGCCCCCTCGCAACCGTGGACGACGGCGATCATGTCGTCCCCGACCGCCGAGAGGATCATCCGGTGGCGCGGTAGCCCGGGCGGCTGCGGCGGAATTCTCGGGCCGATGGCGATCGGCTGGATACTGGAGCATCCGGAAAACGCGACCAGAAGCGCCCACACGGCCGCAAACGAGGCCGCAGCGCAGATACCCGCTCCGCAGATCGTCGCCGCCCGCTTCACAATCGCAGCCTCTTCAAATAAAAAAGGCCGCCCGGGGTCACCGGGCGGCCTCTGTTGAATCCGTTCTTTACTTGGCCGGAGCCGGCGCCGGCGTCTTGCCCGTCATCAGGTTGTTCAGGTCGGTCTCGATCTCCTTGAACCCGAACGTCCCCACCACCGTCTTCGCAAGCCCGCCCGCGAACTCGCTCGGCTTGTTGATGCGCGCCTCGTCCTTGTCCGTCACGATCCGGATGTTGTCGAGAAGCACCGCGCCCATCAGCCCGAGGAACACCGCCGAGAGGCAAAGCACCGCCGTCAGCACCGGGTGAGACTGGATCGGCGACACCGCCACCATCATCGCCCCGCCACGCTGCGCCGGCTGCACCGAATCCTGCAGCCCGCTCCGCTTCGACGGCTTCACAGAAGGCTCCTGCACCGTCGCCGCACCCTCGGCAGCTTCGTCGAACTGAAGCGGCTCGGTCGTGAGGCCGGTCTTGCCCTCGCCCTCGATGAATGTCTCCTCCGTCTCCATCCCGCCGCTCTTCGGCCCTTCGTTCGCCACGGTCAGGTCGCTGTCATCGAAGATCATCTCTTCGGTGATGCCCGTCGTGTCGCCCGAAACCGTTTCTTCCTTGTCATTCCCCTGCGAGCCGCCGTCCAGTTGAGGAAGCGCGGTCTCGTCGACGCCGCCCGAGGACACGTTATCCATGTCCAGGATGGTTTCGCCCGTGTCGGCCTGCTTGGGGGCCGACCTTCCGCCGCCCGCCGGCAGGATGATCGTGGGCTCCGTCACGCGCCCCTTCTTGAGGGACTCGACGTCGTCCTTGCGGAACTTCATCTTGTTTTCGTCGCGGAAGGCGCGCAGTTCGCCCTCGGACACCATTCTCTTGAGCTCGTCCTCATCGAGGGCGAGTTCGCCGAGCACGTCTTCAAAGCTGAAATAGTCTGCCATCGGGGAAGGTCTCCTATCGGCGGTTGGGGCCGGTGCGTGTGGGGGAAACTACTTCTTGCCTTCCTTCTCTTTGCGCTTCCTCTCGGCTTCTTCGATCGCCTTCTGGGCTTCCTCGACGGAAAGGCCTTTGCCGTTCGAGCTGAAATCGTAGGCCTTCAGATCCCAGACGACGCGGCGGACGGCGATCAGCGTGAGCGTCTTGCCCTGCTCGACCTTGTAGACCGAGAGCGTCGCGTCTTCCGGCGGCTGCGTCTTGAGGATGTAGATCAGAGCCCCCAGGTCGGCCGAAGAGGACGACGGCGTGGCGAGGATGAGCCCGCCGCCGGCTTCGCCGTTGGCTTCCGCGTAAGCGGGCCGATCGGCGCGGGAAAGGACGAACCCAAGCGTGGCCAGGACGGCGCCAGCGAGGATTCCGGTCAGGAAGACGTTCAGGCGGTTCATGCGGCCTCCGGATAGGCAGGACTCGGGGTCCCCCCCCGATATAGGGCTTACAGGTATGAAAGTAACATCGGCGGTGGGGTGGTTCAAGATTCTTTTTGCTGCGGAATTACGAGGGTGGAGCGGAAAAGCTCCCAGAAAGAGGGAAAAGACTTGGCGACAACGCCGGGAGTGGCTACAGCGACCCCGGGGAGCCGCAGGCCGGCGAGGGCGAACGACATCGCCATGCGGTGGTCCCCGTGGGTGGAAATCGTGGCGCCACGGAGCGGACGCGGCCGGATCGTCCACCCATCCTCGTGGATATCGAGGTCCGCGCCGAGGCGGCGCAGCTCGGCCGCCGTCTCCGCGAGCCGGTCCGTCTCTTTCACGCGCAGGTTCGTCGCCCCCCGCACCCGGCTCTCCCCCGTCGCCATCGCCGCAAGCACCGCAAAGGTCTGGGCGGAATCCGGCATCCGAGAAAAGTCCGCCTCCACGCCTTTCAGCGCCGAAGGGCCGCGCACCGTGACACCGCCGGCATCCTCGAAAACCCCGCACCCCATCCGCTCCAGCACCCCCAGGAACTCCACGTCCCCCTGCAGGCTCTTCCGCGAAATCCCCGCAACCCGCACCCTCCCGCCCGTCGCCGCCGCCGCCGCGAAAAAATAGTTCGCCCCTGTCGCGTCCGGCTCGACCGCGAATTCCGTCGCCCGCGGCGGCCCGATCACGTTCCAGTCCCCCGCGGAAGCGTGGACGCGGACGCCGAATTTCCGAAGAGCCTCGACGGTCATTTCGACGTAGGACGCCGAAGCGATCTCTCCCGCGGCCTTCACGCGCAGCCCCGGTGACTCGACAGCAGCCCCGGCGATCAGCAGCGCCGACAGGAACTGCGACGACACGCCCGCCTCCACCAGCACACTCTTCGGCGCCAGCCCGAAACTCGACACGCGAAGCGGCGGGAAACCCTCCTTCCCGAGCCAGCGGATCGCTGCGCCGAGGTGGCTGGCGGCGCGCGCGAGGTCGCCGATCGGCCGCTCGCGGAGGCGTGCGTCGCCGTCGAGCGTGAAGTCGCCGGGAAGCGCGACGCACAGCCCGAGCATGAAACGGAGGGCGGTGCCGCTGCCCCCCAGGAAGAGTTCCGCTTTCTGGGCCTCGGCCGGTCCCGTGACCCTGATCTCGGCGGGCGAACTCTCGACCTTCGCGCCGAGCGCCGCCACCGCTTCCGCGCACCGCCGCACGTCGTCGTTGTCGCCCCACCCGCGGATCACCGACTCGCCGTTCGCGAGCGCGGCGATGCAGAGCGCCCGCTGGGTCCACGACTTCGAGCCCGGGACGCGGACGTCCGCGTCGATCGGGCCGGAGACCGGAATCGATAGCGGGTCGGCGGGGATCATCTTCCTCGTCCCGTTTTCCCTAAAAAAAAACCCCGCCGCGAGGGCGGGGTTCTGGTCAGCGGAGCCTACTTCTTTTTCACTTCGTAGAACTTGATCGACTTCAGGATCGTCTCGATCTCAAGGCCGGAATGCTTCTCGTCCATCTTCTCTTCGCCCGGCGCGCTGGAAACCTCGAACTGGTAGGTGTCCTTGCTGTCGCGCTTGCACATCATGATCCGCAGGTAACGCGATCCGCCGTACTTCTTGTGCTCGCCGTAGCACGAGAACTGGAAGAACGACCCGCAGGGATAGTTCACCTTGTCCGTTTCCTGCTCGTTCTTGATGTTCTTGTACTCCTCC